>JBEKKW010000001.1:0-130143 GCA_050010495.1 Acidimicrobiales bacterium
GGCACGGTCCGCAGTAGCTGGCGAAGAAGATCAGGACGCCGGCGTGATGCGTCGCCCACGGCGCGGTCACCTTGTCGCCGTTAAGGCCGGTGAGGGTGAAGCTCGACACCTTCTGGCCCACCAGATTCGAGGTCGGCA
Organism: Acidimicrobiales bacterium; assembly: GCA_050010495.1. GTDB lineage: Bacteria > Actinomycetota > Acidimicrobiia > Acidimicrobiales > RAAP-2 > RAAP-2. The sequence goes on from JBEKKW010000001.1 coordinate 139, forward strand.
GGCCGTTGTTGTTCGTCACTTTCGCGCCGGTGAGGATCGACACGACCACGATCAGCGCGACAGCCAGTACCGAGCCGATCCCGATGGAGACGAACATCATCGGCGACGGTCGACCTCGCGCGGGTTTAGTGGTTTCGGACGAGGACATCTACTGCCATCAACACGAACAGCGCGGAGAGGTACGTGATCGAGAAATGAAAGAGGCGCATCGCCTCAGCGACGTCGGCCCGATCGTTGCGGGCGTGGTGGTAGAGCCGCAGCGCGTAGAAGGTGAAGAGGGCGCCGAGCACGGTGGCGGCGACCGCGTAGATCCAGCCCAGGTGGGCGACCGGCCCGACCAGGATGGTGAGGGCCCACATCACGACCGAATAGACGAGGATCTCCAGCGTCGTGCGCCGCAGCGAAGCCACGACGGGCATCATCGGCACGTTGGCCGCCTCGTAGTCGTCGCGGTAACGCACGGCCAGCGCCCAGAAGTGCGGCGGCGTCCAGATGAAGATGACGAGGAAGAGCAGCACCGGCGTCCACGACAGCGAATTGGTGACCGCGGCCCAGCCGATCAGGACGGGGACCGCTCCGGCGGCGCCACCGATGACGATGTTCTGCTTGCTGCGACGCTTGAGCCAGATCGTGTAGACGACGACGTAGAAGGCCGTCGCCCCCATGGCGAGGTAGGCCGAGAGCATGTTGACCCAGATCGACAGGGCGGCGAAGGCGGCCAACTCGAGGCCGACCGCGAAGATCGTGGCCGCCCGGGGCGTCATCACCCCCGTCACCAGGGGACGGCGCTTCGTGCGCTCCATGATCGCGTCGATGTCGCGGTCGATCACCATGTTGAATGCGTTGGCCCCGCCGGCGGCCAGCGTGCCGCCGGCCAGGGTCGCCACGACCAGCCAGAGACCGGGGAAACCCTTGGCCGCGACCACCATGGTGGGGATCGTCGTGATCAACAGCAGTTCGATGATGCGCGGTTTGGTCAGGGCGACGTAACCCCTCAGTACATCGACCCGCGATCGTTGAGGGGGGGCCGCGAGCGTCACACGGGCATTCTAGGAGAGGCGAGTTTCTCTAGGCTGGCCGGGTGACTCCGGCCCGCCACAGCGTCTCCGCACCGGCCTTTCGCTGGTTCGCCTTCGCCACGTTCCTCGGGATGATCCTCATCGTCCTTTCGGGCGAGGCCGTGCGTCTGACCGGCTCGGGCCTGGGCTGTCCCGACTGGCCCACCTGCTTTCACGGTCGGATCCTCGGCTCGTGGGGCATCCATCACGCGATCGAGTACGGCAACCGTATGATCACCGCGCTACTGATCGTCATCACGGCCGTCACCTTCGTCGCGGCGTGGCTGCGAACTCCGCGACGGCGCGACCTGCTCGTGCTGACCGGCCTGTTGATCGTGAGCATCCTCGCCGACGCCGGGATCGGGGCCGTCGTCGTCTACTCCAAGCTCAACCCCTGGACCGTGGCGGTGCACCTCATGGTCTCGCTCGCCATCGTCGTCGTGGCCGCCGTGCTCTACCACCGTTCGAAGTACGTCTACGGTCCCGGCGCGCGCCGCGACGTGCGCGACCGGCACTTCCTGCGCATCGCGCGCCTGCTCTGGGTTCCCTTCGTGGTCCTGATCGCCACGGGCACCGCCACGACCGGCTCCACGCCCCAGTCGGGCGCGTCGATCGGCCAGGTCGTCGCGCCGCGCATGCCCTTCACCCTCGCCGACGCCGCCTGGGTCCATTCGGCCGCCGCGATGCTGTTCATCGGGCTGGTCCTGGGCCTGCTGCTCTCGGTCTGGCGCAGCGGAGCCCCGCGGGCGCTGCAGCTGGGCGTGCGCCGCCTCGTCGTGATCTCGCTGATCCAGGCGGCGATCGGCGTGACGCAGTACCTCTCCCACCTGCCGGCGCTGCTCGTCGAACTGCACATCGTCGGAGCCGTCTCGCTCACCATCGGTGTGACCCAGTTCCACCTTCGCCAGTGCGCCCACGACCGCGAGCCGGGGACCGAGAAGAGACCGGTGGCGCCGCTCGCAAAAGTGACTTAGGTCCCATCCGTTCGGTGATCGAGCACTACTAGAAAGTGTGGGAGACTCGTCGACGGGGCGGGTACCGAGAACTGGAACTTTGGTATGGGCTCTTTCCTCTGGGCAGCGTTGGTGCCGTTAAACCATCCTGACCACTACTTCCACTGGCACTTCCTCGAGATCAGCGCGGCCAACGCGATCGTGATCGTCTTGATGGTGCTGACCTTCGTCGCCGCACTTCTGCTGCCCTTCCCCGGACGTCGCCGGCGTCGGGAGAACCCATGAGCACCGAGATCGACCGCCAGTGGACGACGCGCCTGCGCAAGCGCAGCTTCGGCAAGCTGCCCCCCGAGAAGATGCTGCCCGACACCCAGCCGAGCTACGTCGCGTCGTGGATCTACGTCTTCGGCGTCGCGACGATATCGGCGCTCATCGTGGTGATCGCCACCGGCTGCATCCTGGCCATCTTCGGTCCGGAGTGGTGGCACGTCTCGAACATCGGGCACTTCGTGAACTCACTGCACCTATGGAGCGTCGAGATCTTCTTCTTCTCGATGGTGGTGCACCTGTGGGGCAAGTACTTCATGGCCGCCTGGCGCGGCGGGCGGGCGATGACGTGGATCACCGGCATGTTCCTCTTCCTCGCGTCGGTCGTCACGGCCCTCACGGGCTACGTCAGCCAGACCAACTTCGACTCGCAGTGGATCTCGACCCAGGCCAAGGACGCCATCAACTCAACCGGTGGCGGTGCCTTCTTCAACCTCTTGAACCCCGGGCAGATGCTGATGTGGCACATCGTGCTGTTGCCATTGCTGCTGGTGATCCTGGTGGGTGCGCACGTGGTGATGGTGCGCATCAAGGGCGTCGTGCCCCCGTTCGAGGACGACAAGGCCGCGACCCCCAGTCCGATAGCCGCTGCGCCGATAGTCGCTGAGAGCACGGGAGCCCCACAATGAGCAAAGGCTTTCGCCCCGACGTGGACGCCCCCGAGTGGAAGGGCGGGCACACCCCCTACGACATCATCAAGGAGGGGACCATCGCCCTCGTCGTGATCGGCCTGCTGACGGTGCTGCTCGCCGTCGTCTTCGGCTCGCCCGACATACCGGCCGTCACGATCAAGAGTTGGTCCAACGCCGCGCCCGTCGACTTCGCCACCACCGCCCTGTCTGAGCTCAACGGGACGTCGCTCACGGCCTCCTACGGCGCGCCCTACAACGTGCAGCCGTCCAACGCCAGCCAGGCGCTCGGGCCCCTGAAGCTCGAGTACTGGGTCGGCGTGCACATCCCGATCAACACGACCAAGGACTTCGTGGTCGACCCGCTCGAGGCGCTGCCCAACCAGCCGGTGCTGCACCAGAACCTGGCGGCGTGGAACACGGCGTCCAAGGCCACCCAGACCAAGTGGGTCAACAACTACACCAAGGTCGCGCCCAAGATGAAGTTCGTCGACGGCCAGGTGATCGTGCCCAACGCCAACGACGGTCCGTTGCCGGTCATGATCAACGACCTCACGATGATGGCCCGTAGCGGCGCGCTCGACCAGGCCCTCATCACCGGCGACAGCTTCTACTCCACCGACTACACCCAGAGCCTGCTCTTCATCTCTGACGGCAGCTACCTGGGCAGCATCGCCTCCCAACAGCACCTCCAGGGCAACCAGTGGGGCGTGATGAACGAGACCGGCAGTTACCCCGGCTCGGCGTGGCTGTGGCTCTACACCTTCTGGTACCAGATACCGCCCTTCAACTCGAGCGGCAACGGCGACATCCTCGTGCTCGCGGTGATGATTGTCCTGACGGCCGGCCTGACGTTGATGCCCTTCATCCCCGGACTGCGCTCGATCCCTCGAAAGAGTCGCGTCTACCGGCTGATCTGGCGCGAGCACTACGCCGGCCAGAAGACGACCTAGGCGCCAACCCCACGAACACCGCAGTTCGACGTCCGCCAACGTAGAGCGTCGCCATCGCGGCGCCCGTAGATTACGCCCTATGGAAACACTCGAACAGACCAGGTGGCGGGCCGTCGAGGACCGCGACAGCGGAGCGATCGGCCTCTTCGTCTACGCCGTGCGCTCGACCGGCGTCTACTGCCGTCCGGGCTGCGGCGCGCGCCGGGCCCTTCGCACCAACGTCGAGTTCTTCGCGACGCCGCTCGAGGCCGCCGGCGCCGGCTACCGGGCCTGCAAGCGCTGCCACCCCGACCAGGCCCGCGACAGCGAGCCCTCACGTCGCGCGGTCATCGAGACCTGTCGATACGTGGAATCGTGCGACGGCGAGCCCGACGTCGCGGCGCTGGCCGGCGAGCTCGGCTACAGCGAGCGCCACCTTCGCCGACTCTTCTCCGACGTCGTGGGCGTCTCGATCGGCGAGTACGCGCGAGCGGCCCGGGCCGAGCGGGCCCGGGCCGCGTTGCGCGCGGGCCTGACGGTGACCGACGCCATCTTCGAGGCCGGCTACGGATCGAACCGGGCCTTCTACGAGCACGGGGCCCCGCGCCTGGGCATGGCGCCCGATCGTTACCGCCGCGGGGCCCCGGGGACGGCCATCACCTTCACGTCGATGATCACCCCCGTCGGCGTCGTCGTCGCCGCCCGTACCGCCCGGGGCGTCTGTTCGGTCAAGGTCGGCTCCAGCGAGGCGGCCCTGTGCCGGGAACTATCCGAGGAGTTCCCACTGGCGACGATCGAGCGCGACGACGACGGCCTGGCCGAGATAGCGAACGTGCTCGCCGAAGCCGTGCGCGGCGAGGGCGACCCCACCACGTTGCCCCTCGACGTCGCCGGTACGGCCTTCCAGGTCCGGGTGTGGGAGGCGCTGCGCGCCATTCCCTCGGGCGAAACGCGAACCTACACGCAAGTCGCCGCCTCGATTGGTTCACCCCGGGCCGTGCGGGCCGTCGCCTCGGCCTGCGCGTCGAACCCCGCCGCCCTCACGGTCCCCTGTCACCGGGTCGTTCGCCAGGACGGGTCCCTCGCCGGCTACCGCTGGGGCCTCGAGACCAAGCGGGAGCTGCTGCGCGCCGAAGCCCAGACGCACGCGCCGTGACCGCGCCGGTCGACCGGCGCGACGGCCCGCCCTGGCAACTGTCCTTCGTGATCCTGGGCGCGATATGGGGCTGCTCCTTCTGGTGGATCAAGCTCGGCCTGCGCGCCGTCTCACCGGTCGACGTCGCCTTCGTGCGCCTGTGTGCCGGAGGCGCGGCCCTCCTGGTGATCGCCGCCGTCACCGACACGGCCTTGCCACGGCGCGCGAGCACCTGGCGCCACCTCTTCGTCTTCTCGCTGCTCGTGAACAGCGTGCCGTTCACGCTCTTCGCCTACGGCGAGACCCACATCTCGTCGGTGCTCGCGGGGCTCATCAACGCGCTGACCCCGCTCACGACGCTCGTCGCGGTGCTGGTGCTCTTTCGACAGGAGCGGGCCACCCGCACGATCCTGACCGGCCTGGTCGTCGGTCTGGCGGGCGTGCTGGTGGTGATCGGCGTATGGCGCGGCTTCGGGCGGGGCCAACTGCTCGGCGTACTGGCCTGCCTCGTCGCCGTGGCGTGCTACGGCGTCGGCTTCCCCTACGCCCGCACGCGACTGGGAGATTCGAAGGAATCCCCGATCGCGCTCGCCACGGGCCAGGTCCTGTGCGGGGCGGGACAGCTCCTACCGTTCGCGCTGATCGCGGGACGGGTCAACCACCACCCCGCGCCGTCGTCACTGGCGGCCCTGGCCGCCCTCGGCGTGCTCGGCACCGGCGTCGCCTACATCTTGAACTTCCACGTCATCAGCCGAGCGCCGGCCACGATCGCCAGCAGCGTCACCTACCTCACGCCGCTCTTCGCGGTGATCGTGGGGGTCGCCTTCCTCAGTGAGCGGCTCACCTGGAACGAGCCAGTCGGCGCCGTGTTCATCCTGTTCGGTGCGGCCATCGCCCAGGGCCGGGCCGGTCGACGGCGGCGCGACGGTGCGGCCGCATCGGTCGCCTCATCGTGATTTCCCCGTACGCGATGGCCCAAGTGGGGGCCGACTTCGTGGAGACGATGGGGATCGAACCCACGACCTCAGGCTTGCAAAGCCCGCGCTCTACCAACTGAGCTACGTCCCCCAAAGGGAGTTCAGCCTACCAAAGCAGCGCTACGGCGAACGCTGGTGGCGCAGGTCCCGGGCCCGCTGGCGATCGAGGCGCAGCAGTTCACGCTCGACGTCGGCCCAGTGCAACGGGGTCTGCTCGACCTCGACACCGCGGTCCTCGGCGTGGGAGAAGATGAGGAACGCGACCGTCCACATCGGCGCGTAGCAGCCGAGCTTGGCGACGAAGCCGGCCAGCTCCTGGTCGAACAGGGGCGTCATGTGCAACAACGCGTGCTGGTGGTGCAGCGCCGGGTAGAGCGGGTGGCGCGAGAAGATCCACACGAAGGAGAGGCTCGTCACCACCAGCGCCGAGACGAACACGTAGCCGGCCCGGGCGATCGGCGAGAGCCTCTTGGTGCCGGGCATCAGGGCGAGCGCCGGCGTCCACAGGATGACCCCGAGCGCCAGCACCGACAACGTCACGACGTCGCGGTTGAACTGACCGTGCGCCCCCCAGTCGATCACCGCCGGGGTGAGCGTGTACGTGCCGAACACCGTCACCGCGACCAGCGCCACGCCGGGATGGGCGAGTCGGCGCGTCACGGCGTCGACCGGCGCCGGACGGGTCAGGCGCGAGAAGACCGACGTCGGCGTCGCCAGCAGCAGCAGCGGTGCGACGGCCAGCATGATCACGAGTCGCTGCACGGTGGCGACCGTCAGCGAGACCGTCGCCGCGAGGTCGCCGATCGGCCACATCGTCACCGCCGCCAGGGCCGCCAGCGCGATGAGGGCGTAGCGGCGCTGGCGTCGATCGGACACGAAGAGGCGCTGCAGCACCGCGGCCGCCACGATGACCGCCAATTCGACGAAGTGCCAGTGAAAGGGCAGAAGCCTCATCACGTCGCTACGGTAATACGTCCCTGTTTGGCGGCGCTCGCGAGCGCCTCGAAGTCGGCCTGGTTGCGCGCGCGGTAGGCCAGCGCGAAGCTCGTCATCGCGCTCTCGAAGCTGTCGTTCTTGCCCAGGTACCCGGCGATCTGCGCCGAGAGCCCCGAGCGGGCGTGGGCCCGCGCGAGCACCCACGAGCAGGCCCGCCCGTAGGCGACGAGCAACGGCTCGTCGAGCTTCTCGACGATCACCGACGCCTTGTTGTCGTAGAGCTGGCGCACGTAGAAGCTTCGCGACTCATCGCCCGCGCCCATCGAATACCAACCGAGGAAGGCGTCGGGGGTCGCCTGCATCTTGCGCTGGCCGTCGACCACCCGTTCGCCGGGCGGGCCCTCGGGGTCCGTGGCCCGCGCGGTCGACACGGCCGAACGCTGCGCCTCCTTGACCTGCAGGAAGAAGGGATCGCGCTGGTCACGACCCACGAGCAGCACGATGTAGCACTGCGTGCCGACCGAGCCGACGCCGACCACCTTTTGCGCGGCGTCCACCGCCACGAACTGTTCCAGCAGCACTCGTCGATCGACGCTGAGGGTCTGGCGATAACCGTCGAGCACCTCGTCGAGCACCTCGTGGGCGCTGAGCGTCGAAGGTTCCAACTCCCCCAGGGGCGTGACGAGTGGCGGGTGGGCCCTGATGCGCACCGCCCCGTCCTCGTAGGTGACCAGCTTCTCGTAGGACTTGGCGGCGTCCTGGCCCTTGGCCCCGGCGATCACGACGTCGACCCTTTGCGTCGCGTGATCGGCCAGGAAGCCACGCAGGTCCTTCACCACCTCGCCCACGTCGAGCCTCGCGTACCAGACGCCCAGGCGTGTCTCGGCGGCGAATCGCTGCATCGAGAGTCGGTACTCGCTGGCCACCTGCGTCGCGATCCTCGCCTGCTGCTCGTCGTCGTGTCCGAGGTAGCTCGACGCGATGGCGAAGGAGGCCACGAGGCGCTTGACGTCCCACTCGAAGGGGCCAGTATCGGTCTCGTCGAAGTCGTTGACGTCGAAGACGAGCTGACCCTCGGGCGAGGAGAACACGCCGAAGTTCGAGAGGTGCGCGTCGCCGCATATCTGCAGTTCGAGCGTGGTGTTCGAACCCCGGGCCAGGTCGTCGGCCATCAGCAACGCGCCGCCGCGGTAGAAGGAGAGAGGATTCTCGAGCATGCGCTGGTAGCGGATGGGCAACAGGTCGGCCACCCGGCTCTGGCCCTGCCACATCAGCCGCCCGACGGCGTCGTAGCCCGAGGGGCGCGGGGCCAGCGCGCCGAGCGTGGATCGGGGGAATCGCTCGCGCAACGCCTGACCGGCACTGAGTCGCTCGTCCAACGTCGGCAGCGCCGCGGAGGCGCTCACGGTACGCGCGGGGACGGGGCCGGTCGCGGGTAGCCCCGTAGGCGAGGTCCAAGGTCAGTTATCACGAGCACACCAATGATCAGATCAGTAATCAGGATACAACCGGGAAAAAGCACACCGGCCGTCGTCAGTCGCTTGAGTGTCAGCAACGTGATCGCGCAGTTCGCGAAGCCCAAGAAGAACGCTCCCGCCGACTCCGTCGACGGCGCGATCCAGGACTTGCGAAGTGTGGGTAGCGCAGCCGCTTGATCGGCCGCCATGAACGAGACCAGCGCCACCGTAGGTTCGTTGACGAAACACCAGAAGATGAGGCCCACCACCGACAGGACGCCGCAGAAGACGTCGAACGTACCGACGCGCCAGGCGTGATGGGGACTTCGAAAGGAGGCCGCCACGACCACGAGCGGCACGAGTCCGAGGGTCAGGGTCATGAGCGACGCGGGACCGACGTGCTGTTGGACTTCGACGAAGAAGATGAGCACGCCCTCCACGCCCCAGAGGCTCCACGTCACCCGGTTGGGCGTCGTGTCGCCGCGCAGGGTGTCGCGAACGTAGACCGTCATGCCCGCGAGGGCGAGGAAGATCGCGAGATAGATGAACCGGGGATCGATCACGGTCCAAGTCTGACCGCCTTTGAACGGGCCACCCGCCCGAGCCGGGTCGCGACGGCCGTCCAGTAGCCTCGACCCTCGTGGACGCCACCGATTTCCTCGACATGCGCCGCGACACCTCTTCTGAATGGACCTTCGTGGTGACCGAGCAACTGGCGACGCCCGGACGATTCCTGTTCGGCGGCTGCGGGTTGGCCGCCGGGATCGTCGCGCTCGAGCAGGCCAGCGGGCGCCCGACGATCTGGGCGAGCGCGCAGTACCTCTCCTACGCGACCCTGGACGCCGAGGTGCGGGTGCGGACCGAACTGCTCGTCGAAGGCGGGCACGTCACGCAGGCCCGCGCCACTGCCACCGTCGACAGACGCGAGATCCTCACCGTCAACGCCGCCCTCGGCACGGGAACGCTCACCGCAGCGGCGCCGCGGTTGATGCCGGCCGTTCCCGACCCCGAGGAGTGTCCCCCGCTCGAACGGCCCTTCGACGTGGACCGTTCGATCTTCAAGCACGTGGACTGTCGACTGGCGATGTTGCACCACGACGACGGAGTCGATGGAGCCAACGCCAAGGGCCTGCCGGCGATCTGGTCACGGATACCTGGACATCTCGAAGCGTCGGCGGCCACCCTGGCGATCTTCGGCGACTTCGTCTCGGGCGGCGTGAGTCAGTTGACGGGGCGACCGACGAGGGGTCGCAGTCTTGACAACACCCTGCGAATGGTCACGCTCGAGGCGACGGAGTGGGTGCTCTGCGAGATACGCATGCACGCCCTCGTCGGCGGTTTCGCGCAGGGCACGGCGTTCCTCTGGAGTCGAACGGGGACATTGCTCGCTACCGCGAGTCAGTCGATCGCGGCCAAGCTTCACGAGCCGATGGCCCCCTAGGCCTCAGGTTGCCTGGTGTAGATTGGAACCCCTGCGGGGCTATAGCTCAGTCGGTTAGAGCGCGTCACTGATAATGACGAGGTCGTAAGTTCGATTCTTACTAGCCCCACCACCAGGTTGTGGCGCACGGTCGATGGTTGACGTCGTGCCAGTACCCGATGACCTAGTCATCACCGGATGATCCCTCCACGAACACCTCGATCATCGACATCCATCGACCGCCGACCACGGGGTTCCTGATCGTGGGACGGATGCTACGCGCCGGTTCGCTCGCGATGATGGCACCCCGGCCAGCAGCAGGGCCGACGTTGGCCCTCCTCGAGCTCCTCTTGGGTCCGGCGAATTCGCCTGTCTCTCGTGACCTTCTGCTTGGCGTCCTCGACCCAGCAGATGAACTCGTTGCGGGCCAGCGGCGTGATGTCGACCCACGCGTCGAGGGCCGTAGGGTTGGCGATCAACGCCTCGCGAAGGTCGCCCGGCAACTTGTGCACGACCCCACTCGGCACCCGCGGACGACTCATAGGGCGACTGTACCGCTTCCTAGCGAACCCGGTCATCACCTCACGACGTCAAGACCCGCGGATCTACTCCCCGGTGACCCCCGCGGTGATGAGGTGCGTCGTCGTGCTCGCGCGTTTGGTGCAGACGAGCATGTTCAGGTGGACGTAGCGGTTGTGGAGGAACGATCCCATCGACACGACCGCGCCCCGGGCCGCCTTGGCGACACACGTCGACGGGGTGTAATTGCCAGTCTCGATGACGCCGAAGGCCACGCTCACGCTCTGACCGGTCTTCAAGGTGTGCGACGCCGGCATCTCGCCCCGTGACGTGTTGCGAGCCACCGGCCCGATCGATATACGTCCGACGCCCACCGGTTGAATCATCGGCACTCCGTAGATCGAGCAGGTTGAGCCGCTCTGGTTGGTGAAGATGATCGGGTAGTAGATGGTCCCCGCGGTGCCCTGGGAACGGCCAACGGTGACCTTCAGCATCGCCGACGAGCACGCCGGCGCCGCGGTGCTCGACGCTGAAGCGGCGCCCGGCGTGAGCACTCCGCCACCAACGACCAGACCTCCCGCGACGAAGCCCATAGCAACCGCCAACAGCGAACTCTTCCTCATGAACACCTTCTTCGTCTCTCACCTCGTTCATGTCGTCTCCCCCTCACGATTTACCGGTGATTTCGCAACTGGCGCATCCCTCGCCGTCGCGCACGCCCGGTTGCGTTCGCCCCCGTCGCCAGGCGCAGACTCGCCACGACGGCGTCGGTGCGTTACGGTGCAGGTACCAACAAAAAAGGATCAGATCATGTCAACCGACCGCTCAACGCTGAGCCCGATCGAGAGAGAAAAGGCCTCCGTCTTTCACTCCTGGTCAGCGCAGTCGACCATAAACCCCCTGATGATACGGGATGCCCACGGCGTCTACGTGACCGACGAGGCCGGCAAGACCTACCTCGACTTCTCCTCGCAGTTGGTCAACACCAATGTCGGCCACCAGCACCCGGCCGTCGTTCGCGCTATCCAGGACCAGGCCGGCACGCTCTGCACGATCGCGCCCCAGCACGGCTACGAGAAGCGCTATCGGGCGGCCGAACTCATCCTGGACCACTCCTTCGAGGGGGCGGCCAAGGTCTTCTTCACCAACGGCGGCACCGAGGCCGTCGAACACGCGGTGCGCATGGCCCGCCTGCACACCGGTCGACAGAAGATCCTCGCCACTTACCGCAGCTACCACGGGGCCACCTCGACCTCGATCAACCTGACCGGGGACCCTCGGCGCTGGCCCAACGACATCGGCACGTCCGGGGTCGTGCACTTCTTCGGTCCCTTCCTCTACCGCTCGGTCTTTCACGCCAGCACCGAGCAAGAAGAGTGCGCCCGGGCCCTCGAGAGCCTCGAGAACACCATCCTCTTCGAAGGTCCGACCGCCTTCGCCGCGATCATCCTCGAGACCATCCCGGGGACCGCAGGGATCATGGTCCCGCCACCCGGCTTCTTGAAGGGCGTGCGCCAGCTCTGCGACCGCTACGGCATCGTCTACATCGCCGACGAGGTGATGTGTGGCTTCGGGCGCACCGGCAATTGGTTCGCCTACCTCGATCACGACGTCCGGCCCGACCTGGTGACCTTCGCCAAGGGCGTCAACTCGGGCTACGTGCCCCTGGGCGGGGTCGTGCTCAACGAGGCGATCAGCGCGACGTTCAACGACCGGGTCTACCCCGGCGGCCTCACCTACTCCGGTCACCCGCTGGCCTGCGCCGCGGCCGTCGCCGCCATCGAGGCTATGCAGGACGAGCACATGGTGGAGAACGCGCGGCGCATCGGCGACGAAGTGCTGCGACCGGGCCTCGAGGAGCTGGCCACGCGCCACCCCGTCGTCGGCGAGGTGCGCGGGCTCGGGGTCTTCTTCGCGCTCGACCTCGTGAGCGATCGCTCGACCAAGGAGCCGCTCGCTCCCTACGGATCGAGCTCTGCGGCCATGAACGAGTTGGTCGCCGCCTGTCGCGACGAGGGACTGCTCATCTTCAACAACTTCCATCGCCTGCACGTCGTGCCGCCCTGCAACGTGAGTGACGACGAGGCCCGCGAGGGCCTGGCCCGGCTCGACCGGGCCCTCGCCGTCGCCGATCGGCACTACACCGGCGGCCAGTGAGCGACGGGCCGGACCGGACCCGAGCGGCCACTCGCCTGCGCGAACTCAACGAGGAGTTCGTGGCGCGCGAGCTCAGCGACGCCGACCTCGACCTCATCGAAGAGCGGGCGGCGCAGCTCGTAGGGGTCGTGCGGCGCGCAGACGTGCGACGGCGTGTCCCCGAGCAGGCCCTGCTCGACGAGTTCCGGGTGTCGTTGCTGAGCGAGGGGCGCAGCGAGCAGCACCTCACGGGCTCGGTCGTCTCAGGCCTCGACAGCCCGGTGAGCCTGGGCGCGCACTTCTGGCGAGAGGGCGACGAGATCGTGATGGTGGCCACGTTCACACCGCCCTTCGAGGGCGCGCCGGGCATGGGCCACGGCGGCGTGTTGGCCGCCGTCATCGACGAGGCGATGGGCCTGGTCGTGGCGATGCACCAGGTCCTCGCCTTCACCGCACAGCTCGACGTCTCCTACCGCTCCCCGGTGCCCCTGAACCGACCGGTCACGACGCGGGCCTGGCTGGCGCGACGCGAAGGTCGAAAGTTCACGCTGGCGGCGGTCGTGCGCTGCGACGAGACGGTGTTGAGCGAAGCGAGCGGCCTCTTCATCTCGGTCGACCCCGACCAATTCATCGAGAACCTCGCGACGCGCTAGGCCGGACGCTCCGGCGATCAGGCCTGGTCGTCGCGGTGCACGAGGAAGGTGCCCGTGGCCCGGCTCACGAACTCACCGTCGTCGTCGCTGATGCCGGCCTCGGCGAAGGCGATCTGACGGGTCAGGCGCACGACGTCGCCGCGCAGGACGTAGTGCTCGTCGCGACGGGCCGGGCGCAGGAGTTGGCACGTCATCTCGATCGTCGCGTTCGTGCGATCGCGTCCGCGAAGCGCGGCGTTGATCGCGAAATTCATCGCCGCGTCGAGCAGGACGGCGTGCACCCCGGCCTGCACCGCTCCGTGGGGATTACAGGCCAATTCGCTCGGAGTGAAGGAACCACTCACCCACCCGAGGTCCTCGCCCTGCACCCCGTACGCCTCGAAGAGGCCGCCGAGCGCGCCGACGATGGCCATGCCCCCGTCGCCCAGCCATCGATCCATGTTCTTGGCGGCGTCGACCATCGACGTGACGATAGTCCAGGGCCCGTGATTCCCAAAGGCCAATAGGATTCTGACGATGGCCCGAGCAGGCCACGAGAGAGGACGGCCATGCCAACTGCGGTCATCGTGGACGCCGTGCGGACCCCCGGGGGCAAGCGCAACGGGAAATTGAAGAACTGGCACCCGGTGGACCTCGCGTCCGAGACCCTGCGCGCGATCGTCTCGCGCAACGACCTCGACCCCGCGCTGGTCGACGACGTCATCATGGGCTGCGTCTCCCAGGTCGGCGAACAGGCCTTCAACGTCGGGCGCAACGCCGTCCTGGCGGCCGGCTGGCCCGAGTCGGTGCCGGCGACCACCATTGACCGCCAGTGCGGATCCTCCCAGCAGGCCCTGCACTTCGCGGCCCAGGGTGTCATGGCCGGGGCCTACGACGTCGTCGTGGCCGCCGGGGTCGAAGTGATGACCCGTGTCGCGATGGGATCGTCGATCGGCCAGGACGCCGGGTTCCCCTTCGGCCCGCGGGTCTTCGAGCGATACGAGCCCCAGGGTGGGCTCAAGAACCAGGGCATCGGCGCTGAGATGATCGCCGACCAGTGGGGCATCTCCCGTGAGGATCTCGACCGGTTCTCGGCCGAGAGCCACCGCCGCGCCGCCCAGGCCACCCTCGAGGGCCGCTTCGAGCGCGAGATGGTGCCAGTCATCGTGCGCGACGACGAGGGCCACGACACCGAGGAGCTGATGACGAAGGACGAGGGCATCCGCGCCAACTCGAGCGTCGAGACCCTCAAGAACCTGAAGCCGGCCTTTAAGGAGGGCGGCAAGGTCACGGCCGGCAACTCATCGCAGATCACCGACGGCGCGTCGGCCGTGTTGATCATGAGCGAGGAGCGGGCCCGCCAGATGGGCTATCGCGCCCGGGCCCGGTTCCACACCTTCGCGCTCGCCGGCGTCGATCCGGTCACGATGCTCACGGGGCCGATCCCCGCGACGCGCAAGGCCCTCGAACGCTCCGGCCTCGCGCTGTCGGACATCGACCTGATCGAGATCAACGAGGCCTTCGCGTCGGTCGTCCTGGCCTGGCAGAAGGAGTTGGCGGCCGACATGTCCAGGGTGAACGTCAACGGCGGCGCCATCGCGCTCGGCCACCCTCTCGGGGCCTCGGGCACGAAACTCTGCGCGACGCTGCTCAACGAGCTCGAACGCACGAACGGCCGCTACGGCCTGCTTACGATGTGCGAAGGCGGCGGACTGGCCAACGCCACCATCATCGAACGCCTCGCCTGATCGCGCACGCGTTCAGCGGTACAGCGTCGCCAGGTAGAAGGCGGAGAACATCGACACGAGTCCGGCGACCAGGTACCACGGCGACACCGAACCGGGCAGCACGCCGAGGTAGTTCAAGACGATGATCACGAGGCCCAGGACGAGCAGGCCGAGCAGGAGCCAGCCGTACCAGCGCGGGCTGTGCTCGGTGTTGGCGGGCCGCGGCGCGGTGTAACTGCCGCGACCCTGGGCGGAGACGTAGCGGCCCATCTCCTTGCTCTTGCGCCGCTTCTGTCCGGTCTTGGCCATAGGACACGATGTTACTGCCGGGCCCGTCGGGCCCCTGGGCGCTAGTAGCCGAGCGGGCCGGGACAGACCGTCAGGTCGATCGTCGAGCCGTAGGGCGCCGACGATCCTCCGGCGACGCTCTGCGTGAGGACCGTGCCCGGCGACTCCGTCACCGGGCAGGTGCCCAGGGGGGCGTCGGTGAAGACGCCGACCAGGTTCTGGGCCGTCAGCGCGGAGTTGGCGGCGTCCTGACCGTCACCCACGACGTTGGGCACCACGACGTTGCAGACGCCCGACGAGGTCACCAGTTCGATGGCCGCGCCGGCCTTGACCGGAGCGCCCGCCGCGGGGATCGTGCTCACGACCAGGCCCGACGTCATGGTGTTCGAGCACCTCGTGCTCGTCGTGCCCGAGACGGTGAGTCCGAACTGACCAAGGAAGTTGGCCGCGGCCGTCGTGGTGTCGCCGGCGAGCGAGATCAGCGGGAAGGGCGCACCGGGCGACAGCACGACCAGGACCACGGTGTCGCCGGTCACGTCCTTGGTGCCCGGCGCGGGGACCTGGTTGAGCACGTTGTTGGGATTGGCACCGGTCGTGACGTACTGCAGTTTGGACGCGAGCTTGTCCGTGTTCAAGAGGCTCTGGGCCTGCGCGACCGACAGCCCGATGACCTTCGGCACCGTCACCGGCGCCGTGACCCGGCCCAGGCTCACCTGCAACGACACGGTCTCGCCCTTGGAGATGTGCTTGCCGGGCTCGGGAATCGTCGAGAGCACGGTGTCGAGCGGTTTCTTGGACGACACGGGCGTCGTCGAACCAATGACCAGCCCGTCGCCGTGCAGCGTCTGCGTGGCGACGGCCACCTGCTGGCCAATGACGTCGGGCATCTGCGAGATGGTCTTGGCGCCGGCCAGCATGAAGTAGGCGAGCCCGCCGCCGGCGAGCAGCACCACGACGACGCCCGCGGCCACCAACCCGTTGGTGTTGCGGCGCCGACGGCGGATGTCGGTGCGCGGCCCGCTCATCATCGGCACCTGCTGGGTGTGCTGGGCGCCCGCCACGGCGGCGACCGCCCTGGTGGCGTCGGCCCCGAAGAAGGCGACCTCGTGGCCGGCGGCGCGCACCGGCTGGCCCTCGCTGAATCGCAGCAGGTCGGCGCGGAACTCGTCGGCCGACTGGTAGCGCTGGGACGGCGACTTGGCCAGCGCCTCCATGACAATCGCCTCTAAGTCGGCCGGCACGTTGGGATTGAACTGGGTCGGGGGCGGCGCCGGGGCGTTCACGTGCTGACTCGACACGTCCACGGGCGAATCGCCCACGAACGGCGGCCGTCCGACGAGCATCTCGTAGAGCACGACGCCCAGCGAGTAGACGTCGCTGCGACCGTCGACGGGCGCGCCCGACGCCTGCTCGGGTGAGAAGTAGGTCGCCGTGCCCATCACCGATCCCGCCTCGGCGAACTGGTCCTCGCTCGACACGGCCTGGGCGATGCCGAAGTCGGTGACCTTGACCTGACCGTCGCTGGTGAGCAGGATGTTGCCCGGCTTGACGTCGCGGTGCACGACGCCGCTGCGGTGGGCGTAGCCCAGGGCCGCCGCGACCTGGGCCGCGATGATCGCGCAGCGCGCCGGGGTCAGGGTGCGCGTCGCGCGCAGGTCGTGGTCGAGCGACGTGCCGTCGATCAGTTCCATGACGATGAAGTAGACGCCGTTGTCCTCGCCCCAGTCGAAGACCGGCACGATGTTCGGGTGCGAGAGGTTGGCGGCCGCCTGGGCCTCGCGCCGGAACCGCTCGACGAAGAGCGGGTCGGCGCTGAGCTCGGGGTAGAGGATCTTGAGCGCCACCGGGCGATTCAGCAGCAGATCCTGGGCCCGGTAGACCATTGCCATTCCGCCGCGATCAATGAGGTGGGTCACCTCATAGCGATTGGAGTAGATGCGGGGGTCGCTAACGGGCTCCATACTGCTTGTAGCCTACGCCCTTCACTCCGCTATATCGCTTGTCAGGTGGGGCAGGTGGTCGACGTGCCGGTCGCGGGAAGGCCGGCCTGCATCGCCAGGGCGCCCTCGATGACGCACTTCATGATCGGTCCGGCGATTTTGGCGCCGGTGTCGCTGTAGGCCTGGTAGGGCACGCTCACCGCGACCGCGATCGTGGGGTCGGTGGCCGGCGCGAAGGCGATCATCCAGTCGTCGGTGTCGTTCTTCAAGTTGTTGCCGACCTGGGCGGTGCCCGTCTTGGCCGCGACCTCGTCGGCCGGCAGGAATCCGACGCTCCCGGCGGTGCCGTACTTGACCACGTCCTGCATCAGCGGCACGATCTGGGCGGCCTGCGTCGAGGTCAAGGGCGTCTTCCAGACGCTGTCCTTGTAGCGGGTGACGACCGTCCCGTCGGGGGCGGTGATGTAGTCCATCAGGTGCGGGGTCATGATCGTGCCGCCGTCGGCGATACCGGCCGCCACGAGGGCGTTCTGCAGGGCGGTGACGCTGACGTCCTCCTGGCCGATCGCCGAATAGGCGAGGAACGGGGGGTTGGCCGCGAGGTTCGACTCCGCGGGGAAGAAGGACGCGACCACGCCGGGCAGGTCGATCGGCGGGACCTCGTTGTACCCGAAGGCGTTGGCCTCGGCGGTCAGGTCCGGCGCGCCCAACGCCAGGCCGAGCAGCGCGTAACCGGGGTCGCACGACTCGGGCAGCATCTGCAGCACCGTGCCGCCACACAGCGCG
This sequence comes from Acidimicrobiales bacterium, assembly GCA_050010495.1. Classification (GTDB taxonomy): domain Bacteria; phylum Actinomycetota; class Acidimicrobiia; order Acidimicrobiales; family RAAP-2; genus RAAP-2. The sequence continues at coordinate 17,991 of JBEKKW010000001.1, forward strand.
CCGCCGTCGTTGTAGAGCAGGTTCGTGGTGTCGGGCAACTTGGTGTGGGTCATGAGCGGATAGTTCTGGGTCATCAGGGCCGGCTTGTACCTCACGATGCCGGCCGTGGTGATCACCTTGAAGGTCGAGCCCGGGAAGAAGGTCTCCTGCGTCGCCAGCAGTGCCAGTTGCGTGAAACCCTCCTGGTCCTTGTGCTTGGTCACCCGGGCCCACGCGGCGGCCTGCACCGCTGGGGAGAAGGAGGTGAAGGGCGCGGGGTTGAACGTGGGGTTCGAGTACATCGCGAGCACCGCCCCGGTCTTGGGGTCAAGGGCCACGACGGACCCGTCACGTCCAGCCAGCGCGTCCTCGGCGATCGTCTGCAACTTCGGCTGCAGCGTCAAGGTCACCGAGTCGGCCCCTTCGCTCGGCGCCAGGACCTGCTCGAAGCTCTGCGCCGGCTGGGAGTGGGCCTGCAGGTACGAGTTGTACTGCGCCTCGAGCGCCCAGTCGCCCTGCGCCGAGGAGGCGAAACCGACCACGCCCGACGTCAGCGTGCCCAGCGGGTAGACCCGCTTCCAGGGATCGGACAGGCTCGTCGTGGCGACGGACTGAGCCAGGATCGTGCCGTCCGCCGCGATGATCTCGCCGCGCTGGTACTGGTTGTTGCTCGTCGAGTTACGGGGATTGAGCGACGACGCGTTCAGCGCCGGCGCGTGCACGAACTGCACCCACGCCGACTGGGCGGCGATGACCACGAAGAGCACCAAGATGACCGAGGCCAGGATGCTCAGCCGCCGCGACACCGCCTACCCCGCCTTTTTGAGCGTGGTGGTCGTCGCGGTGACGAAAGTCGTGGTGGTGGTGGTCGTGGTGACCGAATGGACCGTCACCCACTGGCTGTGCAGGTACGCCGCGTAGTTGATGGCGGCCGTGAGCGTCGCTTCGCTGATGGTCGCGCGCATGGCCGGGCGATTGGCCGGCAGGATCTGGGCCAGCGAGTAGGAGGTGTCGAGCACCTTGACCGGTTTGAACCAGAGCACGCCCTTGGGCTGGCCCTGATAGACGGCGACGGTGCGCCCGTCCAGGCCCAGGTAGTAGGTCGAATAGGCGTACCAGTGCACGACGCCGACCCCTCCCGCCAGCACCAGTACGAAAACGAGCACCCCGGCCCACACGCGCCAGGTGAAGCGTCGATGGCCCCGGTACACGTGCGAACTGGTGACACGCGAACTGTGCACGACCGGTGGTGGTCGGGTGCTCACGGTCTTCTTGATCTCGGTGGCGGCGACGCTCACCTCGTCGAATTCGAGCAGGATGACCGAGATGTTGTCGCGACCGCCGGCCCGGTTGGCCGCGGCCACCAGCTGATCGACCGATTCCGCCAAGGGCGTCGGTGAACTGGCCAGGCGGGCCAGGGTGTCGTTGGTCAGTTCATTCGACAGCCCGTCGCTGCAGAGCAGGATCCGATCGCCCGGCAGGGCGTTGAGCGACACCACGTCGATCTCGAGGGCGTCCTCGATGCCGAGTGCCCTCGTCAACTGGTGGCGGCGGGGATGGACCTCGGCCTCCTCGGCGGTGAGCCGTCCCATGCGCACCCACTCCTCGGCCACGCTGTGGTCCTCGCTGATCAGGCGCAGGGCCCCGTCGCGGACCTGGTAGACCCTCGAGTCACCGACGTTGAAGAGGGTCGGCGATACCACGCCGTCGTTGTCGCGGGTCAGTCCCACGGCGATGACCGTCGTGCCCATACCGAAACGCTGGGGATTGTCCCGCGCGTCGGCGATGATCGCGCGGTTGGCCGCCTCGATGGCCATGTACAGACCCTCGACCGTCGAACGCTTGTGGAACTCGTCGCGCACCAGTTCGATGGTGATCTCCGACGCGACCTCGCCGGCCGCGTGGCCCCCCATGCCGTCGGCCACGATCGCCAGGATGTCGTCGGCGTACACCGCATCCTGGTTGGTCTCGCGCACCAGTCCCCGGTCGGTCGCCGCGGCGTATCGCCAACTGGTCAACGAACGACCTCGAACAAGACGCCGCCCACCTGGACGATGTCCCCGCGCGCCAGATGGACCCGACCCTTGATGAGCTCCTGGTTGACGTAGGTGCCGTTCGTCGAGTCCAGGTCCTCGATCGAGAGGTCGCCGCTGTCGTTGGCCACGCGGGCGTGGCGCGATGAGAGGTAGGTGTCGAAGAGGCGCAGGTCGCACTCCTCACTGCGCCCGATCGTCACGGACTGGTCGACGTCGATACGTTCCCCGGAGCGCTCGAGCGGCTCGATGAACTCCAGGCCCAGTCCCCGGCCCCGCCGCCGCTTCGACGTCTCCAGGTCCGGGGCCCTCGCCTGGACCGCCGCGACACGCAACACCCGAAAGAAGAAGAGCACGGCGATGACCATCACCAGCACCTGGAGCGGGCGCACGACCGCCGCGTAGTTCGACGTCGCGGCGAGAAGGCTCAAGCGAGCTCGATCCGCAGGTGAACCGCTCCGATCGTCACGTCGTCGCGCGGCGACAGCGAGACCGCGCTGACGCGGTGGCCGTTCACGTACGTACCGTTCGTGGACTCCAGGTCGCGCACCGCCACCCCATCACTGGTGCGCCAGACCTCGGCGTGGCGTCGCGAGACGCTGGTGTTGTTGATCACCACGTCGACGTCCGGGCTGCGGCCGATGACCAGGGGCCGGTCCGCGACCACGAAGGAGCGCCCGTCGTTCACGATGAGCCTCGGCTGGCTCTCGCCCCCCAGGAATTCGGTCACCACCGCGAGATTGCCGACCTTGAGGTCGTCGTCGATGAACACCTCGACCCGCACGGGGCCGACGAAGTTGTAGCCCTCGCTGAGGGCGTGCTGTCGCACGGTTTCCTCCAGCTCGGCGATCAGGGCCTTCTGGAAACCGTCGAATCGCGCCGCGTCCTCGGGACTGAGCCACACCCGGATGTGGTTGGCCGAGAGCGGGCCTTGATTGGAAAGTCGGCGGGTGAGGTCGACTTCACGGATGATCCGGGCCCCGATTTCTATGGGCTGCAATGAGTTCTTGAAAGGGCGCGAGAGCGATCGCTCGAAGAGCCGCTCGAGGCGGTTTTCGACTTTTTTCAGAACCATGGCACTCACAACTGTACCGGTCACCCGCCGCAGGAATGATGCGCATTTCGCGCACTTAGGTGGCTGGACTAATGTTGCGAAGTCTCAGGGCGAGTGGCGGAATTGGCAGACGCGCAGGCTTCAGGTGCCTGTATCCGAAAGGATGTGGGGGTTCAAGTCCCCCCTCGCCCACTAGTTGAGGTCCTCTTGGACCGCAGTGATTCTTACACCTAGCCCCGTGCTGTTCTACCGTCATCCGAACTCTCGACCGGATGAGATGCGCGTTACATCGTTATGGTACTTCTCGGTCGCGAAGTTCCATCCTGCTCCGCGTCGGTCAGTTCAACCCCCCGGGCTCAATTGGACAAATTTCGAGATAAGGGCGATACATTCGAGACACGACCATGTTCTGGTTCACTCATCGGCTTCTTGGTGGACTTGACAACCTCGCGAGGCGGCCAGATCTGTAACCCCGAGTTGAGAGCCCATGGCCGAAACGCTCCCCTCTTCCACTTCAAGAATTCATCGCCCGAGCAGCCCCATGGCGTTACGGGGCGACGGTCCGACACCATTCTCTGGCGAATCAAGTTGGCGCTGAGTTGGGCGACCTTGGTTGCCACTGCCTACAGTGGCCTCGCTCTACGTCACGCCATTCGCGCTCATTGCCGCGTACCAAAACGTCCGCAGGATGTTGCGCCACGGAGAAGGGACGAGGAGGGCTGGACCCAAAGGAGTTCGGTCCGACTGAAGTCGCTTAGGCAGTCGCACCGATCTTGTGCAGCGAACACGCTCTTGCCTCTCCGCCGGACGAATCCGAGCAGTAGGAGTTGGTGTCAAATTCAGTATATTACATAATCCCTGATCATAGGCATGTCACAGAGCTCGTGGTAGTAGGTATACTCGTTTCCATGAATCCCTACCTATATATCAATGGCGGTCCGCAATGACCATGCAGGACAACGGTAAAACATCGGCCAAGCCAGCGACGTGCCTTGCATGCCTTCGCGAGAACTTGAAGCGCCACACGCGGGATCGCCAAGCGATTTCTGATGTGGGTCGCCCGCACCGGGCGTGGGCCCGAGGCTCTGACCAAGTGCGCGGAAGTCGATTTGAACTAGGCCAGTGCAAGACGCTCCTGTCCCAGGAAGACTTCGACCAGTGGGAGAGAGCGATGATGCTAGTGATGCTCTCGCAGAGCCTCGCCGTCTATCAGGCGACGATCGCGACCGGACTTCGTGGCCTGACATGTGTGCACGGCGGTTGGCGAGATGGCGGCGGTGAACCTAAAGGTCCTATCGAACACGATCCGGAAGGCGGCGGAGTCCCTGGAGCAGACGTCGAGTTCCCTGAGTCGAGCATATTTAGCAATGGTGGGATTCCCGCCGAGATACCTGCGTCACCGTCCTCGATCGGGTTGAAGCTCAGTGTGTGCCAGAAGGCGCTCAGCCTCGCCCTCAAGCACGCCTACGTTCACGATGCCATTGGAGTCCCGCCGGTCTGTCCTGTCGATCGTCGAGTACTTACAGAGGCATCACGCCTGACCGGGCTTCCGTGGATTACAAACTGGACCGAGGTCAACGACATGGATCAGTACGACCGCCATCTGTCATTGTTAATCGAAGCCGCAGGTCACCGAGACCTGGCTAACTGGGAGCTACTCGCTTTTCAAGATCAGGAGACCCTTACACCCGAACTGGGCGAGGACGTTGTAGTTGGACTGCTCAACGACGAGACAGCTCTCATCCCCAAAGCAAAGCGGGACTTCGCCGCCAAGTTCGGTGCGCCACTGAACGACCCAGGCTGGGTCGACGCGATGCTCAAGGATGCTCTCAGGTCGTCACTCCAACACAACCCGACCTACCTTGGCACGACCCCTGAGCCAGTGAGGATCGAAATCCGGCAAGCAATGCGTCGTCTTATTGTTTCGTTCTTGCGGAGGTGGTCTACATTGCCACGTGATCATCAGACCATTGACGCGTTCAAGAGTGAGATGCTCCTATTCCAGTCCAGAATGAACGCACACTTTATGAGGTGGTTTCGCTAGCAACGACTGTCGACGTAATCCTGACCTGAGGATCATGCTGCTCAAAGGCGTCTAGAAGTTCATCCATGAAGAATTGAACGCTCGACCACATCTCCTCCACGACGTTGAAACCGTCTCTGCCGTTGCTCCACTCGAAGAGATGCCAGTGACCTACCCATTCGTTTACCTCGTCAGGGAACGGCAGGACAATCTGGCCACTAGGTGTTAGCCGAGCTCCACTCAAAGGATTCTGTGGCATCGCAGAATGGAGAGTGAAGTTCGTCACCGTACGCATCTCTCCAATCGGTCCGTGGCGTAAATCTCTCAGAAGCTCGTTTGCCCTCTTCTCCAACCCGGTAGTGGCAATGGCCGGAACGAGACCTTGGTTACGGCGGGCCGTTGGAGCTTGTGGTGAACGGCGCCTCTCAAGGCGCTCATAGAACGTCCGGCCCCAAACCAAAGCGTCAACGAGGGAGTACCACGCATCCACCGTTCCATCAAATGCGATGCCTAGGTCACGGTCGGAGTCCGGCTCGACATTGTTCTCTTCGACCCAAGTCACGATTCGTGACTTGACGTCCCGAAGACGTTCGACTGCGTTCTCCACTCCGCCGGCGGCAACAAGCACATCATCGAGAAGGCTCATCGATAAGTGCCGAGCGACTGCCTTATTCGAAGCGTCAAGGCCCAATGAAACTAATTTCGCCTGGAGCACCTGGAAACCCTCATAGTGCTCGACGACTCCGTCCCAGTACTCATTCACAAAACCGATTGGGCGACCCTTCGACGGGTTCTTGACCCTGTCGAACCACTCGAAGAGCCGCTGCGTCATAGGTACGCCAGCCTAGGATCAGTACTCCTGTGACAGCTGACGTGCTCACAGTACAGAGGGCCAGCAGCATCCTCGACCCATCGAATATGGACGATCAGACAGGACTATTTCAAGATAAGTCCTGATCGCAGGCCTGCCGCAGGCCCTGTTGTCAGACCCTCGGAGTATTATACGAACATATGTTCGTTCTCTCCGACTTTCTGCTGGTTGACCAGGCACTGTGTGTCAAGTTCTCTACTGATCAATCCAACTTTATAGGCCTGCTTAAATGGGCGAAGAGGGGTGGCTCGGTGCCAGCAGAGCGTTTCACGGGACCGCGCACGATAGAGAGGTTGCGCCGATGAGTCAAGTGGGACTTGATTCTCAACGACGACTTCTGGCGCTCTGCGCGATGCGGGTAGAGGGCTCCGGAATCGACTGGAGTCTGATTGCCCGCGAGGCCCAGACGTTGGATGGACTCGACTCGCTCTGGCGCGGTCATATCAACGAGAGCAGCCGGGCCGCTGAGTCATCTCGCGAAGTCCTTCGACGAGGGCTAAGCGATGCGGATTCAGCTTTTGAACGAGTTGACGTCGAACTCGCTGCGGCTGAGGACGTAGGAGCTCAACTCATCACCGTTCTCGATAGGGGTTACCCTGCAAATCTCCGGTTGATACCGAACCTTCCACCATTCCTATTTATTCGCGGGGCTCTAGTCGACGAAGACGTAAGATCAGTTGCCGTTGTCGGCACTCGCCAGCCATCAGACGTCGGCATCAAGGCCGCGACGAAGATGGCTGCTCTTCTTGCGGAACAGAGTGTCACAGTCATTTCAGGTCTCGCGAGAGGGATTGACACAGCAGCGCACAGGGCCGCTCTAGATGCTGGGGGGCGAACAATCGCCGTCATCGGCACAGGTATTACCCAGTGTTATCCGCAGGAGAATGTCTCCCTCAGCGAAGAGATCCACCTCCAAGGCGCCATCGTGTCTCAGTTCTGGCCAACAAGATCCGCGGGAAGAGACACGTTCCCACGACGGAATGTCGTCACCTCTGGGCTGAGCCAAGGAACAGTCGTAATCGAAGCGTCGAGTACTTCGGGAGCGAAAATGCAAGCTCGTCTCGCGCTCGAACATGGCAAGAAGGTGTTCTTAATCCACTCTCTTGTAACGAGTCAGCCGTGGGCACAGAACTATGTGGCGAAGCGCGGAGCAATCGAAGTTCACTCTGTGAACGAGGTGATTAGTGATATCGCACCATCGGACCGAGTCCGACGCGCCGGTGAGCAAAGGCAGCAGCTCTCCTTCGCGATTCTGTAGGGGTATGTATGAGCGAGGTCGGACCACCGCTCGGACCACCGCTCGGTTTCCCAAGGTGTCGTGACTGCACATATCTGACTGGAGGGCCTCCTCGACTTTGTCTCGAGTGTGCGACAGCGAGCTTCGATGAGATCGAGCCGAATTCGTGCCCAGTTTGCTGTCAAGCCATGAGCTTCGGTACGTGCTGGAACAGCTTGTGCCGCGACCCTCAAAGAAGAATTGCCCGCATTCGCGCAATCGCGTATCTATCTGGAGACCTTCAGCGAAAAATATGGGACTACAAGTACAAAGGTAGAACGGCGTGGGCCACAATCTTTGGACGCTTGCTTCTTGGTTGGCTCGAGAGTCACGAAGTCGACCGACCACCAGAGTTCATCGTTGCCAACCCCTCATTTCGCGGTACCAATGGCTCGGGCTTTGGACATACCGAAAGCGTCATCAGAGCTGCTGAGAGAGAGGACATTCTCGGAGCATTACCCTTCGATGTGTCCGAACCACGTTCTCTCGTGAAGGTTCGCGCGACCAGACAATCCGCGAATGGAAATCTCCAAGAAAAGATGGCAGCGGCAAAGGAGCATCGCGATGCAATAGTGGTGACTGACCGCACACTCTTTCAGGGTCGACGAATTCTCCTTTACGACGATGTGTGCACCACCGGTCACCAACTCGACGAAGTGGCTAGGCTCCTCTTGGACACTTATGGTGCCGACCACGTAGAGGCGCTCGTCTTGGCGCGAGCTCCTTGGAAGAGATAGGACGCAGATCTGTCGGTCGCCCATTACGCGTCTGCAGCACTCTGCCGCCATGACCAGCCACACCTCTAGACGGATGCGAGTCGGTTAAGAGGTGTTCGAATGGTCTGGTAGGACATCTGAGAACTCCAAGTTCCCCCTTTTCCACCACTGATCGGCCCAAACCGGGCCGGCCACCGCTCGAGTGCAAGTGATCGATACTCACCGTCGTACGACGTCAAGGATCCCACGATGGGAATGGGACCATTGGGGACTTCCCGCAACTACTCGTGTGCCTGCGCCAGGGCCTCAAGCCGTTCCACCGCCGGAGCGTTGAACTCCAGGTAGCGTCCGATAGCCGTCTGCATCAGGGGTTCGTCAAAGTGATCGGGGACACCGCGAGCCACGTTGAGTCGGGAGCGATTCAACCACCGCGACACATCCGGCGTCGCGCCCCACGCGTCTTCGGCACGCTGGGAGATGATCGTCACGCCTATCCAGTCGAGGGCCCGTACCGGAGTGGGATTGGGCGGGCAGAGCCGATTCTTTTCCGCGTCGTCATCACGACTCGACTCCACGAATCCGATGAATGCCGCGTTGAACGTCGGTTGGCACGTCCGGACCTGTTGCAGCGTTATTCGGTCCGGCTCGAAGATCGGGCGGGCCGGCTCACGGCGAAGGCCATCGGCGGAGCAATCAACGTGGACCTGTTGGGCGTCGGTCGAGATCGACCCGTCCTCCAACTCGATGTAATCGACGCCCACGTGCCTGACGCGGCCGAGGCGCACCACATTCTCAATCGTCCGAAGACGTTCGAGCTCAGACCTACTCACCGTCGCGCAGCGGAACATCGCCGGTTCAACCGTCGTGTCAATTCGCAACAGCTGTCCGGACGCTTCGAGGCGCGCAAAGAGGTCCTGAACACTCTGGGCGTTGGCCGCGGCTTCGAGTGAGAGCGACACCCCTTCGACCAACCAACTCACCATGTCGAGTGGCTGGAAGTATTGGCGGTCGTAGAGCCACGCGTCGCGCGGCCGTATCCAACGGATCGCCGAGGGCGATACGCCGTTGTCCAGGAGCCACATGCACGCGTCCATCGCGGTCTTGCCCGCCCCGATGACCGTGTAGCCGCTGTTCGGCCCGCTCTGAGCGGCCAAGCCGTTGACGGCGATGAACCGCGCCGCGGGGTCGACGCTGAATGACGGGACGTGGGTTGACGGGACCGAGGCCTCGAGGTACGTGGCATCGACCAGCTTGCGCCGCACTACCACGGTGGTCGTCTCACCGCTGAGCCGCGACGTAAATCGGTGCTCGCCAGACGGCGAACGCTCGTAGTCGCTCATCGCGAAGAACCGCACGCGGCCCGAAGCGAGGAGCACCTCATTGAGCACTCGCTGGAAGTAGTCAATAATCTCCGCGGCGGTCACCCGTTCATAAAAACCCGTGTTTGGTCCGACGCTGTCTATCGTGTCGTTGCCGAGGACCCGCGAATTGACGCCATAGAACGCGGCGGGTTGGTGCAGACGAACGAACGGATACGCGCTGAGCCAGTGACCGCCCGGCGCGTGTCGTCGATCGACCATCACCACGTCGACGTCCGATTCCGCGATGAGCGCGTCCGTGAAGGCCATCGCCGAGGCACCGGCCCCGACGACGAGGTAGTCGGTCTCGATCGTGGCCATTCACAGGATGATAGTGAGGGGCGTATCCGTGAGACCGGTGCCTTGGTCCGGGTCCACGTCGCCAATCGCTGTCGATCGCCTCCTCCCGCAGTCGCGAAGACCACCACGGAAACTCGCGTCCAAAAAAGTGGCAAATACTGTCGCAACTGGTTCGCTGCGTCGTCTAGTGTCGTGGGGCTGTCCGCGACGCGAATCCAGGCTTGGTGGGACCTTGAGGTCACTCGCCGTTTCGCACGTACCGAGGGCCAGCCGGACTGTCACTGAGGACCGTCATGATTATGGTGCCGGCGACCACCGGCACCCACCCAGGGATCACGAGGCGGAGCGAAGCCGACTCATCCCACACCGAACCACCGCGACGAAAGGAGTGTCATGACCGAGAACCACATCGTCACGGCCCACCAACTCGTCAAGAGCTTCGGCGAGATCACGGCCGTGGACGGGGTCAGCTTCACCATCGAGCGCGGCGAGAGCTTCGGCTTCCTCGGCCCGAACGGCGCGGGAAAGACCAGCACGATGCGCATGATGTCGGCCGTCTCGCAGCCCACCTCGGGCAGCCTGAGCATCCTGGGCCTCGACCCGCGCACCGACGGGCCGACGATCCGCAATCGCCTCGGCGTGGTGCCCCAGGAGGACACCCTGGAGCTCGAGTTGTCGGTTCGGCTGAACCTCGAGATGTTCGGGCGCTACTTCGACCTTTCACGGCGCACGGTTCGCGAACGGGCTAACGAGCTACTCGAGTTCACCCAATTGAGCGAACGGGCCAACGACAAGGTCGACGACCTCTCGGGTGGGATGAAACGGCGCCTCACCATCGCGCGGGCCCTGATAAACCGGCCCGAGGTCCTCATCCTCGACGAGCCAACGACGGGCCTGGACCCCCAGGCCCGCCACCTGCTCTGGGAGCGCCTGTACCGGCTCAAGCGCGAGGGCGTCACGCTCGTCATCACGACCCACTACATGGACGAGGCCGAGCAGCTGTGCGACCGCCTCGTGGTGATGGATCACGGGACGATCGTCGCCGAGGGTGCGCCACGCGAACTCATCGCGCGCCACTCCACCCGCGAGGTGGTGGAGCTGCGATTCGGCACCGACTCGCACGAGCATCTCCACGACGCGCTCGCCCCCTTGGCCGAGCGGGTCGAACTACTGCCCGATCGGGTGCTTCTCTACGTCGACGACGGCGACGAGGCCCTGCGCGAAGTGCACGCCCAAGGGCTCACCCCCGACAGTGCGCTGGTACGACGCAGCTCACTCGAGGACGTCTTCTTACGCCTGACCGGGCGTACCCTGGTGGACTGATCATGTCGACCTCGCTCGACCAGGCCCTGGGCGGGCCCCGTTGGCGGCGCAGCTGGTCGTACCACGCGACGTTCTACGCCCAGACGTGGCGTGGATCGGTGGTGAGCAGCGTGCTCTTTCCCATCTTCTACCTGGCCGCCTTGGGCGTGGGGGTCGGTCACCTGGTCAGCGCCCACACCGGCCTGGTCCAGGGCCAGACCTACCTGCACTTCATCGCGCCGAGCCTGCTCGCCACGTCCACCATGCAAATGGGCGAAGGTGAGTCGCTCTGGCCGGTGCTGGCGGCGGTGAAGTGGATCCGCACCTACCACGCCGCGGCCGCCACGCCGCTCGAGCCCGAGGACATCCTCTACGGGAAGCTGGCGTGGGTCGTCTCGCGGGCCTTCGTCACCGGCGTCGTCTACACGATCATCATCGGCTGCTTCGGGGCTCTGCACTCCTGGTGGAGCCTGACCCTGCCGCTGCTCGGCGCGCTGATCGCCCTCGCCTTCGCGGCCCCGCTCGTGGCCTTCGCGGCGCGTTCACAGTCCGACGCTTCCTTCATCGTGATCTATCGATTCGCCTTCGTACCGATGTTCCTCTTCTCCGCGACGTTCTACCCGGTCTCGGCCTACCCCTCGAGCATGCGGCCCCTGGTGCAGTTCGTTCCCCTCTACCACGGCGTCGCCCTCGCGCGCGCGGCCGCCTTCGGAGAGGGTTCGCCCTCCGCGGTGCTCGCCCACCTCGCGGTGCTCGTCGTGATGTCGCTAGCGGGCATCGCGTGGGGCCGGCGCACCCTACGGCACCGACTGGTGGACTGATGCTGGCGCGCACGCTCCCGCGCTTCGGCTCGCGCCGGTCGCTGCGCGTCTTCGAGCGCAACTTCATGGTGTACCGGTCCCAGTGGCTGATGCTGGTCTCGGGCTTCTTCGAGCCCCTGTTCTACCTGCTGAGTATCGGCATCGGGCTCAACCACCTGGTCGGTCACCTGACGATCAACGGGCGCGTCATCAGCTACGCGACGTTCGTCGCGCCCGGAATGCTCGCGACCTCGGCCATGAACGGTGCCGTGATCGACTCGATCTTCAACACCTTCTTCCGGCTCAAGATCTCGCACGCGTACGAGGCCGTGCTCTCGACGCCCCTCGACGTCACCGACGTGGCCCTCGGCGAGGTCTGGTGGGCGCTGGCCCGCGCCGCGATCTACTCGGCCTCCTTCATCACCTGCATGGTGCTGCTGGGCGACGCGGGCAGCGCCTGGGTGGTGCTGTGCTGGCCCGCCGCGATCGTCACGAGCTTCGCCTTCAGTTGCGCGGGGCTGGCCGCGTGCACGTACATCCGTTCCTGGCAGGACTTCGACCTGGTGACGCTCGTCCAACTCCCCCTCTTCCTCTTCTCGGCCACCTTCTTCCCCATCTCGCTCTATCCGCCCTGGCTGGGCGCCCTCGTCTCATTCTCGCCCCTCTATCAATCGGCGGCGCTGCTGCGAGGCTTCGCACTCGGCCAGTTCCAGTGGATCATGATGATGCGCGGGGCCTACCTGGTCGTCATCGCCCTCGTGGGACTTTCGGTCGCCGCGAAGCGCTTCCGTCGAATCCTCGTCCCGTAGCCGCTGCGGCGAGAGGTACATTGACGTCACGGCATGCCAGTGGCATCGTTTGGACAACCCGAGAGAGGGGGCCTCGTCATGCAGTACCTGGACTTCCTCGATCGCTTCCACGCACTGCTGCGGCCCCGCACCTACCTGGAGGTGGGCATCCGTAACGGGGCCAGTCTGGCTCTCAGTCGTTGCGCGAGCATCGGCATCGACCCGGCTTACGAGCTGACGACCGAGATCAACGCACCCCACGAACTGTTCGAGATGACCAGCGACGACTACTTCGCCTCCCTCGGTTCCCGAACACCCTTTAGCTCGCTCCCGATCGACCTGGCCTTCATCGACGGCATGCATCTCTTCGAGTTCGCTTTGCGCGACTTCATCAACGTCGAGCGTTACTGCGCGCCCTCCTCGGTCGTGGTCTTTGACGACATGCTGCCACGAGACGTCGACGAGGCGGCCCGCGAGCGTCACACCCAGGCCTGGACCGGCGACGTCTTCAAGCTGCGCGACGTCCTGGTGGCCCTGCGACCGGACCTGCGCCTGACCGTGGTCGACACCGAACCAACGGGACTGCTGATCGTGTCGAACCTCTCGCCGACCAACGCAGTCCTGGCCCAACGTTTCGAGGAGATCGTCGCGGCGTACGTGAAGCCCGATCCCCAACGGATCGCCCCCGAAGTGCTCACCCGTTCGATCGCCGTGGGTCCGCTCGACGCGCTCTCGATGAGGGAGTGGACGCGCATCCGCAGCAAGCGAACCCGCCAGCGCCTGCTCCGCTTCGCTTGACACCGGCTCGTTAGGATGCCCTAGCGACGGCGACGGTGCCCCGATGAGCGAGGTGGACCACGTGGAACTGAAGATGACCAAGGTCAATGTGATCACCCTGTTCGTCGACGACCTCGAGCGCACCAAGGCCTTCTACCGGGAGGTATTCCAGTTGGGCGTCGTCTACGAGGACGCGAACTCGGCCGTCCTTCAGTTCGAGAACCTGATGATCAACCTCCTGGCCTCGCGCGAAGCGCCCGGGTTGATCGCGCCGGCCCGCGTCGCGAACGTCGACGACGGGGCCCGCTTCCAATTCACCGTCGAGGTCGACGACGTCGACGACGCCTGCGCCGAGCTGCTGGCCCGCGGTGTCACGTTGCTCAACGGGCCCCAGGACCGTCCCTGGCACATCCGGACGGCCAGCTTCCAGGACCCGGCCGGCCATATCTGGGAGATCGCCCACGGCTGAAGACGTTGCGGTCGCCGTCGCGTCCCCGTCCCGGCGACCCGTCACCCGATATCCTCTTGACGTGCGAGTGGCCCGACGGTACGCGCGGTTCGCCCCTCGTACCACGTTGAAGGAGCATCCATGTTCGATCGTGTCGTAGTCGGAGCTGACAATTCCCCCACCGCCAAGCGGGCGATCGAGGCCGCCGCCCGGATGGTCCTCATGTCCGGCGGTGCCCTGCATCTCGTCACCGCGTTCTCCGCGAAGCAGACCAGCGACCCGTCGCTGCCGAGCGAATTCGCGAACGCCTCCAACGAAGGCCAGGCCGAGGCCGACCTGCAGGTGCTGTCATTCATCGCGAAGAACCTCGGGGTCGAGCCGATCCTGCACCTCTCGAGCGGCGAGCCGGCCGACGTGATCGTCGAGACGGCCGACCAGGTCGACGCCGACCTCATCGTCGTCGGCAATCGCGGCATGAAGGGCGCCCGCCGGGTGCTCGGTAGCGTGCCCAATTCCGTGGCCCACGGCGCCAACTGCTCCGTCGCGATCATCGACACCACCGACTAGGTCGGCCGGCCGACGGCGCGATCGCGCGCGCCGATGAAGACGACCTTGCTCAGGCCGCGGCCCGGTGGCGCCTCGTCGAGGTAGTTCGCCGCCTCAGTACCATCGGACGGTGCCCTCTTCTGCCCGCGCGCCGGTCCTCGAGACGCTCTCCGCGCGCGACGCCGTACGGATCACGCTCTTCGCCCAAGGTCTTCGAGGGCCCCGGCCCCGAGGGGGGCCGCGCGCGTTGGTGCACCGGCTTCGCGGCATCCAGCTGGACACCATCTCGGTGCTCGCGCGATCGCACGAACTCGTCGCTTACGCCCGCTTAGGGTCCGTCCCCAAAGGGCGGATCGAGTCGGACTACTGGGGACCGGCCAGCGACACCTTCGAATACTGGTCGCACGCCGCCTGCCTCTTGCCCCTCGAGCTCTGGCCGGCCTACGCGGCCAAGCGTCGGGCCCACGCACGGCGCGGCTTTCGTTGGCACCAACTGGACGATCGAGAGCGCCACTGTCGCGACATCGTCGAGCGCCTGCGCGACGGCGGTCCCCTAACAGCGCGCGAGCTGGGCGGGGCGAAGAAGGGCGCTGAGTGGTGGGACTGGTCCGAGGTGAAGATCGCCGCCGAATGGCTGCTCGACGTGGGCACGGTCGTGTGCCGGGAGCGCCGGGGCTTCGAGCGGGTCTACGACCTCACCGAGCGGGCCGTGCCGCAGGCCCTTCGCGAGCAGGACTGGAGCGACGAGGAGTGCGTGCGCGTGCTCGTCGAATCGGCCGGCCGCGCCCTCGGCGTCGCGACGATCCCCGACCTGGCCGCGTACCACGGCATGTACGTCAGCGCCATACGCTCGGTCATCGCGTCGACCTCGCTGCGCGAAGTGCGCGTCGAGGGCTGGCGCGACCGCGCCTACCTGAGTGAAGGCGCCGAGGAGGGCCTCGCGCCACGGTTGCGCGGGCGCGACGTGCTGCTCTCGCCGTTCGACTCGATGCTCTGGGACCGGGCCCGCCTCGAACGGCTCTTCGCGATCGCCTATCGGCTCGAGGCCTACGTGCCCGCCGCGAAACGCTCGGTCGGTTACTTCGCGATGCCCGTGCTCGCCGGCGAGCGGCTCGTCGCCCTGGTCGACCCCAAGCGCGTCGCCACCACCCTGCACGCGCGCCACGTGGTCGTGCACGACGTCCGCTCGCTCGACGCGATCGCCCGGGCGCTGCGCGACGCCGCGGACTGGGTCGGGTGCGATGACGTGGCCGTCGACCGGGTCACGCCCGCGGCGCACGCCGAACCACTTCGTGCGCTGCTGAGGTAGTGAACGGCGCGGACGATCAAAGTCGATGGGCGCTGAAGAAGGTCCACATCAGCGAGTTGGCCGAGATGGCCGTCGATTGCGGTCCGAGCAGTGACGTGAGACTGGCCGGCAGGGTTGGCCCGCCCGGCCACTCGTGACCCTCGCCGAGCACCTCGTAGAGTTCGACCTCTGCGCCGCCGGCGCAGTGACCGTACGTGCTCAGGACCACCCCGGCGATGGACGTGTCCACCTGGGGCTTGGTCGCGCACTGATCCTGACTCGCCCAGTCCTTCGCGGCCGTGGGGACCGAATAGGTCCAGTAGGCCTCGCCGTGGCCGTCGAAGGGATCGACCGGATCGGCCGAGCCGTGAAAGGCGATCACGGGCACCGCGCGCGTCGCCGGACAGGGCTTCGGGTGGCGAAGGCCGCTCACCGGGGCCACGGCGGCGAAGAGCGTCGAGTCGTCACAGGCCAACTGGCTCACCTCGCGCGCGCCGCCCGAGAAGCCGGTCGCGTAGACGGCCGACGGATCGACGCAGTAGTCGTGCTCGAGGGTCCCCACGAGAGAGACGAGGAATTTGAGGTCGTTCGCCGAACCGGCCGGCACGCTCCGCCCGCCGACCAGCGGCTCGCCGGGCAGGTTCCAATCGAATCCGGTGCCGTCGGGGATGTGCGCCTGGGGGTAGGCCACGATGAAGTCGTCGTGGTTGGCACTCTTGTCCATGCCCGTGAAGAGTTCCTGCTCCAACGCGGTGCTGCCGCTGCCGTGCAGGTTGAGCACCAGGGGTAGGGCCACCTTGTTCGTGTAGGTCTTGGGCACGTGCACGATCACCGTGCGCGTGACGCCGCCGACCTTGGGCGTCAGCGTCGTCGAACCGGGCGACGACTGCGCGCAGCCCGGCGACGCCGTTGAGGCTGCCGCGTCCGCGGTGGCGACCCACGGGGCGGCGGCGAGCGGTGAGAGCACGCTGCAGAGGAGAACGGCGCAGAGGCCGAGCCCCGCGCGCGTCACGACGTCCTTGAGCACCATCTCACCTCCTGGTCAATTTAGGCAACATATTTGCATAATCGTAGAGATTATGCAACTGCTCTGCCTATAGGCTCAAGGGAGCATGTCTGAACCGCCCGCCAGCCCGAAGCTCTTCGGTGACCTGCTGGCCCTCGCCCGCGGCGCCTGGGTCCGCGAGATGGCACTGCGCCTGAACCGTCTCGGTTACCTCGACTATCGCCGCAGCGACGCGATCGCCCTTCGCTGGCTGCGACACGGCCAGGTGCCCCTGGGCGACGTCGCGGCGACGCTCGGCGTCTCACGCCAGGCGGCGCGCAAGGTCGTCGACGGACTGGTGGAGCGCGGCTTCGCCCGCCTCGAGCGTGACCGCGTCGACGGCCGGCGGCTCAACGTCGAACTGAGCAACGACGGCACCCGCTACGCGCGAGCCGTGCTCGAGGTCATCACCCAGCTCAACCACGACGTCGAGAGCCAGGTGGCTGCCTACGATTTGGAGATGGTCAAGGACGTCCTTCGGACCGTCGCCTCCCGCTACGGCACCGCGTGAGCGCAGCGCCGCCGCCCCGCGGCGAACGTGACGAGCGGATCGAGCGGACCCTGCGCACGCTCGGCAAGACCGATCTCGATGACCTCGTCGTGCGAGACGGCCTGAACCTGGGCCGGATCAGCATCGTGCACGGCGCCAGTGCCGAGGTGATCTGGTGCCACGATGACGGGACCGAGGAGCTCTCGACCTGTCAATTCGCCACGAACCTCAACCTGCCCCCGGTGGCCGGGGACTGGGTGGCCCTGCGCCACCGCCACGTCGTGTCGGTGTTCGAGCGGCGAAACGCCCTGCGCCGACCCAACCCGAACAAGCGCGACGTGCAGGTGCTCGCCGCCAACGTCGACCTGGTGATGCTGGTCGTGCCCATCGATCGCGGCCTCAACGTTCGAATGCTGGAGCGCTTCGCGGTGATGGCCTTCGACAGCGGGGCCCGTCCCATCGCGGTGCTGACCAAAGCCGACGGCACGAGCGACGTGGGCGCCGTCCAGGATGCGACGGGGCTGGCCGTGCCCGGCGTCGACGTGCTGACGACCAGCTCGCGCAGTGGCCAGGGCATCGAGCAGCTGCGCGCGCTGCTGCACGAGGGGGTCACCGCGGTGATGCTCGGCGCGTCGGGTGCCGGCAAGACGTCCCTGCTCAACGCGCTCGAGAATCGCCACGAGACGACCCTCGCCGTGAGCCCGACCGGCGAAGGCCGCCACGCCACCACCACGCGCAAGCTCTACCGGTTGTCCTCGGGTGGCGTGCTGCTGGACATCCCCGGGATCCGGCTCGTGGACCTCATGGGCGACCAGGCGGGGGTCGGCGAGACCTTCTCCGACATCGTCGAGATCGCCCAGCAGTGCCGGTTCCGGGACTGTCGACACGACGGTGACGAGGGCTGCGCGGTGCAGGCGGCCGTCGACGCCGGCCTCCTGTCGGCGAACCGGCTCAAGAATTGGCGGCTCATCCAGAGTGACGTGGCCGCCCAGGGGCGCCGGCGCGACCCCGGGGCCCAGGCCGCCAAGCGAAAGCGCCAGAAGTGACGCGGTCCGTCGGCCAGCCCGGGACCGTCGCCCTCGGGCCCCCTAGCGACGTTCGATGAGGTCCATGTAGTCGTCGCGCCACAGGTCGAAGTACTCCTCGGGCAACAAGACGGCGTGCGTCGGGTTGAGCGCCTCGACGAAGGGCCGCTCGTGGCTCACCGCCACGATGGTCCCCTTCCACTGGTGCATCATCTGACCGAGGGCCTCGACACTCGCCGGATCGAGATTGTTCGTCGGCTCGTCGAGCAGTAGGAGGTTGGCGTCCGAAGCGGCCAGGATGGCCACGGCCAGCTTGGCCCGTTCACCCCCCGACAGGGTGCCGGGCAGTTGGTGCGCCGCCGAGCCCTTCAGTCCGAAGGCGCCCAGGAGGGCGCGCCGCTGCACCTCGGTGACCACGGTCGCGTTGTCGAGGTGGCTGAGGACCGTCTTGGAGAAGTCGAGCTGCTCGTGCTCCTGGGCGAAGTAGCCGACCTCGACGTTGGCCCCGAACTTCACGGTCCCGGCCTGGGCCGTCTGGGTGCCCGCGAGGCAACGCAGCAGCGAGGACTTGCCGGCTCCGTTCTTGCCCACGATCAGGATCCGGTCACCCCGGCGGGTGATGAAATTCACGTCGCGCAGCACCTCGATGGCGCCGTAGCGAACCGACACGTGCTCCACCGTCATCGGCACGTCACCGCTGCGCGGCGGGTGCGGGAGCTTGAAGACGACCTTGCGCTCCTTCTTAGTCACCTCGACGTGGCTGCCCTGGAGTTTCTCGACCTTGCGGTCCAGGACCTTGGCGAGGCGGGCCCGCTTCTCGGTCTGACCGCGCATGCTGTCGGCCAGGCTCTTCATGCGCGCGATCTCCTGGTCCTGGTGGGCCCCGAGCTTCTCCTCGCCGAGGCGGCGGGTCTGCTCCTGCTGGAGGTACTTGGTGTAGTTGCCCTTGTACTCGCGCAGTTGCCCTTCACGAATCGCCAGCACCCGGTCGATCGACTTGTCCAACAGGGGCAGGTCGTGGCTGATCACGAGGACCGTTCCGCGGAACTGCTCGAGCTCTTCGAAGAGCCAGGCCTTGGCCGCGCGGTCGAGGTGGTTCGTCGGCTCGTCGAGGACCATCGTCTCGGGCTGCTCGTAGAGCACGCGCATCAGGTCCACCCGTCGGCGCTGTCCGCCCGAGAGCGAGTCGAGGTCCTCGAGCAGCAACTGCTCCTTGAGCCCCAGCCCGTCGGCCAGGCGCGCGACCTCGGACTCCGCCTCGTAGCCACCGCGCTCGCGGAAGGTCTCCTCGAGGCTCGTGAAGCGCTCGATGGTCTCCTCGGTGGGATCGGCCGCCAGGGCGTGGCGCGCGTGCTGCATGTCGGCGTCGATCTGGTCCAGGCCCCGCGCCGAGAGCACGTGCGACAGTCCGATCGGCTCGACGCCGAGGCCGCCCGCCACCGGCTCCTGAGGGAGATGGCTGAGCGTGCCCTGGTGCTGGACCGTGCCGGTGATGCGCAGATGCTCGGGGGTGTAGCCGAGCAGGACGCTCAGCAGCGTGGACTTGCCCGCGCCGTTGCGCCCGACGAGGCCCACCTTCTCCCCGTTGCCGATGGTGAACGACACGGGGCTGAGGATGCGGCGTGCGCCTATCTCGATACCCAAATCCCGGACTATCAGCATTTAGAGCCTCAACGACTCGAGGGAGGGCGTGCACCCCTTTCGACCGGAACGGCCTCGCGGGCGAACGGTTCTGAACCACGGCGCGCGCACCTGGCGGTGGGCCGCGCGAGCGCGCCAGGACCCGGCGCCGGCGACGGGGCGTGGCGAGGTCGCGAAGCAGGTGCGGGTCACGTCTTCAATGATACGGCCCCTCCCCCGCGGTCCCGACCGCTCACAGCCCCTCTCGCACCTGTGCCACGATGTCTCCATGCCTGAACCATTCACCATTGACGTGTGGAGCGACGTCGTGTGCCCCTTCTGCTACCTCGGCGCGCACCAGCTCGCCGCCGCCCTCGAACGTTTCGAACATCGCGACGAGGTGGTGATCCGCCAGCGGGCCTTCGAGCTCGATCCCAACGCCCCGCCCGACTACGGCTTCAATCTCGACGAACTGGTGGCCCACAAGTACGGCGTGGCGCTCGAACGGGCCCGCACCCTCAACCAGCGCCTCGAAAGCGACGCGGCGGCGCTGGGCATGACCTGGTCCATGGCGCAGGCCCGGCCGTCGAACACCTTCGACGCCCACCGGCTCATCGCGCTCGCGAGCACCCAAGACCTCGGCGACGCCACGACGGAACGACTCTTCCGCGCCTACTTCTGTGAAGGGACGCTCTTGAGCGACATCGCCGCGCTGATCGTCCTGGCCCACGAGGTCGGGGTGGAGGGCACCGAAGAGCTCTTCGCCGGCGACGCCTTCTCCCACGAGGTCCGCGGCGACGAGGCGACGGCGCAGGGGCTCGGCATCTCCGGCGTGCCGACGCTGCTGCTCGACTCGAAGTTCATGGTCGTCGGCGCGCAGGGATCGGACCAGATGCTCGACGTACTCGAACGGGCCTGGGCCCGACGCGGGGACCTAGTCGTCTGACTCGGCGGGCACCACCGCGGCCGTCGCCACGGTATGACCTTCGTCGAGGTTCATCACGCGCACGCCGGTCGCGTCGCGGCCCTGCGAGGAGACCTCGCGCACCGGGGTACGGATGAGCACGCCGCCGCTCGAGGCGAGCAGCAGTTCGTCACCGAGCTCGGCCATGAACGCGGCGACCACGAACCCGCGCGCCGCGGTGAGCTTGATTGCTCGCACGCCCATGCCCCCTCGGCCCTGGCGGTTGAACCGCTCCGTCTTCACGCGCTTGCCGAAACCGGTGTCGGTCACCAGGAAGAGATCGGCGCCGGCGCGCACGACGTCGAGCGCGATGGCCTTGTCGTCGTCCTTCAGCTTGATGCCCCGGACCCCGGTAGAGTCTCGCCCCACCTCACGCACCTCAGACTCGTTGAACCGGATCGACATCCCGCGGAAGGTCACGACCATGAGGTCGTCGCTCCCGCTGGTGGCGACCACTCGCACCACCTCGTCACCCTCGCGCAGGCGGATCGCGATCCAGCCTTCCCGGCGTGACTTGTCGTATTCGCTGAAGGCCGTCTTCTTCACCGTGCCGTCGGCCGTCACGAAGACCAGGAACTCGTCCTCGGGGAAGTCCTTGGTGGTCACGATCGCCTGGATCGACTCGTTGGGCTGCAGGTTGAGCAGGTTCACGACCGCGGTGCCCTTGGCCGTGCGCTCCTTCATCGGGATCTCGTGGCCCCGCAGGCGAAAGACCCGCCCCCGGTTCGAGAACAGCAGGACGAAGGCGTGCGTCGTCGTGTGCAGGATCTGTTCGACGAAGTCCTCGTCGCGCAACTTGGCGCCCTGCACCCCTCGCCCACCGCGGCCCTGGACCCGGAACGAGTCGGCGGCGACCGACTTGATGTAGCCGGCCTGGGTCATCGTGATGACGATGTCCTCATCCTTGATCAGGTCTTCGGCCCCCAACTCACCCGGGTCGTTGACGATCTCGGTGACGCGGTCGTCGGCGTACTTGGTGCGAACAACGCCCAGTTCGTCGGCGATGACCTTGCGCAACTTGGCGTCGTCGGCGAGGATCGACTGCAGTTCGGCGATCGTTTCGCGCAGCTTCGCCATCTCCTCCTCGAGCTCACTGCGTCCGAGGCGGGTCAGCCGGCCGAGGGTCATGTCCAGGATGTGGTTGGCCTGCTCCTCGGAGAACTCGAAGGGGGCCGCCATCAGCGCGCTGCGCGCGGCCGGGCGGTCGTCCGAACCGCGAATCGTCGCGATGACCTGGTCGAGCATGTCGATGGCCTTGAGCAGACCCTCGACGATGTGGGCCCGGGCCTCGGCCTTGCGCAGACGGAACTCCGTGCGCCGCGTGACCACCTCGACCTGGTGCGCGATGTAGTGGGTCAGCGCCTGGGACAGCGAGAGGGTCCGCGGCACGCCGTCGACCAGGGCCAGCATGTTGACCGCGAACGTGGTCTGCAGCGACGTGTTCTTGTAGAGCTTGTTGAGCACGACGTTGGCGTTAGCGTCACGCTTGAGACGGATCACCAATCGGGCCTGACGTCCGGCCGAGTCGTTCTGGACCGCGGAGATGCCGTCGAGCTCGCCGTTCTTGACCAGGTCGTAGATCTTCT
This sequence comes from Acidimicrobiales bacterium, assembly GCA_050010495.1. Classification (GTDB taxonomy): domain Bacteria; phylum Actinomycetota; class Acidimicrobiia; order Acidimicrobiales; family RAAP-2; genus RAAP-2. The sequence goes on from JBEKKW010000001.1 coordinate 40,280, forward strand.
CCTCGATCGATTCGACCGATACCTCGTAGGGGAACTCGGTCACGACGATGCGCACGTCGTTGCGCACCTCCTCGATCTCCGCGACGGCGCGCATCTTGATCGACCCGCGACCGGTGCGGTAGGCGTCGAGGATGCCCTGGCGACCGAGGATCTGCGCGCCAGTCGGGAAGTCGGGACCGCGCACGAAGGCCATGAGGTCGTCCGGGGTCGCGTCCGGGTGGGCCAGCAGGTGCAACGTAGCGTCGATCACCTCGCCGAGGTTGTGGGGCGGGATCTTCGTCGCCATGCCCACGGCGATGCCCTGGGAACCGTTCACCAGCAGGTTCGGGTAACGCGACGGCAGCACCGTCGGCTGCTGGGTGGTGTTGTCGTAGTTCGGTTCGAAGTCCACGGTCTCTTCGTCGATCGAGTCGAGCATCTCGAGCGCCAGCGGGGCGAGACGACACTCGGTGTAACGCATCGCCGCCGCGCCCTCGTCGGGTCCCGTGCCACCGAAGTTGCCGTGGCCGCTGATGAGCGGGTGACGCATCGCGAAGTCCTGGACCATGCGCACGAGGGCGTCGTAGATGGCGCTGTCGCCGTGGGGGTGGTAGGTACCCATGACCGCGCCGACCACGCTGGCGCACTTCGAGTAGGGCCGGTCCGGTCGCAGGCCCTGGTCGAACATCGAGTACAGGATCCGCCGGTGCACGGGCTTGAGCCCGTCGCGCGCGTCGGGCAGCGCACGAGAGACGATGACCGACATGGAGTACTCGAGGAAGGAGCGCTCCATCTCCAGATTGATCTCGATCGGTTCGATGTAACCGATGACCTCGTCTCCGGGCGGCGTCGTGCCGGCGCCGGCGCCGGAGTTACGTGAACGTGCCATGGTCTCTCTCCTAGATGTCTAGGAAGCGGACGTCTTTCGCGTTGGTCTGGATGAAATGGCGCCGCTGGGGGACGTCGTCGCCCATCAGGATCGAGCAGACCTCGTCGGCGAGGGCCGCCTGCTCCACCGTGATCTGCAGCAGGGCCCGTTTGGTCGGGTCCATCGTGGTGTCGCGCAGCTCGTCGTAGTCCATCTCGCCCAGGCCCTTGAGCCGCTGGAAGTCGTTCTTGTGGGTGGGGTTCTCCATGAGGAACTTCGCCTTCTGGGTGTCGTCGCCGAGGTAGACCTTCTCCTTGCCCACGAGCGTCGAGTAGAGCGGGGGCTGGGCCACGTAGATGTGTCCGTTGTTCACCAGTTCGGTCATTTGGCGGAAGAAGAACGTCAGCAGCAGGGTGCGGATATGGCTGCCGTCCACGTCGGCGTCGGCCATGAGGATGATCTTGTCGTAGCGGACCTTGGTGACGTCGAACTCGGCTTCGACGCCCGCGCCGATCGCCGAGATGAGGGCCTGGATCTCGACGTTGCGCAGGATCTTGTCCGATCGGGCCTTCTCGACGTTGAGGATCTTGCCGCGGATCGGCAGGATCGCCTGATTGCGGGGGTTGCGGGCGTCCTTGGCCGATCCCCCGGCCGAGTTGCCCTCGACGATGAAGAGTTCGCATTCGCGCGGATCGTTCGACGAGCAGTCAACGAGCTTGCCGGGCAGGCCGGCGCCGTCGAGGGCGCTCTTGCGCCGGGTCAGGTCGCGCGCCTGGCGTGCGGCCATGCGCGCCCGTGACGCCTGGATGGCCTTGTTGACGACCTGGCCGCCCTCCTTGGGATTCTCCTCGAGCCAGTCGGCCAGTTTCTCGTTGGTGGCGCGCTCGACGAGCGAGCGGATCGAGACGTTGCCGAGCTTGCCCTTGGTCTGGCCCTCGAACTGGGGCTCGGTGAGGCGCACCGAGATGATCGCGGTGAGGCCCTCACGGATGTCCTCGCCCATCAGGTTGTCGTCCTTCTCCTTGAGCAGATTGCGCTTGCGCGCGTAGCGATTCACGACGTTGGTGATGGCCTTGCGGAATCCCTCCTCGTGCATGCCCCCTTCGATGGTGGCGATGCCGTTGGCGAACGAGTGGATGCTCTCGTAATACCCGGAGTTCCACTGGAAGGCCACTTCGACCTCCTGGCCCTCCTCGGCCTGCTCGTAGAAGCCGACCTTGCGAAAGAGCGACTCCTTGGCGTTGTTGAGGTGGCGCACGTAGTCGACGATCCCGCCGTTGTACTTGTACGTCTCCTTCGCCTCGCGGCCCTTGCGTTCGTCGACGAAGCGGATCTCGAGACCACGATTCAGGTAGGCCATGATCTGCAGCCGCTCGGTGATCGTCTGCGCGCGAAACTCGACCTCTTCGAAGATCGAGGGGTCGGGCGTGAACGTCACCGTCGTACCGGTACGGTCGTGGGGCGCGATGCCGACGACCTTGAGCTTGCCCTGGGGCTTGCCCCCGTCCTTGAACACCATCTGATAGTGCTTGCCGTTACGGTCGATCTCGAGGATCAGCTCGGTCGACAGCGCGTTCACCACCGACACCCCCACGCCGTGCAGACCGCCGGAGACCTTGTAGCCTCCCCCGCCGAACTTCCCACCGGCGTGCAGCACCGTCAGCACGACTTCCGCGGCACTCTTACCGGGATACTGGGGGTGGTCCTCGACGGGAATCCCGCGTCCGTTGTCCACCACGCGTACGCTGCCGTTGGACATGACCGTGACGTCGATTCGCGTCGCGAAACCGGCCATGGCCTCGTCAATCGCGTTGTCCACCACTTCACGCACGAGGTGGTGCAGGCCCGCGGGGCCGGTCGACCCGATGTACATGCCCGGGCGAACACGAACCGGTTCGAGCCCTTCCAAAACTGTGATGTCACTGGCTTCGTAGCTCGGTGATCCCTTGGACATCTGGGCCACGAAGGATTCCTCTCTTTAGAAAATTTCGATGCGGGCGCTCAATCGGCTGCAACTTTTCGGTAGATACATCCTACCCGAATGGTGCAACATTCGCTCACTTCGCGGGGCCCTTCGCGGGGCCCTTTGACCTCTTTTAGGGCTCCGCGAGCACCGTTCGAAGCGACGTGGGGGCGCGTTCGCCGAGTGTCGAAAAACCCTCCAGGATTGACGGGCTGCGAGCGATGACTCGCTGCGCGAACGCGCCCGACGGAACGCTCACCACTAGCACCCCGTTCTTGACGAACTCTGGCCGACAGTGCTCGGCGAGCACCGGGTCGACGATGTCCGGCCACATCGCGCGTATCTCATCGATGACGCGCAGATCGACCTTGCGCAGTCGCCCAGCCACCGTGTTGAGCAAATCCGCGAGCATCGATGGCTCGTCATCTCTCCTGGTCATAGCCGTCTTTCGAGAGGTTGACGACCGCGGCCGGTTGCATGCCTGACGGCAGAGGCGACGCTGTCGTCACCAGCGTCTGGCCCGCGGGCAACAGGGCGAGGAGGCGATCGCTGCGCACCGGATCGAGTTCGCTGAACACGTCGTCGAGCAACAACAGCGGGTCAACGCCGCGCTCGATTTGAATCAACTCGTGACCCGCGAGGCGAAGGGCCAACGCTATCGAGCGTTGCTCGCCCTGGGACGCTTGGCGCCGGGCATCGCGCCCATCCAGTGTCAACACGACATCATCACGCTGGGGGCCGATGGTGGTGTGGCCACGAACACGGTCGTCATCCAACGACCGTTGCAGGGCCGTGATCAAGTCGCCCTGCCACGACTGTTCGTAGCGAACGCCAACCCGCGCTGCGTCGTGCGCCACGTCACGGTAGAAACGCTCCACGAGCGGCGCCAATCGTTCCAGGATCTTGCGGCGATGGGCCACCAGTTCCGCGCTCACCAACGAAAAATCACCCGACCACACGTCCAGCTCCTCTCGCTGTACCGCGTTCGGTCGCTCGCCCTGCAGGCTGCGCAACAGGGCGTTGCGTTGGCTGAGCACCCGCGTGAATCGTTCGATCACCTCGCCCGTGCCGGGATTGGCGTCGGTCATCAGGTGCGTCAGGTACTCGCGCCGATGCTCCGGGCCCTGACGGACCACGTCGACGCCCTCCGGCGTGAAGACGGTCAGCGGAAGGATCTCGGCGACATCGGCGCGTGAGTGGGGTCGCTGTCCGTTCACGAGCATCGCTTTGGTGGTGTTTCGCACGCCCCGCGTGAGCGTCAGGTCGACCTGCACACGCCGCTCACGCTGGAAGAGCACACCGTGGACCTCACTCGCCTGCTCACCGGCGCGGATCATGTCGCCGGCGCTGCCGGTTCGAAAAGAAGAGGCGGTCGCGAGGGCGTAGACGGCTTCGAGCACCGATGTCTTGCCGCTGCCGTTCGGCGACAGCAGCACCGTCACGGCGTCGTGGTCCGGCGTGAAGACGAGCTCGCTGAAGAGACGGAAGTTCCTCAGTCGAAGTTCGTGGAGGCCCACGAGGAACGACCCGGGCTACTGGACGCGAACGGGCATGAGCAGGTAGCGAAAGCGGGTGTCGTCGACACCGTGGACCATCGCCGGTCGAACCGAGTCCGACATCTCCAGGATTATCTCGTCACCGGGCACCGCTTCGATCCCGTCGATCAGGAAACTCGGATTGAACGCGATGGTGATCTCTTCGCCGCTGTAGTCGGCATCGACATTGTCCTCGACGTCGCCGGCGTCGTGGCTCTGGGTCCTGATCTCGATGCTCTTGTCTTTGGTGGTGAGACGAACCGAAGAGGTCGAATCTTTGGCCAACAACTTCGCGCGCTTGAGTGACGTGAGCAAGGTGTCCTTCGCCACCCGCAGCTGATTGGGGTAGCTGGCCGGGATGAGTTGCAGGACCGAGGGGTAGTTGCCTTCGATGAGCCGTGAGGCGATGCTCGTCGTGCCGACGACGAAGCAGATCTCGGCCTCGGTGAGGGTCACGCCGATCTCGGCATCGGTCGCTAGCGTTGCCGCGGCCCGTTGTAGTTCCTGGAGCGCACGGGCAGGGACGAGGAGGTCGTGGGTCCCTCCGATGCCGGCAACACCCGGCACGTCACGTACGGCCAGTCGATAGGAGTCTGTCGCGATGAGACGAAGTGAGCCCTCATCGGTGGTGAACAGCACCCCAGTCAGTAGTGGTCTGGCGTCGTCGTTGGCGGCAGCCCGTACCACCTGATTCAAACCTTGAATCAGGTCCAGTGCGGCGATCGACGTCAGGGTCCCGGTCACTGGTGGCAGTTTGGGGTAATCCATCACCGAGAAGGTCCGTAGTGAGAACTTCGCGCGTCCGAGTGAGACCTCGACATTCTCCTCATGGCCGGAGATCGTGACCGCACCCGCTTCGAGCGATCGGACGGCGTCAACGATCAGGCGGGCCGGCACGACCGTCGAGCCATCCTCGAGGCCGATCACGTCGAGTGTCGTTCGTACCGTGATGTCTAGGTCGGTGCCCGTCACCGTCAGCTGGTTCGCCACGAGGGTGAGGAGAATTCCAGATGATGCGCCGATGATGCGAGTGGCGACGACGCGACTCGCCGCACTCAACGCCTCGACGAGAATGTCGCGTTCTGATTTGAACTTCACGAAACTACCTTTCTTTAACTACTGAGATTATGGTGTGTTTTCCTATGTGGAGAAGTGTTAGTAGTAGTAGGCCTGTGGAATTGTGGAGTACTCAATGAAGCACCTGATGGGAACCGACTTACATAAGTGACGCTACACACACCTTTGTGTCTAACTCTTTCAACCCTCACAACTCAACCTTCACGTGATGTGCGCTACACACCAGTTGTCAACCCGTAATCAACAACCCACCCCCGAGGTTGCGCACAAACTATTCCCTATTCTCACCCTGGAGTCGACGCTTGAGTTGATTGATCTGTGAGAGCGTCTCGGCGTTCAAGGCAATCTGCTCCCTGATCTTCTCCACACCACTGATCACGGTCGTGTGGTTGCGGCCATCGAAGATCCTGGCGATCATGGGGTACGAGTAGTTGGTGAGGAGATCGCGGATGAGGTACATCGCCACGTGGCGGGCGTGCACCAAAGGGCGAAGTCGCTTGGCGCCCCGCACGTCCTCTACCGAGAGGCCGTAGAACTCCGACACCACGGCCAGGATGGTCTCCGGCTTCAAAATCACCTGTTCCTGGCCGAGATTCGTCAGGTGGGCCTTGGCCAGTTCGAGCGAGATGGGCTCCTGGCGGAGGTTGGCGAAGGCCCGCAGCATGGTGATGGACCCCTCGAGTTCACGGATGTTGTCGCGGACCCGTTGGGCGATCCACTCCGCGACGTCACTGGGTAGGGCGATGCCCTCACGTTCGGCCTTGGAGCGCAGGATCGCGATACGGGTCTCGAGATCGGGTTGATCGATCTCGGTGACGAGTCCCTGGAGCAGACGACTGCGGAACCGGTCCTGCAATCCCGCGAGGTCGCGCGGCGAGCGATCGGAGGTGAGCACGATCTGCTTGCCGTCACCGTGCAGCGCGTTGTAGGTGTGGAAGATCTCTTCGTGGAACGTCTCGCCCCGAGTCTCCATGAATTGGATGTCATCGATCAGCAGCACGTCGTTCTCGCGGTAGCGCTCGTGAAGTGCGAGTTGGGTGCGCGTTTGGATAGCGCGGATGAAGTCGTTCAGAAACGTCTCGGTCGACACGTAGAGCACTTTTCGACCGGGATAGTTCTCCTGCACGTAGTTACCAATGGCGTGCAACAGGTGGGTCTTGCCCAAGCCGGAGTTGCCATAGATCATCAATGGGTTGTAGGCGCGACCAGGGGTTTCGGCGACTGATTGGGCCGCGGCGAAGGCGAGCCGGTTCGAGGAACCAGGAACGAAGGAATCGAAGGTCATTCGTGGATCGAGACGGGCCGGGCGGTCGACGCTTGGCGAGAAGCTGGCCTCCTCCGGCGTGTGCACGAGCTCATCGCTCGCTTCACCCACAACTGTCACACTGGCGTCACTCAGCGTTAATGAAACCTGTACCTGTGATCCGATGAGCTGCTTAGCTTGTTCGGTGATGAAGGGCAGATATCGCTGTTGCACCCGTTGGAGTTGAATCTGATTCGGTGCACCGATTACCAACTGGTTGTCATGATAATCCACAAGGCGAAGTGTGCTCAGCCCGGCGGACCACACTGACTCAGAAGCGTTACCACGTAAGGAGTCGCGCAATGCAGACCAGATCTCCTCACCACTCTGCATTTCTTCCTCCACAGGTCGACACTGGCTTTATCCACAAGCAGGCTCGATTATCGTACGAACCCGGTGTCCTTGGGGAGTGTTACCTTACTCCCATTTTCGACGCCACGCCGGGGAGGGTAACCCGGTCGGATAAGATTATTCCCAGTTGTGCGCCCGCGACCCCCAGGGGGTACCGCGTTGCGCACCTAAATAGTTTGAGAAGAGGATTTGTGAAGCGCACCTATCAACCAAACAAGAGGAAAAGGGCAAAAACCCACGGTTTTCGTGCTCGTATGCGAACTCGCGCCGGTCGTGCCATTTTAAAGGCCCGTCGTGACAAGGGTCGCCACGAGCTGACGGTCTAGCCGGTTGTGCCCGGTCGGGTTCGAACCCGACGCCAGTTCGCGCTCTTCACCACGCCGACCGGTCGGGGACAGAGTGGGCCACTGCGAATCAACTTCGTCGCCAAGGCCAACGAAGCCTCTCCCGTGAACGTGGCCTACGCGATCAGTCGGAAGGTCGGAAACGCCGTGGCCCGTAACCAACTTCGCCGTCGCCTGCGGGCTCTCATGGATCAACTCAACCCTCAACCTCGTCCAGGATTATACCTGATCAGATGTGGTGTAGAGACAGGACAACTCTCCTATGCACAACTCGAGCATCACCTCCACCAGGCGCTGGACCGGGCCGGTGCCCGTGCCTAGGCCCTCGCTCGCCGCCCGTGGCCTGCGTGGTGCGATCGCGCTCTACCAGCGCCTGAGCGCCGGGCGCATCGCCCCGTGCCGCTTCTATCCCTCGTGCTCGCACTACGCGGCCGAGGCCATCGAGATTCACGGGGCGTGGCGGGGGTCGCTCCTGGCGACGCGCCGGCTTCTTCGTTGTCGCCCCTTCGGTCCGCACGGGGTGGACCTCGTTCCCGAGCCCAAGCACGTTAGGAGCACGCTGTCATGAAATCCATCGCCCACGACATCGGCAAGGTGTTCCAACCGATCTTCCACGTCGTTGGATGGTTGCTGGCCTTCTGCTACTCCCTGATACCCAACTACGCGATTGCCATCGTCCTGCTGACCATCATCATCATGGCCGTGCTCACGCCGTTCACCATCAAGAGCACGAAGTCGATGATCGCGATGCAGAAGCTTCAACCGGAGATCAAGAAGCTTCAACAGAAGTACAAGGGCCCCGAGAACCGCCAGGCGCTCAACGAAGAGATGATGAAGCTGTACCGTGAGGAGGGCGTCAATCCCATCGGCGGCTGCCTGCCGATGCTCCTGCAGATGCCCTTCCTGTTCATCCTCTACAGCGTGATCAAGGGCCTGGCCAACAAGGTGCTCAAACACGGGGTACTGACCTCGCTTCCCCGCTACATCCCCACATCCTCAAAGATGTACAGGAGCCTTATTGCCTCGCACGGTCAGATAAAGGCCTTCGGAATGGACTTGAACCTTAAGACCTTTAGTGTTCACAGCTCCTTCGCCGCACAGATCCCCTTCTTCATCTTCGTCGCGGTCGCGGTCGCGTTGCAGTACTTCCAGATGGCGCAGATGACCAACCGGGCCAAGAAGAGTGGCACGACCCTGCCGAGCCAGCAGCTCATGATGCAGCGCTTCTTCCCGGTTATTTTCGCATATTTCTACCTCGTGATTCCTGCGGCCGTTGTCCTGTATATGATTATTTCGACACTCATTCGCATAATTACTCAGGACTTGATGTTTAGGACAGGAATCTCGAACCCCAACAAGGGTAAGGACAACTCGTTGGCGCCCGGTGAACCCAAGGAGATTCCGGCGATCGAGGCCAAGCCAGTAACGCCCAAACCTTCGCCGGCCAAGTCGACCCCCCCGAAGTCATCGGGTCAGAAGTCCTCGACCACGAGGCCCGCTACACCAAAGCCACTGCAACATCCGCGCTCCAAGACGAAGCGCAAACGAAGGGATCGATAATCCATGGATTGGGTAGAAACGACAGGGAAGTCAATCGACGAAGCGACCGATCGGGCCCTCGCCCATCTGGGCGTGCACCGTGACGATGCGGAGATCGAAGTGATCGAGGAGCCCAAGGCCGGTCTCTTTGGTCGTGTCCGCGGTGAGGCGCGGGTGCGAGCTCGTGTTCGACCGTCCGGTCCACGGCCCAAGCGGACCCGGCGTGCCAGCACGCGCGAAGAGCGCCCCCGCGCGACCAGCGCGAGGCCCGAACGATCACGTCCGACCCGCACGTCAGACGCGGAGTCAACCCGTCGCGAGAGGGAACCATCAAGTTCCCAGCGTCGCCCGAAGCCGGATTCGCCGGCGAGGAACCAACATTCTGAAAAGAGTCCATCGAAGGAGGACACCATGGCTGAAGGCATTTCGCTGGCCGAACAGGGTTCAATCGCAAAGGAGTTCCTGGTGGGACTGTTGGCGTCGATGAACATCACCGCTGATGTCTCTGTCAAGGAGCTGGACGAGGAGACAGTCGAACTGTCAGTGAACGCCGATCCTCCGACTGAGCTAGGTGTGCTGGTGGGCCCTCGCGGTACGACACTGCAGGCACTGCAAGAGGTCACCCGAACCGTCGTGCAGTCCAAGAGTCCGAGCCGCACCGATCGGATCCTGGTCGACGTCGCCCAGTACCGCGAGCGCAGGGTGGCCGCCCTCGGCCGCTTTGCCCAACAGGTAGCTCAGGAGGTCGCGGATACGGGCGAGGAACGGGCCTTGGAGCCGATGTCGGCGGCCGATCGTAAAGCCGTGCACGATGCCCTCACGGACAACCCCAGGGTGACCACACGCTCAGAAGGTGAAGAACCGCGTCGTTTCGTAGTGGTGGTTCCGGCGTAGTCGTCGGGGATGGCGAGTTCCTGGCTCAGCCGAGCCCTGGAGGAGTCGAGAAGTCGGGGTTTCATAGGTCCCGGTCCGATAGAGCCGCAAATCATGCACGCGGAGGGCTTTTCTCGTTGCTGGGAGGACCACGCGTCCGCCCCTCCGAAGGTATTCCTCGATCTCGGCAGTGGTGGAGGCCTGCCTGGTCTGGTGCTCCTGGAGCACTGGGCCACCAAGGCAATCCTCGTGGATTCGATGAAAAAGCGGATGAGGCTCTTGGATGAGGTGCTCACGTGGTCCGACGCACCGACGGGAGCGCAATTAATCCTCGGCCGGGCCGAAGAGGTGGCCCGAGAGCCCAGGTTGACGGGAGTAGCCGATCTGGTGACGGCACGATCCTTCGGGCCCCCGGCAGTGACGGCTGAATGTGCGGCCCGGTTCTTGAAAATCGGGGGGTTTCTCGTGGTTTCAGAGCCGCCAGATGACCAGGTGCCCAGCCGTTGGAATTCTGACGCATTGGCGACACTGGGATTGGAGGCACGGGGCCGGGTGCGACACGGGGCTGCCTTCCAGGTTCTGATCAAATCGAAGCCCACCCCTCGCCGTTTCCCTCGTGAAGTTGGTGTGCCTGGAAAGGCACCGCTCTTCTGAGGTTTCACGTGAAACATCGCCAGAGAGTGAATGGACCTTGGCCAAACTGTTTCACGTGAAACAATGCCTGGTGATTCCCGAATGATGAAATGATCGTTCAGCCAAGTGCGGTCACGACATACGCTCTGCTGACTAGAGGGATCACGTGAAACAACAGATGTCGAGTGACGCATTGTTTCACGTGAAACATTGGTACTTGACGCTTCAAACAAAACCGAGTTGAATGGCAGGGTATGCGACGCAGTGTCGGGATGCTGTTAGGCAGAAAGAGGCTCATGGCGGATGTTGGCAAAATGACGATTTTCGCTGTAGCCAACCAGAAGGGCGGGGTAGGAAAGACCACAACTACCATTTCCCTAGGGGCCGCCTTGGCCGAAAAGGGAAAACGGGTGCTGGTCGTCGATCTTGACCCTCAGGGCAACGCCACAACCGGGCTGGGTGTTGATGGACGCCAGTTCGAACGTTCGGTCTACGACGTCTTGTTGAACGATGTACCCATGGTGGACATCGTGGAGCCGACCGGCTTCAACAATCTTTTTGTGGCTCCCGCGACCCTGGACCTGGCCGGGGTTGAGCAGGAACTGGCGTCGGTCATCTCGAGAGAATTACGCCTCAAACGGGCGCTCGTCTCGGTCGAAGGCGATTTTGACTACATTTTCATCGACTGTCCCCCGTCATTGGGCCTCATCACCATCAATGCCTTCGCGGCCGCAACGGACATCCTTGTACCGGTCCAGACTGAGTTCTACGCGCTTGAAGGTTTGACACAGCTGCAGCGGATCGTTGATCTGGTACAGAAAAATCTCAACCCGATGCTGAGGATTACCAAGGTGGTCCTGACCATGTACGACTCGCGAAACACCCTTTCGGTCGACGTCGCCGCCGAAGTTCGCAAGCATTTTCCCGACGAGCTGTGCCAGTCGGTCATTCCACGAACCGTACGGCTCGCCGAGGCCCCTTCGTTCGGTCAACCCATCACCGTCTTTGACCCGATGTCCAAAGGTGCCAAAGCCTATTTCGCTTTAGCGGAGGAGATCATCAATGGCTAGAAAACCAGGATTGGGCAAAGGGCTGGGTGCGTTGATCCCGGAGGGATCGGCGAGCGAAGAGGTAATCGTCGTGAGTGACTCGGGTGGGCCGCTGCGGATGTTGCAAGTCACGTCCATTCGACCAAACCCGTTCCAGCCCCGTAAGTCGTTCACGGACGAGAGTTTGCAGACTCTGGCGTCGTCAGTTCGCGAACTGGGCGTACTCCAGCCGATCATTGTCCGCCCGGTGGAGGGCGAGGCGAACCTCTTCGAGTTGATTGCCGGCGAGCGGCGCTGGCGAGCGGCCGGTTTGGCTGGACTGGACGTCGTTCCGGTCCTCGTGCAGGACGATGTCAACGATCGACTCTCGTTGGAGCAGGCGGTCGTCGAGAATCTCCACCGGGTGGATCTCCATCCCCTGGAGGAGGCCGCCGCATATCAGCAGCTCATCGACGAGTTCAATCTGACGCACGAACAGGTTGCTCAGCGAGTTGGCAAGAGTCGAGCAAATATTACGAATACGTTACGACTTTTGCAGCTGGGCGAGGTGGCCCAGTCAGCGCTGGCCAGTTCCCAGATAAGTGCTGGCCACGCGAGGTCGTTACTGGCGATCACCGACCCCGACGCCCAAGCCACGATGGTGGCGAGGGTTATCAAGAACGAGTTGTCGGTCCGCGCGACCGAAGAGGCCGTCAAGCTCTTCCTGGAACCGAAACCCTTAAGTGCCGTCGATTCAACGTTGAAGCCCGACAGTTCTAAGCCCCGCCTTCGACCGGTGCCCGACGCCAGTGTCGCCGAACTCGAGCAGTTGCTCGAGGACTACCTCGACACGAGGGTTCACGTTGACCTCAAGGGCCGCAATGGCCGTATAATCATTGACTTTGCCGACCTGGATGACCTGGAACGGATCTATATTTCGATCTCCCAGACCAAATAACCTTCAACCCTCAACTTAAACCATTCGTTGAAGTTATCCCCAAGTTGTGGATGAAGTTGTGGGTTTCTCCATAAAGGCATGAAACCAAAGGGTTTTCGGACCCCCCGCCGCTCTGAAATGCGGCCATTTTCGCCCTACTTGTGGAAAACTTCGCCCAGGATCTGGGCCACGACGTCGCCGAACTCGACGAGGGCCATTTCGTCGAGCGTTCCGTGCTCGACGTGCAGCGTGGTCATCGCCGTTTCACGCATGATCGGCAGTGCCATTCCCGTCACCTCGACGGGTGGCAGCTGGCGCGAGCGCGAGAGCGCGGTGGCGAGGGCGCTGGCCAACTGCTCGCCGAGGCGCGAGTGGGATCGGTAGCTGGCCCAATAGTGCAGGTGTATTCCGTTGAGAGCCTCCAGGGTCTGCACCTTTATCACGGCCGTGGCCGCGCACCCGTTGGCGTGTCGTGCGACCTCGTCGTCAGTTTCACTTGACAACTCGTGCACGGTGAACGCCGCGCCGAGCGCGAGGACGAGCAGGGCCCGCAGGGGGCTGTCGCCGCACAGGATCAGTGGGCCGTCGGCGACGTGGTCGAAGCCGGCCAGGTCGCGCGCCTCGTTGACGAGGTGGCGATCGGGGGTGCGAAGGGTCATGCGAGTGAGCTCGCGCAACGTGGCCTGGGTCAGGGTGGCGTCGCTCGCGAGCCCGCAGTTGCGCTGGAAGTCGCCGAGGGCGCGCTCGAGCATGGAGCCGAAGATACCGTCGATGCGTCCGGGGTTGAATCCCAGTTGGGCGAGGCGTACCTGGAGTTCGGCGACGTCGTCGCCGCGCAGGTGGGGGTGGGCGAGGTAGAGCAGGCGCTGGCCCAGCTGCCAGCCGGCCTCGACCAGCCTCGACCAGGTATTGGCGTCGACGACGCCGGTGATGGGCAGGCCGCGAGCACGCTGAAAGGCTTCGACGACCACGACGGTGCCGTCGCCGTAGCTGCCGAGGGGATCGATCAGCGTGGCGTGACCGAGTTCACTCAGTCGTTCGTGGAGTTCGCGTACCCGTGGCCCCGTGACGCCGCGTTGCAGGGGGTCGAAGTTCAGGGGCCTAGAGGTTCGAGGTGATCTCTTGGAGCAGCGCTCCCTTGGGCTTGGCGCCCACCAGGCGAGCGACGACTTCGCCGTCCTTGAACAGCAGCAAGGTCGGGATGCTCATCACCGAGAATTTGGTGGCAGTCGCCACGTTGAGGTCGACGTCCAGCTTGCCGATGACGAACTTGTCGGCCTGCTCGGTGGCGAACTCCTCGAGGATCGGGGCGATCGTCTTGCACGGGCCGCACCATTCGGCCCAGAAGTCGACCAGGATCGGCTTCTCGGACGCTCCAATGACCTCGTCGAAGGTCGCGTCGGTCAGGGTCGTAATCTGCTCACTCATAACTGCCTCCATGGTCGGCGCCACTGGCGAACGCCGCGGCCTCCACCTTAGCGAGCGGCCGTTACTTTCCCATCGCTTCGAGCCACCGTTCGGCGTCAATGGCGGCGATACAACCGGAGCCGGCCGACGTGACGGCCTGGCGATAGACGTGGTCCTGGACGTCGCCGGCGGCGAACAGTCCGTCGATGTTGGTGTAGGAGCCGACGCCGGTTCGCACGTACCCGTTCTCCTCCAGCTCGACCTGGTCGGTCACCAGGGTGGTGTTGGGAACATGGCCGATCGCGACGAAGACCCCCGTGACGTCCAGCACCCGCTCGGCGCCGCTGAGGGTGTCGCGCAGGGCCAGGCCGACCACCTTTTCTCGCCCCAGGACCTCGATGACCTGCGTGTTCCACTCGAAGCGGATCTTGGGGTTGTTGAAGGCCCTCGCCTGCATGATCTTGGACGCGCGCAGCGTGTCGCGGCGATGCACGATGGTGACGCTCGATGCGAAACGGGTGAGGAAGGTCGCCTCCTCGATGGCCGAGTCGCCCCCGCCGATCACGGCGATGTCGTGGCCCCGGAAGAAGAAGCCGTCACAGGTCGCGCAGGTCGACAGCCCGTGGCTGAGGAGCCGTTCCTCGCCGGGCACGTTCATCATCAGGGACCGGGCGCCGGTGGCGAGGATGACGGTGTCAGCGGTGATGCTCGCCTCGACGTCGCCCGTCAGCCACGCGCGAAAGGGCCGCTGCGTGGCGTCGATCCTCTGCACCTTGGTGACGCGCAGGTCGGCGCCGAATCGCTTGGCCTGGTCGCGCATGTTCATCATCAACTCGGGTCCGGTGATCGATTCGGGGAAGCCCGGGTAGTTCTCCACGTCCGTGGTGAGCATGAGCTGGCCGCCCGGTTGGTCGGTCGTCGAGGAGGGCTCGCCCTCGATGACGATGGGGTCCAACTGGGCCCGGGCGGCGTAGATCGCGGCCGTCAGCCCGGCCGGGCCGGAGCCGATGATGAGGACACTGGTGTGCTCGGCCACTACTTCTCGATACTGGCGGGGCGGCGGCGGCGCCAAAGCACGAAGCCGCCGATCAGGCAGAGGCCACCGAGGACCAGATAACTCAGCCACTCGCGCCCGGCGAAGCAGTAGACGTTGAGCAGGCGCACCACGGCGATGACGAGCACCGTGAGCAGCACGAGCACCGCGAGCACGATGATGAAGCCGAACGCGATGGCCCGCCCGGCGAGCAGGAGGGGGCGCAGGACCTTGTCGTG
Organism: Acidimicrobiales bacterium; assembly: GCA_050010495.1. Taxonomy (GTDB): domain Bacteria; phylum Actinomycetota; class Acidimicrobiia; order Acidimicrobiales; family RAAP-2; genus RAAP-2. The sequence goes on from JBEKKW010000001.1 coordinate 55,389, forward strand.
GAACAGGTCCAGGACGTGGTCGAAGGAGTGCAGGGCCCGGTCTACGAAGTCCGGTTCACGTGGTTCGCTGCTCTCGCTCACACTAAGAACTTAGTGGCGCCCGGCCGCTACGTCTCGAGCCACGCGACACCGATGATCCCCGGACCACCGTGCGTACCGACGGTCGGACCCATATCGGCGATTATCAAGGGAAACTCCACGGCGATGTCCGCCACGAGCGACTCGAGGGCGTGCAGCTCGCTCGAGTCACCGTGCACGATCGCCATTCGCCGAAGCGGCGTGTGGCTGCGCGCGACGGCGGCGATCGCGGCCAGGGCCTTGGCCCGGGTCCGTTGCCGTCCGGCCTCGGCCACGAGACCGTCCTTCAGTTCGATGAGGGGCTTGATGGCGAGCACCTGCCCGATCAGGGCCCGGGCCCCCCCGACGCGGCCGCCCTTGACGAGATGCTCGAGCGTGTCCAGCATCGCGATGACCCCGACCTTGCCCAACTGGGCCTCGGCGTATGCGGCCAGGTCCTCGAGCGAGTCGCCGCCCTGGGCCCGCTCGGCGACGTCGATCACCACCAGGCCGAGGGCCATCGACGCGGCCTGGGAGTCGATGACGCGCACCTCGATTCGGTCGGCCACGGCCTCGCGCGCGAGCACGGCGGCCTGGTGGGTGGCCGACAGCGCCGCCGACAGCGTGAGCACGAGCACTGCGTCGCAGCCCTGCGAGGCGGCCCGTTCGTAGGCCGCCTGGAAGGCGCCGGGCGAAGGGGCGGCGGTGGCGGGGAGGGTCTTGGAGGCCTTGCACTTGGCCCAGAACTGGGCGGGGGAGAGGTCGACGCGATCGGTGAACTCCTCCTCGCCGAAGCGGATGCTCAGCGAGACGATCTCGATGCCGTAGCGAGCCACGAACTCCTCGGGCAGGTCGCAACTGCTATCGCTGATGACACGCACCTGAGCCACGAACCCCCCTCGGATCTACTCGAGCCTTTCACGTCGCTGGCCCCGGCGAGCGACGCTGCGCTGAGCGAGTAGCACTACCGTAATGTAGGCCACCAGCCCGGCGGCGGCCGCGACGACGAACCGTTCCACGAGCCCCGTCCCGCGCGTCGCGCTGAAGGCGGCGTAGACGAGCGCCATGATCAGGGTCGCGACCAGCGAGGCCCCGAGGCTGCGCCGCACGTGGCGGGCCCAGATGACCGTCGCGATACGGACCTGGTGGCGCCGCAACGCGTAGAGCGCGAGCATCGCGGTGCCGGTGTAGGCGAGGGAGATGCTCGAGGTCAGGCCGGCGAGGGAGTGGCGCCCCATCACGATGGCCAGCACGATCGTGACCAAGTTCTCCAGCGCGTAGAGCAGGAAGACCTCGCGGGCGCGCTGCATCGACTGCAGTCCGCGCACGCACAGCTGGAAGACCGTGAAGCCAGGCAGGCCGGCCGCCAGTACGGCGAGCACGGTGCCCACGGCCAGGTGCTGGGAGCCGTTGAGGTGATGTAGCAGGATCGCGACGATCGGCTGGGCGAACACGACCAGCACGAGGGTGCAGGGGATGATGATGACGAGCGACTGGCGCAGACCGAAGCGCAGTCGCTCGCCCAGGCCGGCGAAGTCCTGGGCGGTGGCGAGCCCGGCGAGTTGGGGCGTCAGCACGCCCAGCACCGAGACGACCACGACGGCGTAGGGCATCTGCATGATCGACCAGCCGTAGGTGTAGGCGCTGACGTTGCCCCGGCCGGCGTCGCCGAAGGCGAAGGCCAGGATCACGTAGAGCGAGAGCTGGTTGGCCACCACCACCAGCAGGGTCCAGCTGCCCAGACGGGTGATGGCCCGCAGGGCGGGGTCCTTGCGGTCGAAGCGAAAGGAGAGGCGCCAGAGGTCGCTGCGCGCGAGCGACGGCACGAGGCAGAGGAACTGCACGGCGACGCCGAGGGTCGTGCCGAGCCCGAGCACCAGCAGGTGGCTCGAACCCTGCAGCGAGTGCAGGGTCGGGGTGGGGTCGACGAGGTGGAACCAGACGAGCACCGCGATGCACACGACGTTGTTGGCGACGGGCACCCACGAGCCGGGCGCGAAGCGGTTGCGGATGTTGAGCAGCGCCGTGGCCACCCCGATCACGCCGTAGAAGAAGATCTGGGGCACGAACCAGCGCAGCAGCGCCGTGGCGAGCGCGCGCTGCTGGGCCAGGGTCGACAGCGACTGGTGCGACGAGGCGTGATTGAGCGCGGTGAACCCGTCGATGATCCACGGCGCGGCGACCCACGCCAGGGCCGAGGCGGCGACCAGCACCATGAGGGCCCCTGTCACGACGCTGGAGATGGACTTCCACGCGCGGCGCTCCCCGTCGATAGCGAGCCGCTCGACGAAGACCGGGATGAAGGTGGCGCTTAAGACGCCGCCCAGCACGAGGTCGAAGAGCATGTTGGGCACCGTGTTGGCGAGGTTGAAGGCGTCGGCGATGGGCGTGAAGCCGAGCACCCACGCGAGCACCAGCACGCGCAACAGCCCGGTGGACCTCGACACGAGCGTGCCGCTGGCCATCGAGAAGACCTTCGAGCCGTGCGAACTGCTCGGACTCATCGGGCGTGACGGCCCTTGGAGCGGCGCCGGTTGGTGCGCAGCCACCAGTAGGCGAGCACCAGGAGCGATCCGATGGTCAACAGGTAGCCGACGACCGAGGTCCCGGCGATGCGCACCTGGATCGCACTACGCGCCAGCACCACCTGGTTGTTGGGGGTCGTGACGACCACCTGGAGGGTGAGGCTGCTGCCACGGTGGTTCGAGGTCGGCACGCGCAGCGCCTTGGTCGGCGAGTTGAGCGAGGTGACGATCCGGTCGCCCCTGGGGAAGGAGAGCGCGTTGGTGATCAGGTGCACCACGACGGTCACCGTGTAGTTGGCCCGGCTCAGCACGGTGATCGGCAGCGCCGTGCCCGGTCCGGTGAGCGTGATGGCGCCCGAGTTGACCGAGAACAGGCGCAGCTGGTCGTTCAACTGGGTTAGCGCTCGGTCGATCTCACCCTGGCGGGTGGCGGAGGTACCGACGACCTCGCTCGCGGCGACGGCGGCGCTGAGCGTGCTGCTCACGCTCGACGAGGTCATGGCCTCGTTGTACGAGGTGACCGCGCCGATCAGGGTGCGCAGCGAGGTGACGTTGACGTCCGACCACGTCGAGGGCGTCGAGGTTACGAGGGTCCTCGTGGCCGGCGCGCCGCTCGTACCCACCAGGGACGAACTGAAGGACGGGTTGAGGCTGCTCGCGACGACGAAGGGGTTATGGCTAAGTCCGTCGAGCAGGTCCGTGACGAAGCTGGCCGGGGTCTGCGTCGCTGAGGTGACCATGACGACGCTGCGCACGGCGGGGGCGTCGGGCGCCTCGAAGTGCAAGAAGGCGAGCGTGGCGAGCGTCATCGCCGCGCGCCGGCCCGGCTCGATCGACTCGTCGCTCGCGAGTTCGGACAGGGGCCCGTCGATACTGAGCGCGCTGAGCGAGCCGGCGCCCTCGACGTGAAAGGGCGCCCCCCAGTTGAGGGTGGTCGACGGCGCGACCGTCAGGTCCGACTCAGGCAGGACCACCTCGTCGACGCCGGCCCCGGCCAGGGCGTCGAGTCCCGAGAGCGACGGTTGGCCCGACAGCAGTACGGGGCTGTCGACGTACTTTCCGGTGATCGTATGCAGGAAGTTGCTCGAGAGCGCGACCTGCTGGGCGACCTGGGTGGCGAGGCCGTTGGTGACCAGGCCGCCGAAGTCGATGTTGCCCGGCGGCGTCACGACCGCGCGGTGCAGGGGGCTGGCCAGTGCCTTGGTGAGGGCCGCGTCCCACGCGCCGCTGAGGCTCGACTTGACCAGGGGCATGACCCGGCTCAGGGTGCGGTAGTCGGCGCCGATGCTGAGGGGCAGCAGTCGAAAGCGGGCGATGGCGTCGAGCACGCTGACGGCGCGGGCACTGTGCACGAACGTCGAAGGGTCGAAGGTCTCGACCCAGTCGAGCCGTATCGGCTGGGCGACGGCCGTCGCCTGGACCGCCAGTAGCGACCACTTCGTCGTGGTCGTGCCGTCGGCCGTGAGCGAATAGCTGATCGGGTAGACCCCGTCGCACCGGGCGCCGGTGCAGGGCAGGCGCAGGCGCAGCGCCCGCTGGCCGCACGGCCCCGACTGGCGGCCCGGGCTCGCGGTCGCCAGCTCGACGACGAAAGAGATCGTGCGCTTCGCGCACTCGAGCGAGACCGACGCGGTGTTGGCCACCTCGAGTTCCGGTGAACCGGCGCCGTCGACGATGGGCGTGATCTCCGAACGGGCGATGATGCGCGGGAAGAGCGAGAGCTCGATCACGGCGTCGGGGTGGGCCGCGGCCAGCTGCAGCGTGACGTGGGCGCGGGCGACGCCCCGGTCCGACAGGGTCACCGCGGCGTCCTGGTGCAGGACCCTGAAGGTCGACGTCGTCCCAGCCTGCGCGGCCGTGGGCCACGTCAGCGCTGCGAGGCTGAGTAGTACGACGCCGAGCGCCCGCCACCAGGTCGGAAATCGGTGGGACATGCTGCTCAAGGCTACCTGCGGGCGCGTCGCAACTCGGGCGCCCACTACCCTTCATTCGCAGTGACAGCGTTTGAACAAGTGCACGATCGACTGATCGAACTGGCGGATCTTTCGCGACCGCTCGCCCTCGCCTTCGCCGACGCGGGCTTCTCGCTCTACGCCGTCGGGGGAGCGATCAGGGACGCGGTGCTCGACCAGGCCCGCGGCGACGACTTCGAGATCGACTTCGCGACCAACGCCCGCCCCGACGACATCGCGCGCCTCATGACGCCGCTGTGCACGGCGCTGTGGGAGCAGGGCCGGGCCTTCGGCACCATCGGGGGGTTCCTTCGCGAAGGGGGAATCAAGGTGGAGGTGACGACGTTTCGCTCCGAGGCCTACGTCGACCACTCGCGCAAGCCGGCCGTCCAGTGGGGCGATTCGCTGGAGGTCGACCTCGCCCGGCGTGATTTCACGATGAACGCCCTCGCCCTGGACGTCATCGCGCTGGGCGAGCAGCGCCCCGGCGTGCAGTCCCTCTTCGACTACTTCAACGGCTTCGCCGACCTCAACGAGAAGGTCCTGCGTACCCCGAGCGACCCGCAGATCCTCTTCAGCGACGACCCGCTGCGGATGCTGCGCGCGGCCCGCTTCGCGGCCCGCTTCGACCTGCGAATCGATCCGTCGATCGAGGTGGCGACGGAGTTGAGTGGCGAAAAGCTCGCCAAGGTCTCGGCCGAGCGGATCCGCAACGAACTGGACCTGCTGCTGCTCACGGCGCGCCCGAGCATCGGACTCGACTTCATCGTGCGCACGGGACTGGCCGACTACTTCTTCCCCGAACTGGCCAAGCTGCAGCTCGAGCAGGACCCGATCCAGCGCCACAAGGACGTGCTCAAGCACACCTGGGCCGTCGTGGACAAGACCTCGCCCGACCTGGTGCTGCGCCTCGCGGCCCTCTTCCACGACATCGGCAAGCCGGCGACCCGCGAGATCTCCGACGAGGGCGTGACCTTCCGGTTCCACGAGGTCGTGGGCGCCAAGATGACGCGCCGACGCATGGCCGAGCTGAAGTATCCCCAACAGGTGATCGATGACGTCAGCACGCTGGTCGAGCTGCACCTGCGCTTTCACACCTACAAGATGGGCTGGAGCGACAAGGCCGTGCGCCGGTACGTGCGAGACGCCGGCCACCTGCTCGAGGAGCTGAACGAGCTGACGCGCTGCGACTGCACGACGCGCAACGCCCGTAAGGCCACGGTGCTGGCCGAACGGATGGACGAACTCGAACTGCGCATCGCGGAACTGCGCGTGCGCGAGGACCTCGACCGGCTTCGTCCGGCGCTCGACGGGGTGGCCGTGATGGCGCTACTGGGCATCGGTCCGAGCCGCGACGTGGGCCGGGCCCTGGACTTCTTGATGGAGATCCGCCTCGACGAGGGCGAGATCACCGTCACGCAGGCCGAGCAGCGCCTGCGCGAATGGTGGAGCGGCCACACGGCCTAGGTCGTGCGGCCGTTGTGCGAACTGGCTGATCGCGACGATCCGGTGAAAGTCAACGCAGACACCCTCGGAGTCGTGGTCGAGACTGCTTCATACCGTGTGCACCGTCAGACGGTGGGGCGAACGTGCCCAACGCGGTACCTCTCGACTACGGCATCGGGTGGCTACGTGGCGTGCGGGTCAGAAAATAAATGCCAAAGTTCACCGACGTACTTGACTACTCCTTGGGAGAGGCGAGTTGACCGAGGATGTCCAGGTCGTCCGGCCCACCGAGCACCATCAGACGGTCGCCCGCTTCGAAGAGAGTCTCACCCGTTGGTCGTACGACATCGCGGCCACGCTCGATGGTGGTGATCAGCACACCGCGTGGCATCGACGTTGAGCGAAGGGGCACGCCGACCATCGGGGAACTGTCCGCGACGACTATTTCGCGGATCCCGGTGGATCCACCCAACTCGGAGACGCTACGAAGGTTGGCCTGCATGGTTCGCCGGTAGTTGCGCACGATGTCGGAGATGGCGATCGTGCCGACGACCTGTCGTTCGTCATCGATGACGGCCGCCCACGTCTGAGGCGTCGACGTCAGTGTGTCAAGGACGACATCCAAATGCACCGATTGGTGGATTGGCGCGAACGTGGCGTCAACGAGGCCCTCGACGTCCACTGTGCTGGCCCCGTCCTGGAGGGCCTGCATTGTTACAACCCCCAGGTAGTGACCCTGCGGGTCAACCAATGGCGCGGCGCTGACCTCGTCGTGCCGCATCTGGGCCTGAAAGGTCGCGCTGTCGCCCGGCTCGACCAGCACACATCGCGCCGGGGCCATGGCCTGTGAGACGCTCGCCATGGCCAGTAGCGGCAGACCGGTGAGGATGCGATGTGCGGGAGATTCGGCCCGGCTGCGCAGCTGACTGCGGTAGATGGTGTCGTCGTTTCGTCGCACGATGAACGTTGCCAGGCCCACCGCCAGCATCGCCGGTACGACCAGCGAAAGCGTGCCCGTCATCTCGGCCACCATCAGCATCACCGCGAGCGGCGCCCGCGAGATGCTCCCGAAGCAGGCCATCATCCCGACGATGACGTAGGGGGCGGGGTCGTGGCCGAGACTCGGCACGACCGGCTCGAGCAGGCGCCAGACCGCGGCTCCGACGAAGGCGCCGATCACCATACCGGGGCCGAAGATGCCGCCCGACCCGCCTGAACCAATGGAGAGCCCGGTCGTGGCGATGCGGGCAAAGGGCAGGATGAGCACGATCCAGAGCGGGATGTGCAACAGCTCGGTTCCGAGACCGGCTTGGATCCAGCCGTAGCCCGTGCCCAGCACCTCGGGGATGGCCAGGGCAATGCACCCCACGATCAGGCCGCCGATCGCCGGGCGGACCCAGCGGGCAATGGTGAGGCGGCTGAAGAACGCGGCCGTGGCGTAGAAGCTCTTGGCATAGAGCAGGCCGACCAGTCCGCCGATGACGCCGATCACGCCAAACCACACCAACTGCACCGCGCTGGTGAGCTGGTAGTTCCCGACGTAACCAAAGAGAGGACCGAACCCCTCAAACGATCCCCAGACGGCGTAGGCCACGATGGACGCGATGAACGAGGGCAGCAAGGCCTCGACCTCGAAGTCGTCGCGATACAGGATCTCCGTGGCCAGTACCGCGCCCCCGAGAGGGGCGCCGAAGATCGCCCCGATGCCCGAACCGATTCCGCTCGCGACGGTGATGCGCGCGTCAGATGGGCTGAGGTCGAGGAACCGAGCGAGAAATGAGCCGAATCCCGCACTGATCTGACCGGTCGGACCCTCTCGACCGCCTGAACCACCCGAGCCGATGGTGAGGGCGGAGGCCACAATCTTGACAAAGACGGTTCGCATGCGCACCCCACGGGGGTTGTGGTGCACCGCGGCAATCGCCGCGTCGGTGCCGTGACCTTCGGCCTCGGGCGCTACGGCGAAGACGAGAATCGCCCCAACCAGCGCGCCCACGCACGCAGTGAGCGGTATGGCCCAGGGCCGCGCAAAGTACGAGGAGGCCACCCTCCCGCCCTCGCTCGCCGGCAGAGGGATTCTGTAGCCGGCGAGGACTTGGAGGAAGACGTACGTCGCGAGGCGCAGCGCCTCGTAGAAGAGAACGGCACCGAGTCCGGCAATAATCCCGACGACGGTGCCCAGCACGAGCCACTTCTGGGTGTAGGTCGCCGAAGCGAGCCACCGGCCGATGCGTATCTGAGCCGAGCGCATTGCGCGTTGCCATCGACGCGTTGCGGCCCGGTTACTGCTGGGCACCTAAAGGTCCCAGCCGGTCGACCAGTCCTGCTCGGGGACCTCTCCCGCCGCTGACGCGAACTGGCCCAGGGCCTGTACGAGAACCGTCTGCTCCGCAGGATCGATCGCCCTCAGGATTACTTCGATCTCGCGACGGCGACGGTCCGTCACGGTATTGACCAGCTCGAGGCCCTTCTTCGTCAACGCGAGGCGGACTTGGCGACGGTCGTCGCGCTCTGACTGGCGGACAACCAGCTTCTTCTTCACGAGACGGTCGCACATTCGAGTTGCCGTGGCCGGCGTCACCGCGGCCGCCTCGGCCAAACCGACCAGATTCTGCGGTCCGCGCGACGCGAGCACGACGAGGGTCCGGTACTGGGTGAGCGTGACCTCCTCGCCAATGTCGGATAACGACCGAGCCGCGACGGCGACGAGCACCCGGCTGGCCGACAGGACGGCGTCGATCACCGAGTCGGTTGAGTCGGGCTCAAGTATGTTCATACACTAATGATTGCACATACTAACGACCTTCGTGAATTGTGTGGCTCGGGAGGCAAGGGTTGCCAGTTGTTGACGGGCCGACATTCGAGTTCTCTAGGAAGAGCAACGTTCCTCGGACTGGGAGACCTTTCACGGGAGTGACGTTCAGGTCCCCGTATCAGGCTGATTCGGCGAATAGGGCCGAACGGCGCAGGCTCCGCGGGCGCCCGTGAAACGGGGTCGCTGCTACATTGCTCTTGTACGCGGGGTCGGAAACGCGAGTGACGACCGGTCTTCGTGTCGAGCCAGCGCGGGGCGCGGGAGAACGAACTAGGGGGCCGACATGGACGCATCACGGTGGAGGGTCGCCCTGGTCGGGGTCGCCGTCTCGGGCCTGGTGCTCGCGGCCTGCGGCGCGAGCGCCACGATCAACCAGGCGATCTCGTCGATCGGCGCCTCGCCGTATCTCCAGGTCCACTTGAGCGCCACCTTCACGGGCGCGGCCACCGCCTCAGACCAGCAGGTGCTCAACGAGCTGTCCTTCGACATCATCGAATCGAGCACCTCCGGACAGTCCCTGACGTCCTCGGCCAGCAACGTCAGCGCCGAGGTCGACGTCAACGTCGGTTCGCAGTCCCTGGCCAGTGTGCGTGACGTCGCGAACAACCTCTACGTCGAGCTCAACGCCCAGGCCCTCTCTTCGCTGCCCGGCGTGAACCTCTCCCAGCAGGAGATCGCCAGCCTCGAGCTCGTCTTCGCCAACCGGTGGTTCGAGATCCCCGAGAGCCTGCTGCGCACCTACGAAGCGACGAAGTCGCCGACCGAGGCCCAAAAGGCCAAGGAACAGGCCATTGCCCAGCAGATCGTCAAGAACGTGACGGCCGTGATCGAGAAGACGAAGTACACGACCCTGCCCAACGGGGGCTACTCCGAGACGGGGACCCTCAAGTCGATCGTGAACGCCGTGCTGCCGACGATCGTGAAGCTCGAGGGCCACGCGATCCCCACGGGCAAGGTGGCCGGCACCTACAAGATCGCGGTGACGATGTCCGGATCAACCGCGACCGGGGCGTCGATCGCGATCACCGCGCCCAACGGCACCTCCGGGAACGCGACGGTGGCGCTGAACGCCACCATCACCCACAACACTCAGAGCGTGGTGGCCCCCACGGACGCCACCGTCATCACGCCGGCGCTGATCGCGCAACTCGAAGGGCAGGTCTCCTCGGCGTAGTCCAACCGCGGGACGACGCGAGCCTAGGGCCAGACGATGTTCTCGGCGCCCTCGTTGGCGAAGGCCTCGACCATCTCGTGCGCGACGTCGTCGTGGAACTGCACGGGCGGGGACTTCATGAAGTAGGCCGACGGTCCGATGATTGGACCGCCGACGCCGCGGTCGAGCGCGATCTTGGCGCAGCGCACGGCGTCGATGATGACGCCGGCCGAGTTGGGCGAGTCCCAGACCTCGAGCTTGAGCTCGAGGTTGAGCGGCACGTCGCCGAAGTTGCGTCCCTCCATGCGGATGTAGGCCCACTTGCGGTCCAGGAGCCAGGGGATGTGGTCGCTGGGGCCGATGTGGACGTTGTCGGGCTCCATGTGGCTGATCTCGAGCTGGGAGGTGACGGCCTGGGTCTTGGAGATCTTCTTGGACTCCAGGCGCTCGCGCTCGAGCATGTTCTTGAAGTCCATGTTGCCCCCCACGTTGAGCTGGTAGGTGCGGTCCAGGGAGAGGCCGCGGTCCTCGAAGAGGCGCGCGAGCACCCGGTGCACGATCGTGGCGCCGACCTGGCTCTTGATGTCGTCACCGATGATGGGCAGGTTGGCGTCGGAGAACTTCTTGGCCCACACCGGGTCGGACGCGATGAAGACCGGGATGGCGTTGACGAAGGCCACGCCGGCGTCGAGGGCGGCCTGGGCGTAGAAGCGCTGGGCCTTCTCCGATCCGACCGGCAGGTACGACACCAGCACCTGGGCTCGGGCGTCGCGCAGGGCCTGGGCGACGTCGCAGGCCTCGAAGGGCGACTCCTCGATGGAGGCCCGGTAGTACTTGTTGAGTCCGTCCATGGTCGGTCCGCGCTGCACCGTGACCCCGAGCGAGGGGACGGTGGCGAACTTGATGGTGTTGTTCTGGCCCCCCTCGATGGCCTTGCCGAGGTCGTTGCCGACCTTGGAGGCGTCGACGTCGAAGGCCGCGACGAACTCGAGGTCGCTGACGTGATACCCGCCGAGCACCACGTGCATCAGGCCCGGGACGTCGTCGCCCTCCTTCGCGTCGCGGTAGTACGTGACGCCCTGGATGAGTGAACTGGCGCAGTTTCCGACGCCCGCGATGGCCACGCGAATCTTCTCCATGGCTTTCCTTTCCTACTTCGTCTCTTGAGCGAAGCTCTGTTCGCTACTTCGTTCGGTGGACAGCCAGTCGTCGATCCACGCGAGGTCGAGCTCGACGCCCTGGGCGGCGTGTTCCATGACGCTACGCGCGAAGCCGTCGAGCTGTTCGTTCTGGGCCCCGGCCCGCACCTCGGCGAGGCGCGCGACCAGGTCGGCCCGGCGCCGCTCCAGCAGGCCCACGCGCAGGTCCGTTGAAAGGAACTTGCCCAGCGCCATGCGCAGCCAGAAGTTCTTGCTGTCGTCGAGCGTCGCCGGGTCGCCCAGCAGTTCCATGAACTCCTGGCGACCACGGTCGGTGATGTGGTAGACCTTGCGGCCGCGACGGCCGAGGCCCTGCGTGGTGCGCAGCGAGCGCAGCGAGGCCCGCTCGCCCGAGAGCGATCCGGTCGACAGGGCGCCCAGGCGGGCCTCGCCGAGGCCGACGGCCTCGACGAAGCCGTAGCGCTCGAGGCGAGCGAGGGCCGGATAGATCGAACCGAACGAGACGTTGGCCCAGATGCCGAGCCGATCGCGCAGTTGGGTGCGGATCTCGTAGCCGTGGTGGTCGCGCTCCATCAAAAGACCGAGGATGGCGATGTCCAGCATGCGCATTATCATATCACTTCGATATATCGATGGTGCAAATTAGTGAAGTCGATCGGAATTTCGGGCGAGAGGTAGTGTCACGCCTAATGGATAACGGCTTTCGTGCCAGCACCGCCGATGGAGCGGTCGTCGAGTTCGGGTTGGTGCGCCACGCGCTCCTGGCCAAGGTCGCCGCCGGGTTGGTGCGGATCGAGGACGTGTGCGACGCCCACCCCGAGTTGCTGCGCGCCGCGCGCAACTTCGGCCGCTCGACCGGCGAGACCTGCCCGGTCTGTCACGACGAGCAATTGGTCGAGGTCACCTACGTCTTTGGCGCCCGCCTGCCGGCCGGCGGGACCTGCCCCAGTTCGCGCGCCGAGCTCTTGAAGCTGGAGCGGCGCGAAGAGCCGGTCCAGTGTTACGCGGTGGAGGTGTGCGTGGCCTGCTCCTTCCACCACCTCGTGCGCAAGTGGATCGCCGGGGGTAGGCGGGCGCGCCGCGTCCTGGGCCAGCGCAAGAAGGTGGGCGAGTGAGCCTGTCGGCCCCGGCCATCCGGGCGCGCAAACGCCGTAACGGCAGCGCCCCGTTGGTGATGGTCACGGCCTACGACGAGCCCGGCGCCCGTTACGTCGACGCCGCGGGGGTCGACATCATCCTGGTGGGGGACTCCCTGGCCAACGTGGTCCTGGGTCACGAGGACACCCTGCACGTCACGATCGAGCAGATGTGTTACCACGTGCGCGCCGTCGCCGCGGCGAAGCCCCGCGCGCACGTCGTGGCCGACATGCCGTGGTTGAGCTACCACGTGGGGGTGGCCGAGGCCGTGCGCAACGCCGCCTCGCTGATCCGCTCGGGCGCCCAGAGCGTGAAGCTCGAGGGCGGGCGCGTGCGCCGCGACGTCATCCGCGCGCTGCTGGACGCGGAGATCCCCGTGATGGGCCACCTCGGCCTGACGCCCCAGAGCGTGTTGACCTTCGGAGGGTTCAAGGTCCAGGCCAAGACCCGAGAGGCCGCCGAGTGGTTGATCAAGGACGCCACCCTGCTCCAGGACGAGGGCGTCTACGCGCTCGTCGTCGAGGGTGTGCCCTCGGTGGTGGGCACGCGGATCACCGAGGCCCTGGAGATCCCGACGATCGGCATCGGCGCCGGGCCCGACACCGACGGCCAGGTCCTGGTGCTGCACGACCTGGTGGGGATGACGAAGCGCCCGGCCGCGAAGTTCGTGCGCCAGTACGCCGACCTCGGTTCGGCGATCACTGAGGCGATCGGTCACTTCGCGGCCGACGTGCGTAGCGGGGCCTTTCCCAGCGACGACGAGGCCTACGCCACGCCCGAGGACCTGCTCGACTAGCCAGAAATGGCGGCGTGCACTAGAGTTGTCTGTCCCACATAGGTGGGGAAGTGACGACATAACCCTGCTCTGTTTCCGCAGAGCCCGGCCTAGCCGGACCAGAGGGAAAGGAAATCGGCCATGAGGCCCTATGAATCCATGATCGTGTTCGACACGGCCGTCGACGCCCAGACGATCCAGATCGCCCTCGACCGGGCGCTCGAGACGATCCGCACCAGTGGCGGGAATCCCGGCACCATCGACCGTTGGGGCAAGCGTCCCCTGGCGTACGAGATCAACAAGCGTAAAGAGGGCTACTACGTCCTGGTGGAGTTCAGCGGTGAGCCGGCCACGGTGGTCGAACTGGACCGGATTCTGACGCTGTCGGACGAGGTCCTGCGCTTTAAGATCCTGCGTCGCCACGAGCGCACCAACGCCCGCCGAGTCACGGCGCAAGCGTAGGTTCACGTTCACAGACCTAAGGAGAAGACATGCCCGATAATTCCATCACCGTCGTGGGAAACGTCACCCGCGACCCCGAACTGAAGTTCCTCAACTCCGGCCAGGCCGCGGTTCGCCTGTCGGTGGCGGTCAATCGCCGCTGGCAGAACCGTCAGACCCAGGAGTGGGAGGAGCGGGTCTCGTACTTCGAGGTCCAGGGCTACGGCTCGATGGCCGAGAACGCGGCCAACTCGCTCACCAAGGGCACCCGGGTCATCGTGACCGGCCGTCTCGAGCAGCGCAGTTGGGAGACCGAGAACGGGGACAAGCGCTCGATCGTGGAGATCAACGCCGACGAGATTGCCCCGTCCCTGCGCTTCGCCACGGCCGTCGTGACCAAGACGCCGCGGGCCGACGGCGGCAACTTCAGTTCGAGCGACCGCCCGGCCGCCGCGCCGCGCTCCAACGAGCCCAGCACCTACGCCTTCGATGAGGAGCCCTTCTAATGCCCCGTATCAATAATCCCAAGCCGCCCAAGCGCGCACCCAAGATCGACAGCCGCCGCACCAAGAAGAAGCCCTGCTCCTTCTGCCAGCACGGCGTGGCGACGGTGGACTACAAGGACCTGGCCCAGCTGCGCAAGTACATCTCGGACCGCGGCAAGATCCGCGGACGCAAGGTCTCGGGCAACTGCCAGCAGCACCAGCGTGACGTGACCGACGCCATCAAGACGGCGCGCGAACTGGCGCTGCTGCCCTACACGCAGCGCACGGTCACCGAGCGCCGTGGCGGCCGGGGCGAACGCGGGGAGCGTGGCCCGCGGGGCCCGCGTCCGGACCGCGAAGCCGAAGCGACCCTCGAGGGAGTGGTCGTCGAGCCGAGCGCCGCCGAGAATGATAACGACGCCGGTGTCGCCGCCGAGGTCTTCGAGGCCGAACTGATCGAGCAGGTGAGCGAATGAAGGTCCTCCTGCGCAGCGACGTCCACGGGATCGGCCGCCGGGGTGACATCGTCGAGGTCAAGTCCGGTTACGCCCGCAATTTCCTGCTGCCCACGGGGGCCGCGCTGGCCGCGAACGACACGATGGAGATCCAGGCCGCCTCGATGCGCAAGGCCCGCGACATTCGCGACACCGCGAGCCGCGAGGCCGCCGAAGCACAACGGGCGCTCATCGAGCAGGCGACGATTACCGTCGCTGCCCGCGCTGGCACCAACGGGCGGCTGTTCGGTTCGGTGACCGAGTCTGACATCGTCAACGCGTTGCGCACGGCGACCAATATCTCGCTCGACCGCCACATGATCCACATGGCCGAGCACATCAAAGAGCTCGGCGCGCAGACCGTGTCGGCGACGTTGTTCGATGGGGTGGAGGCGACGATCAACGTCGAGGTCGTCGCGAAGTAAACGACATTCGATACGCAACTTAAGTTCGCACTGTGTTGCGCGCTGCCGGGGCCGAGGCCCCGGCAGTTCCGTGTCACAGGGGGTTGCGATGCTGTTGCACGTGAAGGCGAACGCACAGGCTTTTCCCCACGTTGTTGTTCTTGCGACCCACAACCAATACCTGCGACCGTTGAGGTCTCATGACGCAGATTGATTCGGACCGCAGCCGTACCGCGCCGGGCGGCGGGCGAATTCCCCCCAGTGCCATCGAAGCCGAAGAGTCGTTGATCGGCGCGATGCTGCTCTCGTCCGAAGCGGTGAGCGTCGCCTACGAGACGGTCGAGCCCGAGGATTTCTACCGACCGCTGCACGGACAGATCTTCGGCGCCATCATGGCCCTGACCCACGCGGGCGAACCGGTCGACTACGTCACGGTGCAGGCGAAACTGCAAGAGCGCGGCGCCGTCGCGATCGAGCTGGCGGTGCTCTCGTCGCTGCAGATGAACACGCCCTCGGCCTCCAACGCCCAGCACTACGCCGAGATCGTGCGCGACAAGGCCCAGCAGCGCCGATTGATCGGCGTGGGCGGCGAGATCGTGGACGACGCGTACCAGGCAACCGACGACGTGGTCGGCCTGATCGACGAGGCCGAGCGCAAGATCAACCAGATCGGCGACAACCGCAAGATCGACACGGTCTCGCCGTTGCAGCGCCTGCTGCTCAGCGAGGCCGACATCCTCGAGGAGCGCGGCGAGACGCGGGGCCAGTTCAACGGCCTCGAGACCGGCTACAAGTCGCTCGACCAGATCCTCCAGGGCCTGCAGCCGAGCAGCATGACGATCATCGGCGCCCGTCCCGGTACCGGCAAGACGGCCTTCGCGCTGGGCATCTTGATCCACGTCGGCGCGGTCGTGCGGCGCCCGGCTCTGTACTTCTCGCTCGAGATGAGCCGCCAGGAGCTGGCCGAGCGGATCCTCGCCTCGACGGCGCGCATCGACTCGTCCAAGCTGCGCACCGGCGACCTGAGCGACGCCGACTGGAACCGGGCCCACGAGGCCTTCGGGTTCCTACAGTCGGCCCAGGTCTTCATCGACGACAATCCGAGCCTCACGGTGATGGACGTGCGCTCGCGCGCGCGCAGGATCAAACAGCAGAACGGCGACCTGGGCGTGGTGATCGTCGACTACCTGCAGTTGATGAGTTCTCGGGGACGGGCCGAGAACCGCCAGGTCGAGGTCTCGGACATGAGCCGGTCGCTCAAGATCCTGGCCCGCGAACTGCAGTGCCCCGTGATCGCGCTCTCGCAGCTCTCGCGCAAGCTCGAGGACCGCGCCGACAAGCGACCGGTCATGTCGGACCTGCGCGAGTCCGGTTCGCTCGAGCAGGACGCCGACGTGGTGCTGTTCCTCTTTCGCCCCGAGCAGTACGGCGAAGTGGCCAACGACAAGAAGTCGGACGCGGAGATCATCGTCGGCAAGAACCGTAACGGTCCGACGCGGACCGCGCACCTCACGTGGCGCGGGGAGTTTGCGCGCTTCGACAACGTGGCCGAGGCTCGCGAGATCTAGCGCCGCCCAAAGAGGTCTGGGTCGATCACTAGGTGGTGTGGACGTCTACGCGCTGGCGCCACGACCGGGTGGTGACGAGAGCGACCGCGATCCACACCAGGCCGAGGAGGACCTCGATGGCGGCCACCTGGGTGGCGTCCGGCGCGAAGAAGTTGGTCTGGGACGCGTGCGTCAGCCCCTCGATGATGAAGAGCATCCCCACGGTGAGCACCGGGACCAGCGACAGGTTCTGGCGCCACCACGCGCCGAAGGCGCCCAACGAGGGGCCGCTCAAGAGACCGAGCGTGAAGAAGACCTTGCCCTGACCGAACCCGTAGGTGAGGTAACCGGGCCACGACTGGGGCCCGTAATGAAAGATCGCTCCGTTCGTGAAGTAGAAGCCGATCAGCGCGGCCATCGTGGCGGCGAGTCCGCTGAAAGCCCCGATGCGCAGTCGGTGCTCATTCGCGAACGCGCCGGCGAGGAAGGCCAGCAGGAGCCACGGGGCGACGGCCTGGCTGAGCGAACTGAAGAGGTTAGAACCGTCGACGCGCATGAGCGCGTTGACGATACCCATGCCGAAAGAGAACAGCACGATGGCGGCGAGACGGATCAACTGTCGACGTCCGGACATGCCCACAGGCTAACGACCGGCCTTCGTCCCGGGTCCGTCACGGCCCGGGACGTTCTAGTTGAGGCAGCCCTGCGTGGACACTTTCCCGGTTTTCGGCGCCTGGGCGATGTCGTGTTCGACGATGCTGTCGGGGATGGCGTAGGCCGTGCTCGCCTGGGCCAGCGACTTCGATTCGATGATGCCGGCCACGAACGCTCCGGTGAGCACCGGGCTGCCCGAGTTGCCCGGCTGCACGTTCACCTCGAGCGCGAGCACCGTGCGCGTTATCAGGTCGCGGTTGTAGATGTCGCGCCCCTGGCCGGAGATCTCACCTTCGACGTAGCCCGGTGAGCCGGTGCGCGTGGCGTTGAGCGGGAAGCCGATGACCTGCACCGGGGTTCCCTGGGCCGGCACCCGGTTGGAGAAGCGCAGCGGCGCCTCGGTGCGTGCCGGGACCCGCAGCACGGCGATGTCGTTGACCGGGTCGAAGAGGGCCACCTGCGCCAACGAGCCGGCGACGGTGACGGTGGTGTGCCCGGCCACGACGTGGGCGTTGGTCACCACCTCGTGGGGGGCCACGAAGAAGGCCGTGCCCTCGCTTTCGTTGGGACAGTTGCCGGAGGCCAAGACCTTCACCACGTCGCTCGGCGATCCGAGCGACGTGACCTGGCGTCCCAGGTGGTTGGGGCTCACGTGGGCCTTGAGGGTCGGCGCGACCACGGTGGCGAACACGTTGGGCAGGTCGGCGTTTCGCAGCAGGGCCTGCACCTTGGTGTCGAGCGAGGGTACCGCCGGCATGATCTTGTCCATGCTCGAGAGCACGCTCGACTGCTGGATGCCGCTGGCGAGCGGACTCCACGCGGTCGACGCCAAGAGACCGGCCACGAGCCAGCACGCCACGAGCGCTCCGACGACGCCCACGGCGACGCCGGCCACGCTGTCGACCAGACCTAACTTCACCGTGTGCAGGAGTCGACGCACGAGGCGACCGATGATGCTGCCTATCAGGTTGCCGAACAACGTGGCGACCACCACGACGATCAGGGTCAACAAGACCCGCTCGGTGCCGTTGGAGATGCCCGAGGAGATCGACGGGGCGATCAGCGTGCCGACGATGAAGCCACCGAAGAAACCGGCGAGGCCGATGATCTGCAAGACCGCGCCGGCGAAGTACCCACGCAGTCCGGCCGACACCAACACGAGGATGATGACGATGTCGATCCAGCTCACGGCTCACAGGGTAGGCGCTGACGGATGCAAAAACCTGAGCGACGACGAACGTGTCGCATCAGAACAACGCGTGCTCAATGGCGTGACAACCGCTGCACGACTGGTTCGTGCGTCGCTTCGTCGAATTCTATTTGGGCTGCATCCGGATGCCCGCGTCGAGGCGCACCGACTCGGCGTTCATGTAGCTGTTGGCGAGTAGTTCGACGACCAGTGACGCGAACTCCTCGGGGTAGCCGAGTCGGCGCGGAAAGAGCACGCCGGCACCGAGGCGGGCCTTGAACTCGTCCGACTGAGGACCCGTGCCGTAGATCGGCGTGTCGATCAGGCCCGGCAGGATGCAGTTGGCCCGAACGCCGATGGCCGCGAGGTCGCGCGCGAGCGGCAAGGTGAGCCCGACGATGCCGCCCTTGGACGACGAGTAGGCGACCTGGCCGATCTGGCCGTCCTGCGCGGCGACCGACGCGGTGTTGACGAGGGCGCCGCGAAGGCCGTCGACGTCGGGTTCGTTGTGACTCATGGCCGTGGCGGCCAGTCGACAGACGTTGAACGTGCCGATCAGGTTGATCTCGATTACCTTGCGATACAGGTCGAGGTCGTGGGCCGAGGCGTACTCGCCGTCCTTGCCGATCGTGCGGGTCGCCCATCCGATGCCGGCGCAGTTGACGGTGCTCCACAGCGGGGCCATGGCCTTGGCGGCCTCGACGGCGGCGATCACCTGGTCGGTGTCGGTGACGTCGCAGTGCGCGTAGACGCCGCCGATCTCGCGGGCGATGGCCGTGCCCCGTTCGTCGTTGAGGTCGGCCACGACCACCTTCACGCCGCGCGCGCCGAGCAGTCGGGCCGTCGCTTCGCCCAGTCCCGAGGCGGCGCCGGTGACGACCGCCGATGTGTTCGAGAGTTCCATGGTGCTCCTGTTCTCCGGCGCCGCGTAGGCCACCAGGCCGAGTACGAGTCAAGCAGAGTTTTCTCACCGCCGTGACACCGGGGCCGTTGGCCTAGCGTTGGCCCATGCCGTCGGCCTACGAATTCACGCGCGAGGCGCTCGCCGAGCAACTGGTCGGCGAGCCCCGTTACCGGGTGGACCAGGTGTGGCACGGGCTGTGGAGCGAGGCCCAGTCGATCGACGCGATCACCACGATCCCCAAGGTCCTGCGCTCGCGCCTCGTCGAGCAGTTCCCCTCGAGCCTCGAGGTGGCGAACGACGTCCACAGTGACAAGGGGCTCACGCGCAAGTGGGTCTTTCGCCTCCACGACGGGGCGACTATCGAGACCGTGCTGATGGGCTACGACGACCGGGTCACGGTGTGCGTCTCGAGCCAGGCCGGCTGCGCGATGGGCTGCACCTTCTGCGCGACGGGCCAGGCCGGCTTCACCCGTCAGCTGAGCGTCGGCGAGGTGATCGAGCAGGTGATGTTCGCCGCCCGGGCCGCGGCGCCGCGGCGTCTTACGAACGTGGTCTTCATGGGCATGGGCGAGCCGCTGGCCAACTACGGCGTCACCGTCGAGGTGTTGAAGCGCCTGCACGAGTACCGCGGTCTCTCGGCCCGCCACCTGACGGTGTCGACCGTGGGCGTGGCGCCGGCCATCGAGCGCCTCGCGCGCGAGGGGCTGGCCCTGACCCTGGCGGTGAGCCTGCACGCCGCCAACAACGAGACCCGCGACGAACTGGTCCCGCTGAATCGCCGCTACCCGCTCGAGCGCCTCCACGACGCCTGTCGCTACTGGATCGACACCACCACGCGCCGGCTCAGCTTCGAGTGGGCGCTGATCGACGGGGTCAACGACACCGAGCGGGCCCTGGACGAGCTGGCCCGCTACGCCGAACCGCTGCACGCGCACGTGAACCTGATTCCCCTCAACCCCACGCCGGGGTACCTGGTGATGGGCTCGTCGAGCGCGCGGGTCAGTGACTTCCGCGACGGGCTCGAGGCGCGGGGCGTCAACGTCACCGTGCGCAACACCCGGGGCCGCTCCATCGACGCCGCCTGCGGTCAGCTGGCCAGTGTCACCAACGCGAGGCGCCGGTCCATCCCCGTTCGCTCTCGTTAGAGGGCCGTGTCGTTCCAGAACGTCGGACGCCAGCGGATCAACGCCAGCGCCCCGACGATGCAGGCAATGCCGCCCGAGACGATGGAGAACTCCGTGGTCGTCAGTCCGGCCACCAGTCCCGATTCGAAGTCGCCCAGGCGCGGCCCGCCCGTCACGACGGCCATCTGGATCGAGGAGATCCGGCTGCGGTACTCGTCGGTGATCGCGTTCTGCAGGATCGTGTTGCGCAGGATGGTCGAGATGACGTCGGTGGCGCCGGCGATGGCGAGGCAGGCCAGCCCCACCCAGACCACGTGCACCAGTCCGAAGACCGTGATGGCGCCGCCCCACGCCATGACGACGAGCACGACGAGGCGGCCCTGGCGGCGCACCCGCTCGAGCCATCCGGTCAGCACGGCCATCAAGAGCGCCCCGGCGCCCGGCGCGGCGTAGAGCAGGCCGAGCGTCCTCGGTCCGCCGTGGTAGAGCGTGAGCGCCACGGCCGGGAAGAGGGCCCGCGGCAGCCCGAAGACCATGGCGTTGAGGTCGACGAGATAGACAGCCTGGGCCGTGGCGTGGCTGCGCACGTAGCGCCACCCATCGCCCACGGCGCGCAGCATCTTGACGCCCGTGTGCTGGCCGCTGGGCATCATCGAGGACATGAATATGGTGAAGATCACCAGCAGGGCGAAGGTCAGTGCGTCGAACCAGTAGCAGGCCGAGAGGCCGATGCCGGCGAGCAGCAGGCCGGCCAATCCCGGTCCGGCCACTGACGCGATGTTGTAGATCACCTGGTTGAGCGAATAGGCGGCGACCAGCTGGTCCGGCGGCACCAGTTTGGGGATGGCCGCGGAGCGTATCGGCCCACCGAAGCCACCGAAGCCGGCGGCCAGGGCGGCCAGGGTGATCAACACCGCGAGGTGCGAGTGGTGCCACTGGGCGTTGAGCGCGAGACCGGCGCTGAGCAGCGCGAGCACCAATGAGTTGATCACGAGCAGCGTGCGCCGATTCATCCGGTCGCCCATCACGCCGCCCCAGAGCGCGCCGGCGATGAGGAAGGGCAGTTGGATGAGGCTCGCCAGGCCGACCCACAGGCTCGAGTGCGTCTCGACGTAGACCTGGTACGGCACCGCCACCAGCGTGAGGTTGCTGCCCAGTAGCGAGACGAGTTGCCCGTAGAAGAGGAGGCTGAAGTCTCGGTTGCCGCGAAGGGGACGCAGGTCAACGAAGAGCCGGGACATCCGTTTATCGTACGGGGGTAAGGTATCTAGGCGCAGAGGCAGAAGGAGAGTCGATGATCGATGATGAACTTGTTCAATTGCTCTCACCCGAGGGCCAGCGGGTGGATCAGGGCGACTACCAGAGCACGTTGAGCGGCGACGAGATCTTCGGCCTCTATCGCGACATGGTGATCATCCGTCGGATCTGCAACGAGGGCACGTCGCTGCAGCGACAGGGTCAGCTGGCGCTGTGGGCCCCGATTCAGGGTCAGGAGGCGGCGCAGATCGGCGCCGGCCGAGCACTCGGCCCGACCGACTTCACGTTTCCGACCTACCGCGAGCACGGCATCGCGTGGTGCCGCGGGATACCGCCGGTCGACTGGTTCCGTCTCTTTCGCGCCGTCAGCAACGGCGGTTGGGATCCCCAGCACTACCGCCACTCCGTGCCCACCGTGGTTCTGGGCAACCAGGCCTTGAACGCCGTGGGCTACGCCATGGGCGTCCAACGCGACGGGGCCGACGAGGCCGTGGTCGCCTTCTTCGGCGACGGCGCGTCGAGCCAGGGCGACGTGCTCGAGTCCTTCGTGTGGGCCGCTTCGTTCAACTGCCCGGTGGTGTTCTTCCTGCAGAACAACCAGTGGGCCATCTCGGAGCCGTCGTCGCTCCAGGCCAAGATTCCGCTGTACCACCGGGCCGAAGGATTCGGCTTCCCGGGCGTGCGCGTCGACGGCAACGACGTCCTCGCGGTCTACGAGGTGACCAAGCGGGCCCTGGAGAACGCGCGGGCCGGCGCCGGCCCGACCCTGATCGAGGCCTTCACCTACCGCATGGGCGCGCACACGACGTCCGACGACCCGACGCGCTACCGCGTCGACGCCGAGGTCGAGGTCTGGAAACATCGCGACCCCGTCGAGCGGGTGAAGTCGCTCCTGGTGCACGAGTACAAGGTCAAGAAGACGGCGCTCAACGACGTGACGGCCGAAGCCGAGGCCATGGCCCTGCAGGTTCGCGAGGACGTGCTGGCCATGGACCGGCCCGACCCGATCACGATGTTCGACCACGCCTACGCCGCTGCGCACCCGCTGATCGACGAGGGACGGCGTGAAATGATCGAGATGGGCATTAGCGGAGGTTCGCACTGATGGCAACGACCACTATGACCATGGCCAAGGCCCTCAACGAGGGGCTGCGCCGGTCCCTCGAGAAGAACAAGAAGGTCCTGTTGATGGGCGAGGACATCGGCAAGTTGGGCGGCGTCTTTCGCATCACCGACGGCCTGCAGAAGGACTTCGGCGAGGACCGCGTCATCGACGCCCCGCTGGCCGAGTCGGCCATCGTCGGCACCGCGGTCGGCCTGGCGATCCGCGGGTACCGCACGATCGTCGAGATCCAGTTCGACGGTTTCGTCTACCCGGCCTTTGACCAGATCGTCTCCCAGGTCGCCAAGTTGCACAAGCGCAGCGACGGCGTCTACAACATGGGTCTCGTCATCCGACTGCCCTTCCAGGGCGGCATCGGGGCGATCGAGCACCACTCTGAGAGTCCCGAGCCCTACTTCGCCCAGACGGCCGGCCTGCGGGTGGTGTCGTGCTCGAACGCGAACGACGCCTACTGGATGATCCAGCAGTCGATCGAGCACGACGATCCGATCATCTTCTGCGAGCCGATGAGCCGCTACTGGGAGAAGGGCGAGGTCGACCTCGAGAACCCGGCCCAAGGTCTCTTCGAAGCGGCCGTGCGCCGCGAGGGCCGCGACGTGACGGTCGTCGGCTACGGCGCCTCCGTGAAGACCATCCTTCGCGCGGCCGAGACGGCCGAGACCGAGGGGGTGTCGATCGAGGTCATCGACGTACGCTCGCTCGCGCCGCTGGACCTCGATACCATCGTCCGCTCGGTCGAGAAGACCGGGCGCCTGGTCGCGGTCCAGGAGTCGCCGCACAGCGCGTCGGTCGGCTCGGACATCGTCTCACAGGTCAGTGAACGCTGCTTCTATTCCCTCCAGGCGCCCGGTCTCCAGGTGAGCGGCTATCACGTGCCCTATCCGCCCACCCGTCTCGAGGACGACTACCGTCCCACGGTGGACCGGATCCTGGACGCCGTCGACCGTTCGATGGGATTCTGAGGTGGGCGAGGAGATCTTCCTGCTGCCCGACGTCGGCGAAGGCTTGATCGAGGCCGAGATCGTCGAGTGGAAGGTCCAGGTCGGCGACACGGTCGTGCTCAACCAGCCGCTGGTGGACATCGAGACGGCCAAGGCGACCGTCGAGTTGCCGAGTCCCTATTCGGGCACCGTCGTGGCGTTGCACGGCAACATCGGCGACGTCATTGAGGTGCACAAGCCACTGATCACCTTCGAGACCGCGGCGGGGGCCACGCCGGTGGCCGCGACCTCCACCAAGGCCGCGGCCAAGGGCGGTGCCGCACCGGCCCCGGCCGTCGCGGACGCGGAAGCTCCCGCGGAGGAGGGCCGTCAGGCCGTGCTCGTGGGCTACGGGGTCGAGAACGAGGTCGGGGTCGCGACCCGCAAGAACCGCCGGGCCGGCGCGAGGGCGCCCGCGCCCGCGCCGCCGGCCGCGACCACCCCCGCGGCGGCCTTCTCGCCGAGGTCGACGCCACCCGTGCGCCTCTACGCCAAGCAGCACGGCGTCGATCTATCGAGCCTGCGCGGCACCGGCCGCGACGGCCTCATCACCCGTGGCGACGTCGAAAAGGCCCTCAACGGCGGGCCGCCCGCCGCGGCGCGACCGAGCGCCGTGATCACGGGCCCGACCTCGACGTCGCGTTTCGTGGGTCGCGACATCGAGTCCTGGTCGACCGGGCCCAAGGAGGAGCGCATCCCCGTCAAGGGCGTGCTGCGCTCGATGAGCGAGGCGATGGTCCAGAGCGCCTTCAGCGCGCCGCACGCCGCGGTCTGGGTGCGCGTCGACGCGACGCGGACGATGGAGCTCTTGGAGTCGCTGAAGAAGCACCCCAACCTGGCCGGCGTTCGACTGTCGCCGCTGACGATCACGGCGCTGGCCATGTGTGACGCGGCCCGTCACTTCCCGGGCATCAACTCGAGTTTCGACGGCGCGGCCAACGAGGTCGTGGTCCGTCGCAGCGTCAACCTGGGAATCGCGGCCGCGACCGATCGCGGGCTGATCGTGCCCAACATCAAGGGGGCCGACCAGCTCGACCTGGTGTCCATGGCGCAGGCCCTCAACGCCCTCGTCGACACGGCCCGCAAGGGCACCACCACGCCGAACGACATGATCGGCACGACGCTGACGATCACCAACGTCGGCCCCTTCGCCGTCGACGCGGCGATGCCCATCCTGCCGCCCGGTACCGGGGCGATACTGGCCATTGGACAGATCGCCAAGGCCCCGTGGGTCGTCGACGACCAGGTCGTGGTTCGTTACGTGGTGGAGCTGGCGATGTCCTTCGACCATCGCCAGATCGACGGGGCCATGGCGTCGGCGGTGCTCGCGCACGTCGGCCGGTTCCTGTCGGATCCCGCTCCGGCGATGATCGTCGGCTAGGGGATCGAGCGCAGCGCTTCGAGGGCCCGCTCGGCGTGGGCGTCCATGTTGAATTCGTTGTTGATGATCTCGACGACCCGCCCGTCGCTCGCGATGACGAACGTCGTGCGCTTCACCTTGAACAGGTCGATCGATCGTTTGACGCCGTAGAGCCGGGCGACGCCGCCGCCGACGTCGGCCAGCAGGGGATAGTCCAGTTGGTTCTTCTCGGTGAACTGCGACTGGCGCTCGACGCTGTCCATTGAGATGCCGATGCGTTGGGCGCCGAGGGCCGCGAACTCGGCGCCGAGGACGCGGAAGTGGCGACACTCCTTGGTGCACCCCGCGGTCATGGCCGCGGGGTAGAAGAAGAGCGCGACCGGTCCGTGGCCGAGCAGGGCCGACAGGGTCAGTTCGCGGCCGCGCTGGTCGGTGAGGGTGAAGTCGGGTGCCCGCTCGCCAATCTGCACGAGTGCAGGTTAGGCGTCGAGTCGAAAGCCCACGCCGCGGATGGTGAGCAGGTGCCGGGGGTTGGCCGGGTCGCTCTCGATCTTCTGGCGCAGCCGCTTGACGTGGGTGTCGAGGGTGCGCGTGTCGGTCAGTTCCATGCCCCACCACAGTGTGTCGAGGCACACCTCGCGGGTGACGACCTGGCCGAGACGGGTGGCGAAGAGCGCGAGCAGGTCGAACTCCTTGCGACTGAGCTCGACCTCGCGGCCCTGCCTGGCCACCGTGCGGCGCACCAGGTCGATGCGAAGGTCGCCGAACGTGATCGTCTCCTCGTCGGTGTTGGCGACGGGGCGGCGCAGGACGGCGCGCATACGCGCGACCAACTCGCGCAGTCGGTAGGGCTTGGTCACGTAGTCGGCGGCGCCGATTTCGAGGCCCAGCACGATATCGACCTCACTCGTGCGCGCCGAGACCATGATCACGGGGATCCTCGAGGAGTCGAAGATCTCGCGGCAGTAGTCGATGCCCGACCCGTCGGGCAGCATCACGTCGAGCAGTACCAGGTCCGGTCGGGTGCTCGACATCACCGTGCGGGCCTGGGCCAGCGTGCTCGCACCGACCACGACGAAGCCTTCGACGGTGAGGCCGATGTTGAGCGCCTCCTGGTAGCTCGGCTCGTCCTCGACGACGAGCACGACACTGCGGCCCTCAGGGGCGAGCATCGGGCTCTCGCGTGCGCGCTGCCGCGGCGCTCGTTCGTGGGGCGACACGCTGGCGAGGTCGCAGGAGGGTGAGAAATCGTTCGCGTGTCACGTAGCCAACGTAAGAAGGCAGGGTTATCGAAAGGTGAAGTGCGGGCTATCGGAAGGTAGATAATGGATGAAACTTTCCTGGGCCGGGCCGGCGCGTGAAAGTGGCCGCGCATTTTCGTGCGTGCGCGGTGTCGCTAGCTGGTCCCCAGGGTGAAGCCCTCGTAGACGGTGGCGTTCTTCAGGTAGCTCCCGGTGGCGGTGCACTCGTTGGCCCGCTTGCAGATCAGTCCGTAGACGCCGCCCGCGACGCCGACGCTCGTGGCGCCCGAGGGCAGCGCGACCTTCGTACCGGTCTGCCAGGTGCCGCTGATGCGGTTCACGACCAGGGCCTGGTACTCGCCCGACGCGTCGAGGTAGGCCGCGCCGGCGCTGCAGTTGCCGGGCGACACGCACGACAGTGCGACGACGCCTCCGTTCTTACCGGCCTCCTGGGCGCCGCTGGGCAGCTTCAACTCGGCCGCCGTCTGCCAGGTGCCGTTGACCTCGTCGATGAGGAAGCCCTGGTACTTGTCCGAGGTGTCGGTGTACTGCCCGCCGGCGCTGCAGTTGCCGCTCGAGGGGCACGAGATGCCGCCGTAGCCGTAGAGGAAGACGTGGGGATTGCTCGACGCCCCGCTGGGCATCACGAAGGCGCTAGCCCGCGCGAAGGTCCCGTTGGATTCGCTGGTCGCTAGTCCCTCGAGGTCACCGGTCGCGTTCGCGTAGCTGCCGATGGCGGTGCAGGTGGCGTTAGGCGCGCAGGCGACCGAGCTGAGCGAGGCGTCGGGGTAGGCGCTGGCGTTGCCCGGCAGGACGAGCGAGAGCCCCGACGACCAGCGCGAGGCTCGCTCACTCACGACCAGTCCGTGGGTGGCGCCGTTGGCGTCGGTGTACTGGCCGACGGCGCTGCAGTTGCCGGCACTGGCGCAGGCGACCTGGTTGAGCGCGACCAGGGGGTTGGCGTTGGTGCCGCCCGGCAGGTGGACCTCGGCGCCCGGTCGCCACGTGCCCGCGACCTCGTCCAGGACCAGTCCCTCGGTCTGGGCGAGAGGCGTGAACTTGGCGTCGTAGGTGCCCACCGCGGTGCAGTAGTTGGCCCTGGCGCAATCGATCGATCGCAGCTGCGCGTTCTGGCCGCTGGCGATGGCGTTGGCCGGCAGCGTCGCTTCGAGCGCGTCGCGCCACGTGCCGGCTACCTCGCTGACGGTGAAGGGGAGCGCGTTGCCGCTCTTGTCCTGGTACGAGCCCACGGCGCT
This sequence comes from Acidimicrobiales bacterium, assembly GCA_050010495.1. Classification (GTDB taxonomy): domain Bacteria; phylum Actinomycetota; class Acidimicrobiia; order Acidimicrobiales; family RAAP-2; genus RAAP-2. Next base: position 82,868 of record JBEKKW010000001.1, read on the forward strand.
GCAGTAGCCAACGGCACCGCACGCGACCGAGAAGACGTTGGTGGAGGCGTTGGCCGCGGCGTTGCTCGGCGGCGTGATGGTCAGGGGGCTGCGCCACGCGCCGTTGACCTCGTTGAGCAGCAGTCCCTCGGCCTGGCTCTTGGTGTTGGTGTAGTCGCCACCGGCCACGCAGTCGCCGACCGAGGCGCACGCCAACGCCGGCAGGTAGCCCTGGGGCAGACCGGTCGCGCCCGAGGGCAGGACCGCGGTTCGCGCGCTCGCCCACGTCGGCGCGGCGCTGGCGCCCGCGGGGACGGCGAAGACGCTCACCACGGCGCCGACCACGAAGGCTGAGCGTACGAACTTCATTCGAATGTGATCCGCTTTCTCACAACTGGCACCCGGGGCGTGGCACGCCGCGGGATAAGGACCCGATCATGTGGTGTCACGTAACGTCGAGCAGTCTTAAGTATAAGTAATCGCTCTTCACGCTCCGCGTCGCCCGACGTCGATTGGTGTCGTGGGTGGATCACCCGCTCGGCGGGTATATCGAGGCGTCGAAGGGCCCGCCGGAGAACAGCCTGCTATGACGCCCGATCAGACGCGTGTAGTGGCCATCGCGCACCCGATAGGCCGAGACGGTGATGGACGCACTGCGCCACGTGCCCGCGGCGCAGGTGGGGGTGCAGTCGTTCCAGGTCGCGGTGCCCGTGGCGCGTGCGACGCTCTGGCCCCAGTGCGTCCACTGCAGGTCCTTTAGTTCGGAGTTGGCGTCGGCGCACGAGAGGATGAAGCTACGCGGTGCGTTGAGTCCCCGGTCGCCGCAGTCGAAGATAGTGAGGGTGCGTTCGTGGGCCTGGTGCCACGAGAGCAGCGCCGCGCCGCCGGCGAGCAGGCCCAGTAGGACGAGGGCGAGGGTGGGAGCGAGTCGGCGCATGACCCAAGTGTAGGGACGGCGTCCGTACGCCTGGTCGCGACGACACGCCGTCAACATCGTCGGCTCCCGGTCGAATCGATACGGCGCACGAAGCGTTAGATCGAGAAGTCCTCACCGGACCAGATGCCCGAGTCGGGAGGTCGCACGTGACGCTCTTCGCTCTCGGTGCCCGCCAAGGTCTCGAGTTCGTCGACGCGACGGGCGAGCGATCGCAGGCTCAGACCGATGAGGTCGGGCATGAGTCCGTCGTCGAGCGTCGTCGACGGGGCCGACGACGGCGTGCGGGCGATGATGCGCCCGGGGATGCCGACCACGACCGAGTTCGCGGGGACCGAGCCGACGACGACCGCGTTCGCGCCGACGCGACTGTCGTCACCGATCGTGATGGGACCCAGGATCTTCGCTCCCGCGCCGATGATGACCCGATTGCCGATGGTGGGGTGGCGCTTGCCCCGTTCGAGGCTGGTGCCGCCCAGTGTGACGCCCTGGTAGATCGTCACGTCGTCGCCCACCTGCGCCGTCTCGCCGATGACGACACCGGCGGCGTGGTCGATGAAGACGCCGTTTCCGATGACGGCGGCCGGATGGATCTCGACGCCCGTGAGCAACCGCGCGATCGACGAGCCCCCGCGGGCCACCAGGCGAAGGCCCCGCTCCCAGAGCCAGTGGTTCAGGCGATGGGCCCACAGGGCGTGCACGCCGGGGTAGGTCAACGCCACCTCGAGCGGGGACCGCGCGGCGGGGTCGCGGTCGGTCGCGGCGCGCAGGTCGCGACGCAGATCGTGGCGCAGTTCACCCGGCATCTAGTCGACGAGCCCGTCGAAGAGTGCGGTGGAGAGATAGCGCTCGCCGAAGTCGGGCACGATGACGACGATCTGGCGACCTTCGTTCTCGGGCCTCGCGGCGACTTCGAGCGCGGCCCACAGGGCGGCGCCGGCGGAGATGCCTACCAGCAAGCCCTCCTCTCGCGCCGCGCGATGGGCCACGGCGAAAGCGTCATCGTTGGCGACCGTGATGATCTCGTCGATGACGCTGGTGTCGAGGATGTCGGGCACGAAGCCGGCCCCGATGCCCTGAATCGGGTGGGGCCCCTTGACCCCGCCCGAGAGCACCGGCGAGGCGGCCGGCTCGACCGCGATGATCTGCACGCCGGGCTTGCGCTCCTTCAGCACCTCGCCGACGCCGGTGATGGTGCCGCCGGTTCCGACGCCGGCGATGAAGATGTCGACCTGGCCGTCGGTGTCGTTCCAGATCTCCTGCGCGGTGGTGGCGCGGTGGATCGCGGGGTTGGCCGGATTCTTGAACTGCTGGGGGATGAAGTAGCGCGAGTCGCTGGCCGCGAGCTGCTCGGCCTTGGCGATCGCGCCGCCCATCCCGTCCGGCCCCGGCGTCAGAATCAGTTCGGCGCCGTAGGCGCGCAGCAGGGCTCGGCGCTCCTTGCTCATGGTCTCGGGCATCGTGAAGGCGCAGCGGTAGCCGCGCGCCGCCGCCACCATGGCCAGGGCAATGCCGGTGTTACCGCTGGTCGGCTCGAGGATGATCGTGTCGGGCCCGAGCAGCCCCGCCTCTTCGGCGGCGTCGATCATGGCCAGCCCGAGTCGGTCCTTCACGCTGTGGGCCGGGTTGAAGTACTCGAGTTTGGCCAGGATCTCGGCCCCCAGGCCCTGGTTCATCCGGTGCAGGCGCACGAGTGGTGTGCCTCCGACCAGTTCGGTGATGTCGTTGGCGATCTTGGCCATCTCTGATCTTCTCTCTCGAACGGTGGGCGTACGCCCTCGGGTATTCACGATAAAACTAGTCGGGATTCGACGCGATCCGAACGGTGCGGGTGGTGCGGGCTTCGCCCGCGCTCGTTGACAGACTCGCCACGCCGCCCCGCGACCCGGGGCCACCCGGCGCGAGAGAACTCGTGTGGATGACGTCGGCCCACGTCGAGACGTCGTGGCACTAGAGCGTGCTGCGCCGTCACGCCACGTGGTGGCGAGGGAACGAACTTGCACGTTGGGGCAGTGCGCAGTCCGTAGAATGAAAATTGTGCGAATGTTGACACCTAGTAGGGCACGCGGTCGTGTGCGCGAAGCCAGTTCGGGCGAACTTGCGGCGATACGCGTCCCCGGTTCGGCGAACATCGAAAGGGGCGTGCGGCGATGACCAGGATTCTCATCGTCGAGGACGACCAGGAGATCATCAAACTCCTCGACCAGTTCCTCACGGGCGAGGGATTCGAGGTCACCGTGGCGTCCAGCCTCGCGGGCGCCCTTTCGGCCACGTCGTCGCTCAACCCCGACCTCGTCCTGCTCGACATCGTGCTCGGAGCGGAGGACGGGCGCGAGGTGCTGCGCGAACTACGCCTGATCAGCGACGTCCCCACCATCTTCCTGACCGGGCGAGGCCTCGAATCGGAGAGGATCGCCGGGCTCAAGCTGGGCGCCGACGATTACATTGTCAAGCCCTTCTCCCTGGGCGAAGTCTCGGCGCGGATCGAGTCGGTGCTGCGCCGCGCCGGGGTCAATCTGGCCCAACACCAGATCGACGCGCCGACCATGCGATTTGGCGAGTTGCAAATCAACGAGAGCACCCATGAGGTACGAATGGAAGGGGTGCTGCTGGAGCTCACCTCGAAGGAGTTCGCACTCCTGGCCTTCCTGGCTGCCTCTCCCCGTCAGGTCTATTCGCGGGCCCAATTGCTGGAGCACGTCTGGTCGTCGTCGAGCGAGTGGCAGAACGAGGCCACGGTCACCGAACACATTCGCCGCCTACGCGCCAAGATCGAGGTGGACCCGGACAACCCCCGTTGGATCTCGACGGTGCGCGGTGTCGGGTACCGTTTCGAACCGGAACCGGTGGCGTAGTACCGCTCATCGAGGCGCCCGTGACGACGGCCGGTGGGCCGTCGAACTAGTGATTGAGCGAAGGGTGGGCCGCGAGCGAGTCGCGGCGTGCCAACAGTTCATGGATCTGGTCGATGAGCGCACTGGGCCGAAAGGGCTTGGCCAGGAAGGCGCTCGACCCCGCCAACAGCTCCTCGAGGATCGACTCGTCGGCGCTGCCCGACATCAGGACGACGCGCAACGAAGGATTGGCTCCCTGGAGGTTGGCGGCCAGTTCGATTCCCGATAGCTCACCCATGACGACGTCGCTGAGCAGCAGGTCGATGGTGCCCTCGAAACTGGCGGCCAGCTTGATGGCCTGTTCGGCCGAGTCGGCTTCGAGCACGAGGTAGCCGTTGCGCTCGAGGACCTGGCTGACCAGCCGGCGCAGCCCTTCGTCGTCTTCGGCCAGTAGTACGGTGGCCGAACCGCGAGGCGTCGAGGGACCGCTGGCCGCGACCTTCGAACCGGCCAATTCGTCGACGGCCGGGAGAAAGATCTCGAAGGTCGTACCCCGTCCGACCTCGCTGCGCACCTGGATCGACCCCGCGCTCTCTTCGACGAGGCGACGGGCCGAGGCCAGGCCGAGGCCGGTGCCCTTGAACGGCCCTTTCGTGGTGAACAGCGGCTCGAAGCAGCGGCGGCGGGTCTCCTCGTCCATGCCGACACCCGTGTCGGCCACGCCGATCAAGACGTAGTTGCCCGCGGGAACGTTCAGGGCGAGGGTTTGGTCGCCCTCGACGAGGACCGGGTCCACCGAGATGCTGAGTTGTCCCCCGAGAGGCATCGCGTCGCGGGCGTTGAGGGCCAGGTTAAGGATCATCTGTTCGAATTGGTCGGCGTCGACCCTCACGTTGGCGGAGTTGTTCTCGAGCGACCACCTCACCTCGATGTCGACCCCGACGATCCGCTCGAGGACCTCGGCGACGGACTGGATCGCCTCTTCGGGCCGCAGGACGACCGGCTCGGGCGCCTTCGTGCGCCCGATCGTCTGCAGCTGTTCGGTCAGCAACGACGCCCGCGAGGTCGTCGCCTGGATGTCCTTGACCATCTGGGAGGCCCGTTCGTCGCTGCGCACGTCGTTCGAAAGGATCTCGGCGTAGCCCGAGATGAGGGTCAGCAGGTTGTTGAAGTCGTGGGCCACGGTGCTGGCGACCTGGCCGCGGATCTCCATCTGGTGGGCGTGACGGAGCTCGGCCTTCAGTTCGCGATGGTCGGTGACGTCGTCGATCAGGGTCAGGATGGTCGACGCGGCCCCCTCGTTGGAGGCCAAGAGCGCCGCCGACGCCGTGAGGTCGCGTCGACGGCCCCGTATCTCGATCTCGCTCAGGTCGCGTCCTAGCGCGAAGTCACCTTCGAGCACGTCCGACCACAGCGCTTGGAGTCGTTCGAGGGCCGCGTCGGGGAAGAAGGGCCCCTCGCCCCCGAGGGACTCGCCGTACTCGGGCCAGTTGAAGATCCGCGCCGCACCGCGGTTCCACCACCGCACCCCTCCCTGGGCTCCCACTTCGACGATGCCGACCGGTGCCGTCTCGACCAGGATCCGCCATCTCGCCTCGCTGTGCTCGATCGTGCGGCTCAGTTCGACCGCGCCGAGGGCCGTGGCCGCCATTTGCGCGAGCAGCGTGAGCACTTCCTTGTCCTCGGTGGCGAATTCGGAGTTCGATTGGCGTTCGATCGCCACGACGCCGCGGGCGCGATCGCGCCGTTCGAGGATCGGCGCGACCAGCCAGTCCCCTTCGCGCCAGGGGACCGTTCCACCGGTGCGCGAACTGGGCAGCTCCTCCATGACCTCGTGTCGCTTCGGAGTCACGCACACGACGCTCTGGCCCCGCTGGGCCAGCCCCCGCAGTGGCGCCGCCGGGCCCGACTCGAGCGACACGATGGCGGTGTCGGCGTCGAAGACGCTACGGGTGCTGCCCGCGAGGCTCTTCAGGATGTCCTGCTCAGTGCGCAGTGTGCCGACGGTGATTGACGTCGCGATGAGTTGGTGGAGTTGGCTGGCGATTCGCTGGGTGTGGCGCACGGCGTCACGGGCGTCCTCGTGCAGCAACAGACGTTCGATCGCCGTGGCGGTCGCCCACGCCACGTCCTCGGCCGCGACGACCTCGACCGGGCCGTAGCCGGGGTGGTCCTCGTTCGTCACGAACGTCATCGTGGCGAACGGCAGGTCGTAGACCCATAGTGCGACCACGATGCACCAGGGCAGTGCGGTGGTCCCCGCTGGCCACACCTCGCTGAGACCCGTGGCGTGCACACGATTGGCAATCGCTTCGAGTTCCGGGACACGTTCGTGCAGTCCGACCACGCAGCACTCTTCGAGTAGGCCCTCGACGTCAGGGTGCTCGCACCCGCTGTGGCGCACGGCGAACGGGCGAAGCTCCCCGTTCTCGTTCGCGAGGTCAATGGCGCACCAATCGCAAAACGACGGCACCGCGACGCCGAGTAGTTCGATCAACTTGGTGTCGTACTCTTCGCCCGACAGCGCGGCGCCCGACGCCGCGCGAACCATCGCGTAGCGGCGGCGAAGTTCGCTGGCCCGACCGGACTGACCCTCGAGGGTCCCGTCGCGGTCGGCCGGCCCCGCAGGGTCGGCCCGCTTAGCCCTGGGCACGGGGTCCATCTTCGTTGTTCGGATCCACCACGGTCGCCCCGCTCGGCGCGACGGGCGCGCCTAGCCGTTCAGTGGTGTTGCGTCGGAGACCACAGCGTGTGGGCACGGGCGAACTCAGAGCGGCTTTCCGGAGAAGATCGCGAAGTCTTCGAGGAATCGGTCGATCTGGGCGGCCTCGTGCGGGGTGGAAAAGAGGAAACCCTGTCCGATATTGACCTCTTCGACCTGCAAACGCTGGCGCTGATTGGCGTCCTCGATGCCCGACGCAAATATCTGCACACCCAGCGTCTTGGCCAGTTGGACGAGGGTGTGGATCTGCGTCGCCGCTTCGCTCGAGTCGGTGATGCCCGCAATGAAGCTCTTGTCGAGTTTGACGATGTCGATATGAAACTTCTCGAGATCGGCGAGCGCCGAATCGCCGGGCGCGTAGTCGTCGACGGCGAGACGGACGCCAAGGTCCTTCAAGAGCGCGAGGCGGTCGACGGAGGAACCGACCTGGCGCGTGAGGGTCTCTTGCGAGAATTCAAGCACGAGTAGCGCGGGATCGAAGCGGCTGGACGACAGGGCGTCGGCCACGTCATCGACGAACTCGGCCAGTTCGAGTTGCTTGAACGAGATGTTCACCGACACCGCGAATCGGTAGCCCTTGGCGTGCCATAGCGCCGCTTGGGCGCACGCGGTTTCGAGGGCCCAGCGGCCTACCGGCACGATCTGACCGCTCGCTTCGAGCTCGGAGATGAAGGTCTCGGGGGAGACGACGCCCCGTATCGGGTGACGCCAGCGGATGAGCGCCTCGACCCCGGCGAACGCGTTGGTCTGCAGATCGATGGTCGGTTGGTAGACCAGGAAAAACTGTTCCGTTTCGAGGGCTGTCGCCAAGTCGAGCGTCAAGTCCGCACGGCCATCGGCCGAGTCGGTACTTGCAGGATCATTAGCCACTGTGCATCGCTTCCCCGAGCTCCAATCGCACGGAGACGATCCCGGCGTCGTTCAGAACTCCTTGGTCGTGCCGATTCTAGTTACTCCGTCTGTTCGGCGGTGAATGCCTTGCAGACCTTCGCCTCTCGTTGATTTGACGGTCAGTGACGGGCGGCCCCGGTTTGGGCCTCGATCGAACACGGTCGCACGTCGGCGTGTCGCCCCTCTTCGTGATCGTGCGCCACTCGCAGGATTGGACCGACTCGCGATGGCGACCGCGAGGCTTCGCGTGATCGCGAAGGTCGGGGGATAACCTTGCACGAATGCGGACGTGGCGGCACTGTGATTTCGACCACCGTGGGGCGCGGGGGCGCGCTTGCGAAGACCTCGATCGGCGTGATTCGCCCGCCGCCAGGGCAGCCTCCCAGGCGGAAACCGCGTGACGTCGCCGGGCAGCGACGACCGCATTCGCGAGGAGAGCCTTTGGTTCGGCCCTGCCAACCGACCCCTGTTCGCCCGTCTGACGTCCCCAGCGACGTCGCAGCTGCGCGGTGGCATTCTGCTGTCGCCGCCGATAGGCCGCGAGGCCCGACTAGCGCGCCACGCCATGCGCGCACTCGCGATCCGGCTGGCGTCCGACGGGTACGCCTCCCTTCGATTCGACCATTTCGCCACCGGTAACTCGAGCGGCTCCTTTGACGATGACGAGTTCGTGGGTGTCTGGTTCGAGACGCTCGACTGGGGTTCGGCGCTACTGCGTTCCTACGGCGCTCCTGTGATCTCGGCCGTGGGCATGCGGATCGGTGCGACCATTCTGGCCGCGGCGGCGACCCAGCGAGACCTGGGATTGACGTCGGCGGTGCTCTGGGATCCGTGTGAATCGGGTCGAACCTTCCTACGCGAGTCGAGCGCCCTCGGCGCCCTCGGCCGAGAGCTCGACGGGCCGGACTCGGGCGGCCCGGTGAAGAGACTGGAGTACGTCTACCCCGAGGAGGCTTCGAAGCGGTTGGGCGAGCTCAACGTCTACGGCCCGGCGACCGAACCATTGGCCAAACGAATACTCATCGTGGTTCGAGACGACCGCGTGGTGTCGGAGAAGTTCCGGGCCAACTGGTCCGAGGGCGTCGAGTGGACCACGACATCCGAACAGGGGGCCCTGCTCGAGACGGAGTTGCCGTCATCGGTGCTGGCGACCGGTACCCTGGCCGAGATACGGGCCTGGTTGACGGCCCCCGAGGCTCCCTGGGCCGCGATGCGCGAACTGGCGCCGCGGCAGGACACTGCTCTACTGGATGGGCGTAACGGTCACGCGATTCGCGAACGACTGGTCGAAGTCGGCCCCCATCGATTGTTCAGTGTCGTGTGCGAACCAGTTGGTGACGTGAAGGGACCGCTGATCGTCCTGGTCAACGGAATCAATGAGGATCACGTCGGCCCGTCGAGACTTTGGGTCGAACTCTCGCGGCTCTGGGCCGGCTACGGCCTTCGTTGTCTGCGCTTCGACGGACGGGGTTTGGGCGAAAGCCCGTGGACGCCGGACCAGCCCGATCCTCCACTCTTTGACAAGAACCGGCCCGTGGACATCCGTGACGCGACGTGCGCGCTGACGCCGTCGGGTCCGACCGATTCGGTGCTGATCGGACTGTGCTCTGGCGCCCTCGTGGCACTCGAGGTCGCCCGGGAGTACAAGTCGAGGGGCCTCTGTCTCATCAACCCCCAGGTCGGTACTGGCCTGGTGAAGAACGCCAATCGCATGGAGACCTCCGCCCAGCCGCTCCTGCGCTCCCTCGCGCAGCGTGGCGACAGAGTCCTCAAACGTCATCGCTGGATCGGAAAACTGGTGAGACAGATCTCGCGGGTGGTGCTGGCGACCGCGACGTCGCCCAAGGTGAGGGCGACGCTCGTGAACAACGGAACCGAGATGCTCCTGCTCGCCAGTCCCGACGAGCTCGCGCCGTTTCCGTGGATCCCGATCATTGGATCGATCGACCATCGTCGACTGGTCTCGTCGGCCCACTACCGCATCGAGGTCGTCAACGGCATGGATCACGACTTCCTCAATGACGTGGGACGACAGAGAGCGGTGGCGATCCTCGAACGCCACGTCCTCGAGACGTTCGCCGGCGTCGCGCCGCAGTGACGCCGTCAGCGTGCATCGTGTCGGTCGGGCGGCGCGCTGCGTCGCTAGTTGGCGCTGTACTCCGCGACCCAGTTGACCTGCATCGAGACCGGTCCCGTCGGGCACTGGGTGTCCGACGAGCATCTCGTCGACTGCTGTATGTCGAGCGTCATTGCCTGTCTGGGGATATGGGACGGGGCGCGGTCAGTCCCCCAGACCTGGCCATCGACGACAAAGATGATCGACCGTGATGTCCAGATCACGCCCCACGTGTGCCACTTGGTCATATTGATGATCACCGAGAGGTGATCGATGTGGTTGGTCGCGCCGTAATGGACCGAACCAGTCGTCGACGCTATTGAGTCACCCGTCTCGCTGAAGTCGATCTCCGGCGGCCAGACGTGGGCCGCCGGCCAGAGCAGGTCCACCTCGTTGGGGCCGCGACCGGTCAAGCGGGAACGCACGAAGTAGGCCCCGTACGTCCTGGCCAGTCCGCACTGGCACAGTCCGCCAGTTACGAACTGGTTGTTCCAGTTCGGGTCCCGGTAGGTCTCGAGGGTCATGAGGCCACCGCCGACGACCACGTGCGACGCGCCGAAGTGGGCACCGGGGTCGCCGCCCGGCACCCCGGAGTAGACATCCCAGCCCGGCGGAACGCTCGAACCGGAGAACGTGTTCACGTAGCTCTGGTGATAGCCGGCCATCGCCGTTGGCGACGGCGGCCCGAGGCCCGAAGGTTCGGTGCTGTCAGGAGTGCCGATCGGGTAGGGGGGATTCGCGACGGGACGGAACACGGTCGGCTTCGTGGTGGAGCCGGAACCACTTTGGGCCAGGGGCGCGACGAGCAGGGCGGTCAGCACTGCGAACACCGCGAACGCCGCGGTAGCGAACCTCACGGGTGCCGCGTTCCTGTTTCGGGGCGCGGCGATACCACCGGAGTGTCGCGAGGGATTGCCCATAGTGAGAACTATAAATGTCCGGGCACGGGTGACCCCATTCATGCTGTGCTCTTCGCGCGACCTAGCGGACGCCGCGGACGCAATAGTTGACTTCGGTCTCTCGGTCGCACTCTCGAGTAGCGCGTGCTGCGACGCGGGCTTTGCGGCCACATAACTGGCCTGGCGAATCGGTCGATTCGTCGCGTTACGTGAGGTCTCGGACACGTGGTCGAGGGTCCTGCGAGAAATGACAACCATGTAGTTATTTGAATCACCATTCATTCACAACTTTCTAAGTTGACGAAGGTCCAGTAAATACAAGGGCTTTGGCGCGCCCGCGGCCGTCGGGCGGTGCCTTCGAGGTTGACAAGTCCCACTATCCCTGCAAGCCTTGGTGGTGCAAGGGCTGATGAGGAGAAATGGGTGTGAAGTACCGACCCTTGGACGCCGGCCGTACCCGTGGATGACGCTGCTCGCGGAGCGACCCGTGGAGAATTAGCCACCGTCTCGGTCATCATCCCGACTCTCAACGAAGCCGGGAATCTTCCCTACGTGCTCAACACGATCCCCCGTTGGGTCGACGAGATCATCATCGTGGACGGTCGATCGGACGACGACACCGAACGTGTCGCCAAGGTGTTGTGGCCCGATGTGCGCATCGTCCAGCAAAACCGTCCCGGCAAGGGAGCGGCGATGCGGGCCGGTCTCCACGCGGCCAAAGGGGACATCCTGATCGCCCTGGACGCCGACGGCTCCATGGATGGCGCCGAGATCGGAGCCTTTAGGGACGCCCTGGTCGATGGGGCCGACTTCGCCAAGGGCAGTCGATTCTGCGCGGGCGGCGGCTCGGCCGACATCACGAACTTTCGACGCATCGGTGACGGAGGGATCTGCCTGCTGATCCGCCTGTTGTTCGGTGCCCGGTGCACCGACGCGACGTACGGGTTCATCGGGGTCTGGGCCGATCGACTGGACTGGATCGATATCGACACCGACGGCTTCGAGGTCGAGACCCTGATCAATATCCGGGTCCACCGGGCCGGGCTCAAGACGGTCGAGATCCCCTGCTTCGAGGCGCACCGAATCCACGGCAACAGCAACCTGCACGCCCTTCGAGACGGTTTTCGAATCCTCTCGGTCATTCTGCGCGAAAGGATGCGACGGTACAGTGCTCCAACGCCCTGACGGATCAGAGCGCATCGACGCCATCAAGCCCAAGGGGACTCGCACGGCCATGGTCGTGGCCGGACCCGGCTCCTCCCTGACGATCCCCGGCATCATCGTGTCCCAGATCGTCCAGGCCGTCGCCCAGATCGCTCCCGTCACGCGAATCGAAGTGGACCTGGGCAGCGACCACATGGCCGGGCTCCACCGCGCGCCGTCGCTGGCCGCGGCCCACGACGTGACGAAGAATCACCACACGGCGCGGCTTCGCGCACCCAACAACGTCCGTTTTCGCGCGCAGGCCTTTCGCGAGTGGATCGGCATCGACACTCGAACGGCGGTGGCCTACGCCTGGCCCGGCATGGACAACCGCTGGATCAAGCAGTTCCTCCAGGTGGCCCAACTGTCGGGGGCCAGCACCATCGTCGTGTGTCAGAGCCGTCCCAACTCCAGTCGTTCGAAGCTCCTCTCGCTGGTCGACGTCGTCCACCAGGCCGGCGCCGTGATCGTCGGCGACGCAGACGACGCCCAGCAACTCTCCCTGAACCTCGGCGCATCCGGCCCGACCGTGCAGACGCATCGTGCCCTGTCCCTCGGCGGGCGCAGTTCACGCAAGGCGGTGCACCAGATCACGGCCTTCCTGCCCAAGAACAACGCCGGCATGCTGGCCAATCTTCTGGCCGCCTTCGACGGAATCTCGGACGCGTGGGTCGCGAACCTTCGCCTCCAAGTCGTCATGCGCTACACCGGCCGGGTCATTCCCGATCTGGTCGAGCGCAGTTATCACGCCGAGCACGTGCGCCTCGTCGGTGAGGACATTTCGAGCATCGACTTGGAGCAACTGTGCGCTACGTCGTCGGCCCTCATCGTCGCCGACCCCGCCCTGGATTCGCGGGCCTTTTCTACGGCCGTCGACAGCGGCGTCGCGACCGTCGTGCTCGCCACCCTCGAGCCGCCCAAAGTGGGCCGCGGCTACGTCGGCGGACTGCTGGCCGACCACGATCGACCGGCGTCGATCAACGTGGCGCTCTCGCACGCCCTGCGATTGGCGGACCTACGTTTTCCCGATCCGCAGGCGTGGGTCGAGTTGGCGCAGCGACTGTGCGCCGGCTCAATCGACGAGCGACTGGTTGGCGCCTATGAACCGGCGACGAAGACTGGGTGAGCCTCTCGTCATTCGCCGCCACCGGGACCTTGGTCGTGTACGGCGAGCGCGGCATCGTAACCTCGTGTAGTGAACCGTGCGTGTGAAGGACCCCCCGATGAGCGCTAATACGCCCGACGACCAGATCTCTCGCGACGGAGGTGTCACCGCCCCTCGAGTGAGCGTGATCATCTGCGCGTACACCCTCGAGCGCTGGGAGCTGCTCACGAAGTCTTTGCTCTCGGTGGCGCAGCAGGACCAGCCGCCCATCGAGGTGATCCTGTGCATCGATCACAACCACGAGATGTACGAGAGGTGCGGCGCCGAGTTTCCGGTGACGCTCGCGTCGGCCCCGTGGCCCTTCCGGGTGATAGAGAATCGCTACGACAGCCGCTTGGGCGGCGCACGAACGAGCGCGGCCGAGATCGCGACCGGTGACGTGCTCGCATTCCTCGACGACGACGCCTTCGCCACTCCGTCGTGGCTACGTTGCCTCACCGCCGCCTACGCCGATCCTGGCGTGGTGGCGGTCGGTGGGGCTCCGATCGCTTCCTACGAATCGCCGCGGCCTCGATGGTTCCCGTTTGAGTGCAACTGGATCTTCGGCTGCGCCTACCGAGGGCTGCCGGAGCATCGCGCGCCCATCGACCACGTGATCGGCGCGAACATGTCAATCCGACGCGAGGCCTTGATGTCCTGGGGCGGCTTCCAATCGGACAACCACGACGACATGGATCTCAGCCATCGGACCATCCATGCGTATGGACCGGCCTCGGTGCTCTACGAGCCCGAAGCCGTCGTGCACCACTTCGTCCCCAAGGCCCGTCTGACCTGGAACTATTTCTGGCGCCGCTGCTACTTCGTCAACCGGGGTAAGGTGGCGGCCTTTCGCGGCATGGACCAGGCGTCGAATTTGCGCGCTGAACTGAGGTTCGCGCGCCGGTCACTGTCGCGGGCACTGGTCAAGGAGTCCGCGGAGCTGCTGCGCGGCGATCCCTACGCGCCGGTGCGGTACCTGGCGCTGGTGTCGGCGTTGGCCCTCGGCGGCGCCGGCGCCATCTCGGGGCGCCTGCGGTGACGTCCCCCTCGTTGAGGTGCGTGGCGTGACCACGCGCGTGCTCATCGTGGGATCGGGACCTGCGGCGGCCGGGGCCGCCTTGGCGTTGTCCGCCAAATCGGACATCGAGGTTCAGGTGCTGGACATCGGCGGCCGGCTGGAGGAGGGGAACGAGGCCGTGCGTCTGCGCATGTCCCAACTCGATCACCGATCGTGGGCGGCGGCCGACCTGAGAACCATCAGCCAGACGGCGGTGGCGTCCAAGCAGCACCGGCTGCCCGAGAAGCGAAACTTCGGTTCAGATTTCCCCTTCCGCAATTTTGGGCAGCTCGACGGTGTGAGCGGCGAGGGCGATCTGAACTCTCACGTCATCTCCGGGGCGTACGGGGGGTACTCCAACACATGGGGCGCGCAGTCGATGGTCTTCAGCGAGGCGACCTTCGACGACTGGCCCTTCAGTCGACGCGAGTTGGAGGATGACTACCGGGCCATCCTCGGGTCGATCCCGTATTCGGCCAAGGAAGATGATCTCGCGGAGTACTTCCCACTGTGGGGTGAGGCCGACGACCTGCCCCCGTTGAGCGAAGGCCCTCACCGGATCATGCAGAACTACGAGCGTAATCGCCTGAAGGTTCGCCGTCACGGTCTGGTCGTCGGCAAGGCCCGTCTGGCGATGCGGGGCGCCTCGTGCGTGTCGTGCGGACTGTGCATGACGGGATGTCCGTACTCGCTCGTCTACTCGGCGTCGCACACGTTTGACGCACTGGTAGAGAGCGGGCGTGTCGAGTACGTCGGCGGCTACGTCGCCTTGGAACTGGGCGAAACCGAGGAACACCCCTTCGTCAAGGCCCGGTCGCTGAGTACCGGCCACGTCGAGTCCTTCGCCGCGGACAAGGTGTTCGTCGCCTGCGGCGCATTGGGCACGACCCGGCTCGTGGCCAACTCGCTGGGACTGTGGTCTCGACGTATTCACTTCAACGAGTCGGCACAATTCCTCGTGCCGTTCCTGTCGGCCCGAGGGATCACCTCCCTGACCCAGGACGACACCTTTACCCTCAATCAGTTCAACATCATCGCGCCCTTCGATGAGCGAGGTCACGACGTCGTGCAGATTCACGGCTATCCCTACAACGACGCGATCGCAGACGCGCTGCCGCAGATTCTGCAGCCCGAAGCGCTGCGCGGCGTCAGACAGGCGGTACTGAAACGCGCGACCGTCGGCCTCGGCTACCTTCCCTCGTGGTGGTCGCCGGGGTTCGATGTGCGCTTCGCCCCGCCCGAGTCTGAGGACCAGTTGCCGGCGATGACGTTGACGCCGTCGTCCGAGTCGCAGGAGCTGGCCAAGTCCAAATTACGTGCGGTGGTCCAGCGTCTCGTCATGGTGGCGCCGTACCTCGGTGTGACGCCGGTCGTCACGCAGATCTCCCTGTCCGCCCCGACCAAGAGTTACCACTTCGGGAGCAGTTTTCCCCACGCGTTGGATCCCCAGGACGGGGTGGAATCCGACGTCCTGGGTCGCGTGGCGCCCTGGCGGAGCATCCATCTGGTGGACGCCTCCGTGTTCCCAACGGTGCCGGCGACGACGTTCACCCTGTCGATCATGGCCAACGCCCATCGCATCGCCCGCTCGGTCATCGAGGGCCAATGAAGAAGGCCGCCAAGTCGCTGATCGGCGTCACTGGATCGACGGGCTACCTCGGGGGCGCCCTCGTCTCGGCGCTTCGGGCGCAGTCCCTCAACGTCGTCGAGTTCCGCCGTTCGCCGCCGGACGCCGAGAGCGGCGCCCTCGTGCGTCAACTCGACCTCGCTCGACCCATCGAGAGCACATCTTTCGAAGGCCTGTCGTGCCTCGTCCACGCGGCGTGGGACCTGGTCGAGACCGACCGGCGCCGGGCGTGGACCGTCAACGTTGAAGGGTCCAAGCGGCTGCTCGAGAGCGCGCTGGCCGGCGGAGTCGAACGGGTCATCTTCGTCTCGTCGATGTCGGCCTACTTCGGCACGAAGCAGGACTACGGGCTGATGAAGCTGGCGGTCGAACGGGCCGTCCTCGAAGCTCACCAGGTCGTGGTGCGACCGGGGCTGGTCTA
Organism: Acidimicrobiales bacterium; assembly: GCA_050010495.1. Lineage (GTDB taxonomy): Bacteria > Actinomycetota > Acidimicrobiia > Acidimicrobiales > RAAP-2 > RAAP-2. Next base: position 98,695 of record JBEKKW010000001.1, read on the forward strand.
CGGCACCCAGTCGGGCGGGATGGCTCTCACCCTGGAGAAGCTGGCGCGCCTTCCGATCATTCCGGTGTTCCGGGGTGCCCACCAGTTCACCCTTCACGTCGATGACTTCCTGGCGGCGGTGTCGACGTTGGTGTCGCTGAAGGAGGTGCCGTCGGGGGTCATCGGTCTCGCCAATGAGACGCCGACGGCGTTCCGGGAGTTGATGCTGGCGCTGGCCGCAGCGGCCCACCGTTCGCCCATGACGGTGGAGGTTCCCTGGCGTCCACTGCTCGGGCTGCTGAGGACGGCGGAGAAGATTGGTGTCCCCCTGCCCGTGCGTTCTGACTCTCTGCTCGGTTTGGTGCGACCGGCGTCCTCGGTGCCGGGAAGGGAGTTGGCCACGGAACTCGGCCTCACCTTTCGTCCCTTTACGTTGGCCGTCGATAGCGAGGTCTGAGGCGCGTGAACGTCAGGTGGACGTGGTGACCTTCACAGGCCGTCCAATGGGGTCGTGTTACATTCCTCGCGTGATCAACTTGACAGGAGCGACACAGGGGAACTCCGTGGTGACGAGGCCCCGCGAGCCTCATGGGGGAACGCGGTGAAGGTGCTCGTCACCGGTGCGGCCGGCTTCATCGGGTCGACGACCGCCGAGCGGCTGGTCGAGCTCGGTCACGAGGTGGTGGCCCTCGACAATCTCTCCTTCGGTCTGGCCGCGAATGTACCTCGCGCGGCGACCTTCGTCGAGGGCGACTGCGGCGACATCGAACTCGTCCGATCGCTCGGCCACTTCGACGCGTGCGTCCACTTCGCGGCCCGGATCGAGCCGGCGGAGTCGATGAAGCAACCGGAAGTCTTCTTCGCCAACAACGTGGCGTCGACGTTCCGTTTGCTCGACACCTTGGTGATGTCGGGTGTCGGACGGTTCGTCTTCTCGTCATCGTGTGCGGTCTACGGTGACCAGGTCCAGATGCCCATTGACGAAGATCGACCGACGAGGCCGCACAGTCCGTACGGGCAGTCGAAACGGATGGTGGAGGAGGGTCTGGAGTGGCTCGCGAGACTCGGTCGAATACGCACGGCCACCCTGCGCTACTTCAACGCGGCCGGTGGCACGCTCGCGCACCCCGAAAACCACAATCCGGAGATCCACCTTATTCCCATCGCCCTGGACGCGGCGAATGGTCGCCGCGACCACCTCGACATCTTCGGCAGCGACTACCCCACGCCTGACGGCACGTGCGTTCGCGATTACATCCACGTGAGCGATCTCGCGGAGGCCCACGTCGCGGCCATCTCGGCGCTCGAGCACCACAGCGAACTGACCCTCAACCTCGGCACCGGCGTCGGCTCCTCCAACCGTGAGGTGGTCGAGTCGGTAATGAGGGTGACGGGCAAGACGTTCGACGTCCGCTACGGCGAGCGCCGCTCGGGCGACCCCGCGGCCGCGGTGGCGAGCAATCGTCGCGCTCGAGAGATCCTGAACTGGCAGCCCACGAGTTCGGAACTGGATGTCATCGTGGCCGATGCGTGGACGGCGTACCTGTCGAAGTAGTCGATGCACGTTCTCGTCCACGTAATGAATTCGTCGACGGACAGGTCATCCATTCGGACTCGTTCCCCATTTAATACGTCGTCCTCGTTCGAAGAAGTGTGGTCTCTCGGCGTGACGTGATCATCACAACAGACGTTGTTTTTTCGCCTTGCCACCGTGTCACGAACGCGCGAGACGTGAATTGTGTGCATGTTGAGTATGAGTAGGCGACGCTGTGTTTCGAGTCTGCAAATTTTGAAACATGAACAAGGGCAACGTCAAACAGCTATTCCAGAGTCCGTCCACCTACCGCATTCCCAAGCTCGTGACGCTCATGGCCGCATCGTGCACACTGCTGGCAATGGTCAGCATCGACGCGTCGGCGTCGACGTCCGCGGCCGCCGGAACCGCGGGGACGGTGGTTCTCTACCACTCATCCGCGCCGGCCTCGCCCTCGGTCAATCCCTTCGACCTAGGGGCACTGAGGGCGCGGGCCACGCTCGCCTCGACTGGCAAGCACAAGGTCACGCGCACCATCACGAACACCAACCCGTTCGCCCTCGGATCGGTGACTAATCGCGCCAGGTTCGCGAAGAAGACGACCAACGGGAAGTCGCACAAGGGTTCCACCACCACGCCAGCGTCGTCGCCGACGACCGGGACGACAGCCGTGATCACCGCTCCTACCACCACCACCACGGTCAACGCGCCGGCCCCCACCACGACCACCACGTTCAACGTGCCGGCCCCCACCACGACCACCACGGTCGCGTCGCCCCCTCCCACCACGACCACGACCACCGCTTCGGGACCGGCGCCGCAAACGGCATTCCCCATTGGCAATGTTGATGCTTCGGAGCCGTCCGGTTACTCCCCGCCATCGGCTAACGCCATGGCCGGTTACACGCAGAGCTACGTCACCGACTTCACCGGCACCTCGCTGCCGTCTGGTTGGGGGTCGTACAGCGGCACACCCGGTGGCGACCCCGGTGCCCAGTTCGGCAGCGCCCACACGGTGGTGGGCGGCGGAATCCTCAGCCTGAACGCGTGGCAGGACTCGGCGTACAACAACGAATGGGTGACCGGTGGCCTGTGCCAGTGCGGCCTGCCCCAAACCTATGGCGCATACTTTGTCCGCTCGCGCTTGACCGGTGCCGGTCCGACCGGGGTCGAGTTGCTCTTCCCGACCCAAGGATGGCCGCCGGAGATCGACTTCAACGAGACCGGTGGCCAGGTGACGTCGACGACCGCCACCAACATCTGGGCCGTGAGCGGGAGCTCGCGAAGCCAGGCTCAGGTGAGCCTCAGTATCGACATGACGCAGTGGCACACGTGGGGCGTTGTCTGGACGCCGACCTCGATCACCTACACGGTCGACGGCCGGGTGTGGGGCAGCTTCACGAATGCCTCGGAGGTTCCTGACGTCCCCATGACACTCGACCTCCAGCAGCAGACGTGGTGCAGTTCCGGTTACGCCTGCCCGACGGCACCGCAGTCGATGCAGGTCGACTGGGTGGCGGAGTACACCCAGAACTAGTCACCGAGATTCCTCGACCAGCGTCCTCGGGTACGCACAGTTGAGCCAGCATGTTATCCACAGGGTCACGTCACATGGACGTCCGGGCCGCCCGTTGGACGTCGACCGAGGTGAACGCAACAAGGGCCAGTCGAAAATGCCGGAATTCTTCACTATTCGTTTCAACTCCAAAATAGGAATACCAATAGAGGGAATAGCGTGAACTACCCGAGTTTCAGCGAAAGAACGAATCCCCGCCTCTCGCTTGAATACAAAATGAGCGTGGCAAAATGACCATAATTTCTAGGGATCGCCTCGGGGCGACCACTCGTCGATTCCCAATTCTTTCCCACGGGGTTGACAAGGAACGCCCCACATGCCATGCTTTAGGATGCAAGGGCGGAATAGGAGCAGTGGGGTGTTTCAACCACCTGTCCGTCTGATGGCCGCGCAGCGCGGTGCCCTGGAGGAGCGAGGCCCCTCGGGTGGCGAAACGGTCTCCGTCATCATTCCCACGCTCAACGAAGCGGGCAATCTTCCGTACGTCCTCAACACGATTCCCAGTTGGGTCGACGAGGTTATCCTGGTCGACGGCCGTTCCGACGACGATACCCGGCGAATCGCCAGACTTCTTCGGCCCGACGTGCGAATCGTGCACGAGCTCAAGAGGGGCAAAGGGGCGGCCATGAGGGCTGGCCTCGACGCCGCCACCGGTGACATCTTGATCGCGCTTGACGCTGACGGATCAATGGACGGGGCGGCCATCGGCAAGTTCCGCGACGCGATCGTGGCGGGAGCAGATTACGTCAAGGGCAGCCGCTTTGCGCCAGGCGGCGGTTCCAGCGACATTACGAAGTTTCGGCGCTTTGGTGACCGAAGCATTTGTTATCTGATTTGGCTTCTCTTTGGTTCTCTGTACTCCGACGCCACGTACGGCTTTATTGCGGTACGGGCCAGCAGCTTGGGCGCACTCAATATTGATACCGACGGATTTGAGGTGGAGACACTCATTGGAATTCGAGCCATCCGAGCTCGACTGCGCACGACGGAGGTGCCGTGTTACGAGGCCAGCCGGATTCACGGCACCAGTAATTTAAGCGTGCTGAGCGACGGTTTCCGGATACTACGAGTTATAGTGAGCGAACGCGTGAGGAGGCGACATCGTGTCGTGGCGGTCTGAGCACCTGGGTGAGGACAGTTCCGGTCCCCTCAAGGACCGTGTGATTGTCGCGGGCCCCGGTTCGAACCTCACGATTCCGGGAATCATCGTCGCGGAGATCGTCCAGGCTCTGGCTAAGAATGGTCGCGTCACTCGCATCGAGGTCGACCTGTCGTCGCACAGCATGGCCGGTCTGCATCGCGCCCCGTCACTCGCGGCGTGGCACAGCGACCAGCAGATCGGCGGGGTCGTCGGACTTCGCGCACCGGAGAACACCCGCCGGCGCACCAAGGCGTTCAGGGACCTCATCGGCCCCGACGTCAGCGTGGCCGTAGCGTACGCGTGGCCCGGCATCGATAACAGTTGGATCCAAGAGTTCCTCTACGTCGCCAAGTCTCAGGGTGTCTCGACCGCGGTGCTCTGTGCCAGTGTCCCCAAGACCGGTCCGCGCCAGGTGACCTCCCTCGCCGGCATCATCGGGCGCGCGAATCGCGTCTACGTGGGCGACATCGCCGACGCCACGGCGCTCGCGACGATCTTTCGTCATCACGGACCCGTCGTCGAATCCCATCCGGCACTATCGCTGACCGGCAAGAGTGATGGCGTCGAGGGTCACGAGATCACGGCCTTCGTGCCCAAGGACAATGTCCAGTCACTCGCGTCACTGTTAGCGGCCTTCAGCGCCATTCCCGAGGCCTGGATCGCGGACTACCGGATGTCAATTGTCATGCGCTATACCGGCGGCGCAGTCCCCGAACTGGTTAGCCGGAGCCATTATCCGTCGTACGTCACCCTCATCGGTGACGACATGGCCGCCGACGAACTCACCAATCTCTGCGCGAACTCTTCGGCGTTGAGTGTGGCCGACCCGGAGCTGGACTCGCGCGCCTTCTCGTCGGCCGTCGAGAGCGGAATAGCCACCGTCTTGATGTCAACGTCGGCCCTGCCTCAAGTTGGTATGGGGTACGTAGGCGGATTGCTGGCAGATCTGCGCCAGCCGGCCTCGGTCAACGTGGCGCTCAGCCATGCGCTTCGGCTCAAGGAGTTGCGTTTCCCGAGTCCCGAGACCTGGGGTCAACTTGCTCGACGGCTACGTCCGACGTTGAGTGAGCGCCTGGCGTCCGACGTCTTGGAGACGGTCAACGACTAGCGCCGACGGCTTAGCCCACGCGCGAAGACGACCCCCAATTGTGTTACCGGTTGAGGGTCCCGACCGAGGAACATCAAAATGTGCATCATTTCAGCGCCTGTTGATCGTCGCGCGGCGACGCTCCCACTTTTCCTACCCCGACGTCCAGGGGGCCCTTGCGTGATGGGGACTTGCGGACGTGTCGGGTCGGGATTGGCCGTCGAGCGATTGGTCTATTGAACAGTGTTACGCAATACCGCCAACTTCGATCCACGGTCCTGGGGGGCGCGCAACGCCGACGGGGGTGCACCGTGGGTGCCAATTCCCATCGTCCAGGTCGATCTGGACGCGTTGACGGATGTCGTGCTCAATGCCGTATCACCGGGCCAGCGGGTGTGGGTGGAGGTCGCGAGGCAGGGACAGGTAATCGGCGTCGTTGAAGCGCTCAGCGAAGCCGGTGGGATCTCGAAGGCCGGCCTGGAGGTCATCACGAAAGAACTGGCCGCCATCGACTTGCCGGTTCACCAGCGTGTCGCCGATGAATTGCTGCCGAGGGCGACGGTCATCGTGCCCACCATCGGCCACGACTTCATTCGGCTCGCTCGCGGGGTGGAGGCGCTGCTCGCTTTGGACTATCCCGACTTCGAAATCATCCTCGTTGACAATCGGCCCGACCCCAATCGCACCCCGCTGCCTCAGTTCGCGGGCGAGGACAAGGTACGCGTGTTGCACGCCTCGCGCCGAGGCGCTTCATCGGCTCGCAACGTGGGGATCGGCTACGCGACCGGCGAGTTCGTGGCGTTCACTGACGACGACGTCACGATCGATCCCAATTGGCTGCGGGAGTTGGGTACACGCTTCGTGAACAACCCCGAAGTCGACGGAATCGGTGGCCTGGTCCTGCCCTTGGAACTGAGGACCCAGCCCCAGTTGTGGTTCGAGGAGTTTTTCGGCGGCTTCTCCAAGAGCTACGCCGCCGAAATCCTGAGCCTCGATCTTATGTCGGGGGTGGACAAGATGTTCCCCTACGCCCCCGGCCGATTCGGCGCCGGCTGCAACATGGCATTTCGCCTCTCGGCGCTACGCGCCAACGGCGGATTCGATCGCTTCTTGGGTACGGGCACGCGTTCACGAGGGGGCGAGGATCTCGCACGGTTCATGAGGCAGGTGCTGCGTGGTGGCACGCTCGCCTTCGAGCCACGGGCCCTTGTTCGTCATCGGCACCGGGTGAGCGAGCGTGAGTTCCTGACCCAGGTCTTCGGCTACGGCACGGGTCTGACAGCGATGTTCACTGCATTGATCGTTCGCGATCCCCGTCACGTTGTCCACATGATTCGCCGACTTCCGGGCGGGATCCAATTGCTCACCAAGCCCCGCCACGAGCGGTCGGTGAGTTCGGCGCCGAGCTACCCGAGGCGCGCGTACCTCTACCACCTGCTGGGCCTGATGTACGGTCCGCTGGCGTACGCACGAAGTGTCGCGCGGTCCGTACTGAAAGACTGAACACCTCGTTCTGCACGCGTCGGGCTCGTCAAACTAGAATTGATGCTGCATCGGCGAGTTTGCATCAGTCCTCATGAGCCAGAGTATTTTTATCGCCATCGGAATGTCTAAGGAGTAGCCAGTGAGGCGCGGAATCACCTTTTCATGAGTTCCAACAGTGACGGGAGTGGGGACGGACGCGTCGGGTCGGACGACCACGGACGACTAGCGCCCATTCGAGAGGCTCTCGACGAGTTGGCGTCAGGAGAGACGGGAGTCGGGTTCGTCTATTCGGCCCTGGAAATGCTCGCCACTCGGTTCGAGTTGCGTGACGCGGTCATCGTTCTCGAGAACGAGTCGGTGGGCTTGCAGATCTTCCGACTCGGCCATCGGGACGTGAGCGTCGAGTTGGCGGCCAAACTCGGCAAGACTCCCGGTCTGGTCTGCCTGCCGGACGTCGTGCCCGAGGACGAAGTGGACGCGGTTCGCCAGGCGTGCCAACGTGCACTTTCGACGTCCTCGGCGAGATTCGCGGTGCCGGACGTCCGGGCCGCTCTCTCGGCGGCCCTCGTCGTCGTTGACGTCGTCACGTTCGTCCTGACGGTGGCCGACATCCACGGCCCGGCCCGATTCTTCTTCGGGCTCGCCCTCGGCGTGGCCGTCCCCGGCTGGTCGGTGGTCGGCCTGCTCAGGTTGAAAAATGCCGCGCTCGAAGTCGGACTCACGATCGCGACGAGCCTTTCGATGATCATGATTCTCGCGCAGGTCATGATCACCGTCAGCCTCTGGCACCCGGTCGCCCTCGAGGAGATCGTCTGCCTCCTGTGTCTTCCGTCGCTGATCGTGCAGGCGAGGGCGCTCACTCGACAGCCGGTTCGCCGCCGGTGAACGGCTCCCTGCTCGCCGCCGGAGCCGCCCTCGGCGCCGTACCGGTTGTCTTCGTGGTGCTTTTGAGTGTGCTTATCCTGCTCGGGGTGCGGGCCTGGTGCGGCGTCTTCGCCGTGCCGCTGACCCGTCAGGTCACCCGGCTGCTCGATGGTTCGGTCGTGTTCCTCTTCGTCTTGTTCATCGCACTCGTCATCTTTCGCTTCAAGACAATCGGCTGAGTGAGTTGACGTGAGCAGCACCACGCCCCGAGATTCCGGCGACCTCCTCCGTGTCGTGTGGGGCAATGTGGCCGTCGCCCTGGGCGTTGTGGCCATCGTCCTGTGGTTCGTCGCCGTGCGGGAGGCCCATTTCCTGAACATGGACGCGTACGGCCTGGTGTCGGTGCTGGGATGGCCCTACTTCGCCGGACTGCTCCTGGTGGCCACCGGTTTCATCATCGAGCTGTTTCGCACGCCCCTGCGGTCGCTGCGGCTGATATTCCTGATCGCCCTCCTGGCCCTCTTCATCTTCGGCACGGCGTGCGCCGTCGAGCCGGTGGCCTCTCTCACCTCTTCGTGGGTGCACGCCGGATTCATTCAGTACATCGTCCAGCACGGACGCCCGCTCAACGGCTACGACGCTCGATTCTCGTGGCCGGGCGGGTTCTCGATGGCCGCGGTGCTGGTGGCTTTCGCCGGACAGGCGAACGCGATCGGTTTCCTTCGCTGGTTTCCCCTGCTCATCGAGCTGTCGTACCTCGCCCCCTTGTTGGTGATCGCCCGCTTCAGCGGGGTCAGTCGCCGGGCCGGTTGGCTTGGCATCGCGCTCTACTACTCCACCAACTGGATCTACCAGGACTACTTTTCCCCCCAGGCCCTGAACTACCTGTTTTTCCTCGTGGTCGTGGCGACGGTGTTCGCGTGCTGGCAGCCCAGACCCTTCGATCACATCGGCGCGGATATCGGAGGCTGGATGCGGCGCGTCAAGGAGAGTCGAGGCCTCCTGACGCTCTCGCGATTGGAAGGGCGTGACGCCACCTCGACGTGGACGAGCGAAGTCACTATCTGGGTGCTGGGCCTGATCGGGTTGATCATGATGGCCTCGTCGATGAGTCACCAGCTCACGCCGTACGTGCTCATCCTGGCCCTCAGTGCCTGTCTGTTGACCCGCCGCCTCGGTCGACCGGAGTTGATCCTGCTGATCATCGTCCTGGCGGTCGGCTGGCTGAGCCTGGGTGCCAGTAACTACTGGGTCGGTCACCTCAACGACATCTTCGGTTCGGTGTTCCAGGTGAGCAGCACGATTGGATCCAATGTCACCGGTCGTCTGACGGGCGGGGTCAGTCACGTCCTGATCGTGGAGACGCGGATTATCCTCACCGGCGGACTGCTGCTGCTCGCGGGCATCGGGTTCCTGCGACGTTCGGCGGACTCTCGGGCGCTGGAGGCGCTGGCCGGCGCGCCCTTCCTGGTGCTCCTCGCCCAGAGCTACGGCGGAGAAGGACTCCAGCGTGTCGTCCTCTTCGGACTGCCCTTCACCGCGTTGTTAGCGGCCTCGGCCTTGCTGCCCCTGCAGGGCGGCGCGATCAAGGCGTTGTTCCCGTCGTCCCGGTTCGGGCGATTCGAACACGTCGTGGAGCGCACGATGCGCGTGGGTGCGTTTCTCGTCGTTCTCGCCTTCGCCTTCGCCACGACGATCGTCCGGGGCGGCAATGACGCGTACGAAGCGTTCTCCAAGGGTGAGCTCGCCGCGGTGAACCTGGCCTACGATCACGCCCGCGGGGGTCAAACCATCGAGAGCGTCAACGGTTATCTGCCGATTGGCCAGCGCGGCGTCGGCACGGTGATCATCACGAGTGCCGTAGGCGAATCGGACTTGACCGCCCGCCAGATCAGCAAGAGCATGCTCCACCACCACGCCAACCTGATCATTCTGAGTCGATCACAGCAGCAGTACGGCGTGCAGGTCTCGGGACTGCCACTGGACTGGGAGGTCACGCTGGAGTCCACGCTGGTCAATCACCACTACAAGATCATTGGCCAGTGGCCGACGGCGACGGTTCTGCAATTGACACGGTGAATCGATCGGGGGGTCGGGCAGTTAGGTGAACCTAAGTGATCCACGCCGGTCGATTTGAATCTCATTCCTGGCGCCGGTCCGCCCTGTTTACGCCGACACCCTATTCCTCGCGACTGCTCAGTAACTGGGCGCAAATCCTGCGATGCACGGACCCGATGCGGCCCCTCGGTCGGGCCGGGCATTGTTTCGCGTTCATGAGACAGGTGATCCCGCTCTAGAAATGCGGACAAATAACCTGATGGAATAGGTAAATCACACCCGTCCCGTACCAATTGACCCTTTCCTGGTGCGTTCACACTAACTAGCATGGGAGGGTCGTAGGTGGCTCGCTCATCGGATTCGTCATTGAGTGAGGGCGTTCAGAACACGAAGCGTTGCGCTGCGGAACTAGTCATTGATCCAAGAGGGGGCATCTAAGCAATGACCAGGAGAGATTCGTCTACGGCGTCAGATCGCCCGAGATGCCCTGATCGAACTCGACGGGTTCGCCGTTCGTGGACGCAGTGGGCGCTGTCGATGTCCGTCGTGACGATGTTCGCCTTCATCATCATTCCCGTGTCGACCAATCCGACCGGTGCGCTACCGCTCCCGGTTTCGCTCGCCGCGTCGCTCACGGTGGCCCACGACTCGTCCGATTTCTCCCAGACTATCGGCACACCCGACGCCGCAGAACCCTCGGGCTACGCACCTCCCACTAGCACCGCGTTGAGCGGCTACCAACTGAGCTACTCCACCGACTTCACGGGCACGAGATTGCCAGCCGGCTGGGGCGTATACACGGGGGTCGCCGGCGGGGACCCCGGATCGCAGTGGGCGGCGAGTCACGTCGTCGTGAGCGGCGGTGAACTCCAGCTCAACACGTACCAAGACCCGGCCTACAACAATGAGTGGGTGAACGGCGGCCTCTGCCAGTGCGGCGTCGCCCACGTCTACGGCGCCTATTTCGTGCGCTCACGGGTGACCGGTCCTGGCTCGACGCAGGTGGAGCTGCTGTGGCCCTCCCAGGGTTGGCCGCCGGAGATCGATTTCGACGAGACGGGCGGCAACACCAACGGAACTACCTCGACGCTGCACTACTCGTCAGCCAACTCGATGGTCCACGACTCGCTCACCATTGACATGACCCAGTGGCACACCTGGGGCGTCATCTGGAGCCCCTCGTCGGTGATCTACACGGTGGACGGTACGGTCTGGGCGCAGGTGGACATCCCGGCCGACATCCCGTCGCAACCCATGTGGCTCACCATCCAGCAGCAGATCTGGTGTTCGGCGACACCCGCGTGGGCCTGCCCCACCGCCCCTGACTCTACGGACGTCGACTGGGTGGCCGAATACGTCCCGTCGCCCACCTCATCGGGCGCCACCACGACGACGACCACGACGCTCGAGTCGGCGCCGCTGGTGGTCTCGGTTCGACCCTTTGGCGAGAACTCATCGATCCTCACCGCGAATCTCAAGAGGGAGATCACCGATCTGGCGCGGCGCATCGCGTCCTACGGCACGGCCGACGTGACGCTCACCGGATATGACGCGAGCGATACTTCGCCCCCCGAGAGCCCGCAGCTGGGATGGGCCCGCGCGCTGAGGGTCGAGGTCTACCTTCGACATAAGTTGGCCGACCTCAAGGTGAAGGGCGTGACCATAAGCATCAAGTCCTCGCCCAGCGACGTGCCCGTGACCTCGAGCGCGACGCCCGCGGCGGCTGCGGTCCGCAGGGTCGTCGCCCTGGTGCGTTCATAGTCGCCTCGCGAGCACCCGTCGACGGCGACCCCGTTGACCAAAGGTCTCGCCCGGGGTTGTGTTGTAATAAGGACGTGAGACATGTTCGCCGACGCCGCCCCCGGGGATCTCGGCGGTGACCATCTTGATGCGCAGGTCCGGGGGCGAATTCGACCGTCGCGACGCACTGGCATTTGGCCCTCTCGCGTAGTGGAGACGCGCACGCCCCGTGGAACGTGGAGCACCCTCCCTAGGACGTCGCACCGCCGTTCGAGCCCCTGGGTGAGTGTGGATCGGCGGCCCGCGGTCGCCGGCGAGGGGCGATGAAGAGGAGGGTCGCCCCGGGCCTGTTGAGGGGTTCGCGCGAACGACCCTGGTCGGGTCGGCTGATCCGCAACGCCATCGCCCTCATGATCTCGGCCGGCGGTTCGGCCATTCTCGGCCTCGCCTTCTGGGGGGTGGCCGCGCACCTGGCCACCGCGCAGGCCGTGGGGCGCACGTCGGCCGAGATCGTGGCGATGACCATGGTCGCCAACCTGGCCCAACTGAGCTTCGGTTCGATATTCGAGCGATTCCTTCCCGTGGCCGGCACGAGGACTCGCTCCTTCATCAAACGCGCCTACTCGATGTGCGTGGCGACGGCTCTGGTCCTGTCGGTCATCTACGTGTTCTCGGGTCTGGGCCGCCACGTCGTTCCCCACACCCGATTCGGTCAGATCTTCTTCATCGTGACCGCCGTGATGTGGACGATCTTCGTCTTGCAGGACAACGCGCTCGTCGGCCTGCGGGCATCACGATGGGTGCCGGTGGAGAACATCCTCTTCGCGATCGCGAAGCTCGCGCTGTTGCCGGTGATGCTGTGGGTCTCCGCCGCGCAAGGCGTATTCCTCGCGTGGTCGGCGCCCGTCGTGCTGACCATCATCTGCGTCAACTGGTATCTCTTCGGCCGACGCATTCCCGAGCACGAGTCGCTGAAACTCCCGAACGAGAGCCTGCCCAAGTCTCGCGAACTGTTCTTCCTGGCCGGAGCGCAGTACGCCACGCTGCTGTTCAGCGTCTTCACGCCTTCGATCGTCGCGCTGATCGTGATCGAACGGCTCGGCCCCGTGGCCAACGCGCACTACTACGTGCCCTCGTTGATCTACACGGGACTGTCGCTCATCATCGTCAGCATCATCAGGTCGTTCCTCGTCGAGGCCGCGTCGGAGCCGCACCACCTGCGCCGCCACACCAATATGGCGATCGTCGCCATGACGGCGGTCCTCATCCCGACGGTGACCATCGGGGTCATCTTCGCTTCGGACTTCCTGAGGATCTTTGGCACCGACTACGCCGATCGCGGCACGACGCTGCTGCGCATGATGCTGCTGTCGCTGCCCCTCAGTGCGGTGCCCCTCTTCTACAGCACGTTCGCGTGGCTCGATCGGCGCGTCTGGTGGATGACCGTGCGCAACCTCGTCGACGTGGTGGTCTTCTTCTGCGTGATGTTCGCCCTCATCGGTCATTACGGGATCCTGTCGATCGGCATTGGATTCCTGGCCTCGTCCGCCTTGCAGGGCATCTTCTTCTTGCCGATATCGATCAAGCGCTACCGCATGACGAGCAACTCCGACCCGCCGAACACGGACTCGCTGGGGGCGCCGGCGTAGAACGTCGGTCCTTCGCGGCCGTAGCGAGGGATCGAGCGCGGCGAGGTGCCGCGTCTTTTGAGTGTCGTTAGGTCGGTGAGTACTCGGCGACCCAGTCGACCAGCATCGACGCGCGGTGGATGGAGCAGGGTCGGCCCGGCACGCACGTCGCGGTCTGTTGGAGGTCCAGGGTCATCGGGACGTCGGCGATCTCGTATCCCGTGGTTATCGATCCCCATACCTGGCCGTCGACGATGTAGGAGATCGACTTCGGCGTCCAGATCAGCCCCCAGGTGTGCCACTTCTCCATGTTGATCCCGACGTGGCGTTGGTCGATGCTGTTGACGGCGTCGTAGTGGAGGGTCGACGAGGTCGACGTGGTCTTGCCGCCGTTCTCGTTGAAGTCGATTTCGGGGGGCCACTTGTTCGACGCGGGCCACAGCAACTCGATCTCGTTCGGTCCTGGTCCGGTCACCCGGGAGCGAACGAAGTACGCGCCGTAGGTCTTGGCGACCTCGCATTGGCACAGTCCGCCGGTGACCCATCGATTGTGGTATCTCGGATCCCTCCACGCGTTGAGGCTCAGCATGCCGTGGCTGACCACGACGTGGGCCCGGCCGAACTGTCCTCCGGCGACGCCGCCCGGCACCCCGGTGTAGACGTTCCAACCGGGCGGCAGCGTCGAGCCCTTGAAGTCGGTCTCGTAGGTCAGTCGGTAGCCGGGAAAGGTCTTCGCGACGGGAGGCGCTTCGCCCGAGGGCTCGGCCTTGTCCGGGACACCGATGGGGTACTTGCTGTGCGTGGTCGGTGGGAGCAGTCGGAACTTCGTGTTGTCGTGGCTATAGAGCGCAAAGGAGACGGTCACGAGCACGGCCGCGCTCGCCGTCAAGATGGTGATCACGCCGATTTTGGTGTTCCAGGGGCTGCGGCGATGGCCAGAAGATTGGTTCGTGGCAGTAGTCGATCGCGCGTTCATATCTGGAGTGGTGTCAGTGAAACAATAGTCGTACTAAACCACCGTTTTGCCGACTTTTCAGCGCACGCGATGGGCCAAACCGTGACTCGGGCATCTCGACGATCGAGTGAGTGCACGTGTGGTCCCGAGGCAATTGACATGATGTGACCAACCTCGCAAATATCGGTTTGGGCGACGAGAGACGTCTAGTAAATGTCTAGTTCGCCAATCTCCACCTTACGAAAACGAGGCCTCACACTCTTCACAACAGGTGCCTAATTGGCGTGAAGACGCCGGGCCATAATCGTGCACCACGCAGTTTCAATGGCGCCCGTACACCTCGCGCGCCAGCGTGGCGGCCGGGTCGTCGAGCTCTCGATGCCCAACTCGATCGCGCGACTAACTCGCGACCTCCGCATCGGACGTCTGGCGGTATCGGCGAATCGATATCGGCAGGAAGCAGATTCCTTGGATGCCCGACGAGACGAGGGACGCGATGCCCACGGCGAGGATGCCGAAGTGGCCAATGCATGTCACCAGCACCGTGAAGTAGATCACCGCGGCGATCGTCTGGCGCAGGGTCATCCACCATACGTGGCGATCGAGCCACGCGTAGCAGCTGTAGAAATCGGTGATCGCCGTTCCCGGCAGGGCGAGCAGCATCATGCGAAGCAGCGTCGTGCCGTGCTCGGCGTAGGTGGCGCCGAAGATCCGAAGGAAGTCCGGCGCGAAGATCACGCCGACGGCCATGCTGGGCACCAGTACGACGAGCATCGCGATGATCGTCGTGTTCGAGTGGCGGCGCAGGGCGTGAGGCTCGTTGGCCGCCTCGACCAGGAAGGAACGCGTTATGGCCCACAGCATCAGCAGCGGGCCCGCGGCGATCTGAGCCGGGACGTAGAAGTGGGCGTTGGCCACGGCGCCGAGACGCGAGATCACGTACAGGGTGACGATCGACGAGGTGATCACCGAGATGATCAGCGACGTGTACTGCGCGCCGGTCAGCAAGATCAACTCCCGAGTCGAGGGCAGTCGCTCGCTGGAGGAGCTCGCGGCCATGTGCTGCGGTATGCGTCTGGTGAAGAGGTACCACGAGATCACGGCGATCGCTATCGCGACCGGCGTCGTCCAGGCGAGGAAGATCCCCTGGGTCTTGGAGACCATCACGAGCACCGGCAGCAGCGACAACTTGGCCAGGGCGAACAGGATGTTTTCCACGGGCACCCATCGAGAGGCCCGCAGTCCGATCAGGGCCGAGTCCTGCAATACGAAGATCGTCCACATCACCACCGCGATGACGAAGAGGGCGCGCCAGACGAAACTTGAGGGGAGGAAGCTGTGTCCGATGCCGGCCGTCACGTAGATCAGGACCATCGCCAGGGCCACCACCGTGCACAGCGTGTAGGCGCGTTTGATGAAGTTCCGGGTCTGATCACCGGCGACCGGCAGGAAGCGCTCGAAGATCGGGCCGAAACTCAACTGGGCCAGGTTGGCGATGAGGACCATCGCGGCGATCTCGGCGGACGTCTTGCCGATCACTTCCGCGGACGAGATGTGCGTCGCCAGTCCCCAAAAGACGATGCCGAGTATTGCGGTTCCCCCGGAGGAGATCATGAGCGCCATGGCGTTCTGGAGAAGCAGACCGGGTCTAGCGCGTCCTCCGAGCGGGCTGCCCCTCATCGTTCTCCTCATCGGCTGCAGTCGTCAATTGTAGTGAGTAAACGTATGAATGAGTTGCTCCGGTACGTCACGGAACGGACCCGTCAAGCGCGAAAACGAAGAAGCCCGTGGGGTTTCGACTGATGCTCACGCATTCGTCGCCGAGGCGTCGCTTCCGGGATCGCGCTCGTACCGATCAGGTCGCGGATGCGCCGTCGCGTCGTGCGGCGCCGTCACGCACGAGGGGGATCAGCCGCTCGCCGAAGTCGATCGCGTCCGCGAGCGGGTCGAATCCCTTGAGCAGCAGGGTCGTCATGCCGAGGTCGTAGTAGCGCAGCATCGCCTCGGCCACCTGCTCGGGCGTGCCGACGAGCGCCGTGGAGTTGCCGGCCGCGCCCGTGAGGTTGGCCACCTTCATGAAGAGCCGCTCGTCGTAGACGTCTTGGTTGGCCGACATCTCGATGAGCCGCTTGCGACCGACCGAGGTCGTGGCGTTGGTGTCGCGATCGACCGAAAAGGTGGCGTTGCGCTGTCCCCCGAGTCCCTGATACGTGTCCTGGTGGCCGGCCATGCGTTCCTTGGCGAGATTGATCCGCTGGGCCGTGGTGTCCGCGATCCACTCGGCCTTCTCCCACGCCTCGTCCTCGCTGTCAGCGATGATCGGGCGCAGCGAGATGCTGTAGCGAAGGGTCCGGCCGTGCTTGGCCGCGACCTCGTCGATCGACTGCTTGCGCGCGGCGACGGCCTCGCGCGGCTCCCCCCAGAAGGCGTAGACGTCGGCCTGGGCTGCGCCGACTTCGATCGCCGGCGGGGAGGCGCCCGCGAAGTAGAGCGGGATGCCGTCGGGGGTGACGGGCTTGACCGAGCTGAAGGCCCCTTCGTAACGGAAGAACTCGCCGTCGTAATCGAAGGGCGAGTCCTCGCTCCAGATTCTGCGGATGATCGCCATCTCCTCGCCGGTTCTGCGGTAGCGGGTGTCGTGCGGCACGAAGTCACCCTCTCGGCGCTGGTCGGCTTCGTCGCCGCCGGTGATGAAGTGGATGGCGATCCGGCCGCCGCCGCTCAGGTGATCGAGCGTGGCTGCCCGCCGCGCCACGAGCACCGGTTGGGTGAAGCCCGGACGGTGCGCGATCATCACCTTCAAGTGCTTGGTGCTGTTAAGCACCGTCGACGCAATGGCCCAACCTTCGGGGGCGACCGCTCCGTAGCCGATGAGGACCCGATCGAAGCCGCCGTCGTCGTGGGCGCGGGCGATCGCCTCGAGGTAGCCGGGCTCGATGACGGCGCCGTCCATCCAGTCCACGACCGGGCCATCGACGAGTGGTCCCTTGATCTCGGACGCGTCCCTCGTGCCGACCATACCGATGATTTCGACTGGCATGATCCTGAGCCTCCGTCTGCTGGGATACGAGTTTCGCTGCGGCACCTCCACCGCTGGTCAGCAGGTCGAACGCCAGTTCAACGCTAACATCCGGGTGGTGGTTACGGGCATGATCGACTCCTCGTCCAGCCAGAAGCGACCACTTGTCGCCGTGGGCTACGGGCCACGCTGCGTGCCAGTGATGCAACTTACCGAGGCCGCCGCCAGCATTTGCGACCTGCTGTGGATGATTGACGGCTCCATCGAAGAGATGAGCCAGATGGCCGACCTGCTCAACCACTTCGGCCCGGTGCTCGACGTCCACGGGCTCGGCGCCGACCAAATACGAGACATTCTGTCGACGAACTACCAGCCCGACGGCATCGCCACCTACCTGGACGCGAATATGGCGACCTACGCGAGCGTCGCCGGCGCGCTGGAACTGCCGTTTCACACGGTCGCGACCGCGCAGGCCCTGACCGACAAGGCTCGCCAGCGCCAGGTGCTGCACGAGGGCGGTGTACCGGGACCGGCCTGCCACGTCGTCACGCCCGAACAGCGCGAGTCCGACCTCGCGGCCATCGAGTCGGACGTCGGCTGGCCCGCCGTCTTGAAGCCCCGCTCGGCCCAGGGCAGTCGCTACACCTTCCTCGTCAACGACGGCGCGCACCTGGACAAACTGCTCGCGGCGCTCGGCCCGGCGAGGCCCGACATGGTCCTCGAGGGGTATATTCGCGACGACCCTCGGCGCGACGGCGATCCCTACGCCGGGTACGTCTCGGTGGAGACGGTCGTCTCGGACGGCGTGATCAGCCACCTGGCGCTGACCGGCCGCTTCCCCATGGCGGAGAACTTCCGAGAGACGGGATTCTTCATCCCCGCGGCGCTCGACGATCGGGACCGTCAGGCGGTGCTCGAACTCGCGACGTCGGCGATCGAGGCGCTGGGGGTCACCACGGGATGCCTGCACACCGAGGTCAAGTTCAGCCCCGACGGGCCTCGGGTGATCGAGGTGAACGGGCGTGTCGGTGGGGGCGTGCCCGAGATGCTTGACCGGGCGGCGGGCGTGGCGCTGCTGGACCTGACCCTGCGCCTCGCGCTGGCGGAGCCGGTACGCATCGACGGTCCCGTCGCGACGAAGCGCATCGGGTACCGGTTCTTCCTGCAACCGCCGCCCGTCTCGGCGACCGTGGTGACGATCACCGGTATCGACACGGTGAGTGACTTCCCCGGCGTTGACGCCATCACCGTGCACCAGGGGCCCGGCGCCGACCTCGACTGGAGGGACGGTTCGCGCAACCATATCGTGGCCGTCGTTGGTTCGGCCCGCGACTATGACGAGCTCTTGGGCGTGAACCGGCTGCTGCACCAAGAGGTGGCGGTCACCTACGCCAACGAGAGCCACTACTAGTGGCCCTGCGGCTGGCCGGGGCCGTCAACTCGCAAGATCGCGACGTCGACGGGGAATCGCCGCGGACCACCTGGACGTGCGCCTTCGTGAACAACATGCCCGACGGCGCCTTTGACGCGACCGAACGGCAGTTCCTCGGACTGCTGGAGGCGGGGTCGGGCGAAGGGGTCATCGAGGTCAGCCGCTACGCGCTGGACGGTGTGCCCCGGGGCGAGCACGTGGCGCGCCGGATCCAAGAGGAGTACCGGCCCGTCCAAGAGCTGCGGACGGTGGCGCCCGACCTGCTGGTCGTGACCGGTTCGAACCCGATCGAGCCGCGTATCGAGGATGAACCGTACTGGGACGATCTCGAGCAGCTCCTTCGCTGGGCCCACGAAAACGTCCGCGCGACGTTGCTGTCGTGCCTGGCGGCGCACGCGGCCCTCAAGACGTTCGACGGCCTGGAGCGGGTACGGCTCGACACGAAGTGCACCGGCGTCTTCGCCCAGAGCGTCGACGCCCACCTGATCACCCGCGGACTCGAGCCCGAGATCCATCTACCCCATTCGCGCTGGAGCACCGTCGACTCGGGGGAGCTGCGCCGGGCCGGTTACGACATCGTTATCGGTTCTGATCAGGTAGGATGGGCCGTCGCGCTACGAGAGAGCGAGACGTCGAGCCTGCTGCTGATCCAGGGCCATCCCGAGTACGAACCGTCGAGTCTCCTGCGCGAGTACCACCGAGACGCGAGGCGCTACGTCCAGCACGAGCGCGAGGACCTGCCCTGTCTGCCGTTCGAATGCGTCGCCCCCGAAGACTGGGGCCGACTCGAGGAACTGCATCACGCGATCACCCACGACCGCCGGGACCCCGAGCTCATTGCCGAGTACCCTTTCGACGAGGTTGGCGAACGAGCCCCCTGGACCTGGCACCTGATGGCTCAGCGTTTGTACGCCAACTGGTTGGCCGGCGTGTCGACGAGGAGCGAGTAGGCGATGCACGACGAGACGATTGCTATCCACGGTGGCTACGTGTCTGACGGCACGCGAGCGGTCGCGGTGCCCATCTACCAGACCATCGCCCACGATTTCATCGACGCCGATCACGCCAACGCCATCATGGACCTGGCGATCCCGGGGTTTCACTACAACCGGATCAACAACCCCACCAACGACGTCCTGGAGAAGCGCATCGCGGCGCTAGAGGGCGGCACCGCGGCGCTGGTGGTCGCGTCGGGCATGGCCGCGGTCAGCTATTCCATCTTGACGGTCGCCCTGGCGGGATCGAATATCGTGGTGGCCCCGCAGCTCTACGGCGCCACGTTCACGTACTTCGCCCACGTGCTGCCGACCCTGGGGATCGAGGCGCGCTTCGCCCCCGACGACCAGGCCCACTCGATCGCCGCGTTGATCGATGAGCGCACCGCCTGCGTGTTCCTCGAGACCATCGGCAATCCGGCGGGCAACGTCGTGGACCTCGCCGCGGTCGCCGATGTCGCGCACCGGGCCGGGGTGCCGCTGATCGTCGACAACACGGTCGCCACCCCGATGATGCTCAAGCCCATCCAGCACGGGGCCGACGTGGTCGTGCACTCGCTCACCAAGTTCGTCGGCGGACACGGCACGACACTGGGCGGCGCGATCGTCGACGGCGGGGTCTTCCCGTGGACGGCGAACGCGCAACGCTTCGCCATGTTCAACGAGCCGGAGCCGGCCTTCCACGACGTCGTCTTCGCCCGGGACTTCCCGGAGCGGCCCTTCGTCGTGCGGGCCCGTTCCATCCAGCTGCGCAACACCGGGGCCACCCTCTCGCCGTTCAGCTCGTTCCAGCTCCTCCAGGGGCTCGAGACGATGGCGGTGCGGCTCGAGCGCCACGAAGCCAACGCGCGCGCCGTCGCCGCCTACCTGGCCGCCGATGCCCGCGTCGAATGGGTGAGCTTCCTCGGATTCCCCGACAATCCCTATCACGAGCTGGCCGAGCGTTATCTCAAAGGTCGCGTCCCGTCGATCATCACCTTCGGCGTGTCCGGCGGGTACGAAGCGGGACTGGCCTTCTTCGACTCGGTGCAGCTGTTCAAGCGGCTGCTCAATCTGGGTGACGCCAAGTCGCTGGTGATCCATCCGGCCTCGACGACCCATCGCCAGTTGAGCGCGGACGAACTGCTCGCGGCCGGCATAGCGCCCGAGACCATCCGTCTGTCCATCGGGCTCGAGCACGTGGACGACCTGATCGAGGACATCGACCAGGCGCTGACGGCGGCCCTCGCGGGAGCGCGGTGACGGCCCAGGACGGGCCGGCAGTGAGCGTCGTCATACCCAGCTTTCGTGGCGGGCCCTTCCTGCGCGAGGCCATCGCGTCGGTGCAGGCGCAGAGCCTCAAGGACTTCGAGCTGATCGTCGTCCTTGACGGCTGCCAGGAGGACCTCTCGGACCTGGAGGAGAGCGACGGACGTCTGCGCGTCTTTCGCCAGCCCAATCGGGGCGCGTCGATCTCGCGCAACGTGGGGATCCGCCTCGCCCGATCGGAGTTGGTCGCCCTGTTGGACGACGACGACCGGA
Source organism: Acidimicrobiales bacterium (assembly GCA_050010495.1). Lineage (GTDB taxonomy): Bacteria > Actinomycetota > Acidimicrobiia > Acidimicrobiales > RAAP-2 > RAAP-2. The sequence continues at coordinate 119,709 of JBEKKW010000001.1, forward strand.
TGCTGCCGGGCCGCCTGCTCGCCCAGCGTGAGGTGATGAGCGATCCCCACCTGGGGGCCTGCCACACCCAGTTCCGGATCATCGATTCGGCCGGGGCCGTCATCGGCGCCGGGGCGTCGAAGCAGAGCCGCTACGTCGACTACCTGCGCGGCGACGGGGCGATCCTCGTCTCGTCGACCATGGTGCGCAAGGTGCTCGCTCAGGACGTGGGCGGCTTCAACCCGCTCTACTCGCTCGGCGAGGACCTCGATTTCCTCTACCGGCTTTCGCGCGAGACGTCGATCGGCTTCCTGCCCGAGGTCCTCACCGAGTACCGGATCCACGAGACGAACGTGTGGGCCGGCACGTCCAAGGGTGGCGGCCTGATCAAGCTCACCCTGCACCAGCACCTCGTGGCGGCGCAGTCGCGCGGGGAGAGCGACAACGTGCGAGCGGCGCGCCGGGGTCTGACGATGATCCCGAGCGACCGCGTGCAGGCCCTGATGCAGCGGGCCAAGGGGGCGCGCGAGCGACACGACAGCCGCGCGATGGTGGTCGCGCTATTACAGGCCCTGGTCCTCTCGCCGGTCTTCACCGTGCGCACGGTGCTGCGAGAGGCCCGGCGGGGAACGCGCGGCGTCAGCCGATGATGGCTTCGACGCACAGCTGAGCGTCGAGCACCGCCCGTAGCCGGCTGCGCGGCGAGGGTAGGTAGTGGGTGAAGTACCGCACCCCCTCGGTCAGCACCCCGAGCAGTGAGAGGCGGGTCTGCAGTCGGCCTTCGGCGTCGTAGGGGTGAAAGTCCCGACTGATGGCGACGCTGCCGACGGCCGTCGCGCCGTAGCTCAGCTGGGTCAGGCGGCCCTTGGCGTACAGCCGGCTCAGCAGCGCCGAGCGGGACCGGGCCAGCGACGGCAGGTCGAGGTGGCCCCGCACCACCTTGGTCACGGTCACCTCGACCGGTTTGGCGAGCCTGGTGGACCTGATCGTCACCTCGCCGTCGGCCGTGGCCGTGACCGAGGGATGGGGGCCGAAGGGTACGTGCACGACGCCGGCGTCGAGCAGCGCCAGGAGCTGCTGGGAGCGCAGCGGCGGTGGCCCGGCCTCGAACCGGTTGATGCGCCCGCGCACGTTCGACTGGAAGTCGATATAGGACTCGAGCGAGAGGCCGCCGAACTCGATCACCGAGCGAAGCTGGTCTCGCAGGATGCGCGTCACCTCGAGCGCCGCCTTGACCGGGCTGCCGCCCACCGTGAGCGCCTCATCGAGGTCCGTCTCGATCATCTCGTACACGTGGCTCTGGTAGGCCTCGCTCGAGACGTAGCTGGCGTCGGCGTCGGCGAAGACGTGACCGGCGGGGTCGAAGCGGCCGTAGGTCGACTCGAGGCGACCGACCACCTGGTCGAAGTGGCCGTCGACCCAGGCCGTTCGCAGCTGGTCGCGCATCGCGGCGGCGGCCTCAGTGCCGCCCTTCAAGAAGGCGGCCTGGGTGTAGTAGCGGCCCTGCATCTCGGCGAAGAGCAGGGGCAGGAGGTCCCGGCGGAAGTCGACTCGTCGGCGCAGGGCCGAACCGGAGGGATTGGTCAGCTCGGCGAAGGCCTCGGGCGTGCAGACGATGGGCCGGTACTCGCCGTAGGGGTCTATCCCGTGGGCCGACTTGGCGCAGTAGGGCACCCCCGACCTCGAATAGAGGTAGATGTCCGGTTCGTCGCCGCTTCGACGGTAGCGCTTGCGATCGCCCAGGTCGTCGTAGCTGCCGCCGCGTCCGATGGTGAAGGCGGTGATCAGGTCGAATCCGACCAGGCCCATGCCCGCGATGGCCACCGGCGCGCCCGCGGCGAGCACGTCGTCGAAATGTTCGACCGGGTAGGGCCTCAGGTAGCGCACGTCGAGCGCGTTGACGACGGGCTCGTCGTTCAAGGTGTGGCCCGACGTCAGCACCACGTGCTGGACGCTGATCGAGGTTCCGTCATCGAGGGAGATCAGCTCACGGTCGCCGATCTGGGGCGTGATGTCGATGGCCGCGGCGAAGTGGCGCACGACCTCGAGGTTGGCCGGCACGTTGGCGAGCAGGGTCTCGAAGAACCAGTTGAGGTATTCGCCCATGAGACGCCGCGGCAGGTAGTCGGTGGAGAGGATGGGCCGTCCGGCCGGGTCGATCCGGCACTCGTAGCCCACCCAGGTGTAGCCCCGGTCGACGGCCCATTCGAACAGGCCCATCGCGTACGGCGGGTCCTCGTCGCTGTCGGGCGAGGCGTACAGCGAGAGCTGCCCGCAGGGATTGTTGAGCACCAGGTAGTCGGGTTGCTCGACGGCGTAGACGCCGCCGCCGAGCTGGCCCGGTTCCACCAGGTGCAGGCGGACCAGCGTGTCGATCTGGCGCGCCCGGTTCACGGTGCGTTCGAGCACGCAGAGCCCCCACGAACCCAATCCCACGATGGCGAACTCGATCATCGCACCGGCCTGGCCGTGACGATGTTCGATCGGTCCCAACGGTGAGCCCTTGCTAGTTGACACCGCAATTTCATGCTTACGGTGGTCCTTTCTTCGCTCACGCCGTCAAAACAGGTTACGCCGTCGATGCCCGAGAGCACTGCGTTGTCGGAATGTTGGGCAAGAGTGCAGGTAGGATTGACGAAAACCCGTTCAAGGGATTTCGCGTTCGAAAGCGGGCTCTGCGGGGTCACTCTAAAGGGGATACGGGCAATGGTGGCTGGCTCGGGCACGATGCAACTGGGCTCGCTGACCGTGCACCGGCTGGGCTTTGGCACCATGCGACTGACCGGGCGGGGCATCTGGGGCCCGCCGCGGGACCATGACGAGGCGATCAGCGTGTTGCGGCGCGCAGTCGTCCTCGGCGTCGACCTCTTTGATACGGCCGACTCCTACGGTCCCCACGTCGCCGAGGAGCTGATCCGCGAGGCACTGCACCCCTATCCCCCGCAGCTAAAGATCGCCACCAAGGCCGGCTTCACCCGCTCGGGCCCCGACCGGTGGAAGGTCAAGGGCGAGCCGCAGTACCTGCGCCGCCAGTGCGAAGGGAGCCTGCGACGACTGGGCGTGGAGCAGATCGACCTCTTTCAGTTGCACCGGGTCGATCCGCGGGTGCCGGCGGCGGAGCAGTACGGGCTGCTCAAGGCCCTGCGCGACGAGGGCAAGGTCCGCGAGGTCGGTCTCTCCGAGGTCAACGGCGACCAGATCGACGAGGCCCTGGCCATCGTGCCGCTGGTCAGCGTGCAGAACCAGTACCACGTCGCCCAGCGCGGGGCCGACGACGTCATCGACCACTGCGAGCGCCACCAGCTCGGGTTCATGCCGTGGGGTCCGCTGGCCAGCGGAAAGCTCGCCGACCCGGGCGGGCCGCTCGACCGGCTGGCCCACGAACTGGGCGCCACCGTCCCCCAGGTCGGCCTGGCGTGGCTGCTGCGACGTTCGCCGGTGATGCTGCCCATCCCGGGCACCTCCACGCTCGCGCATCTCGAGGAGAACTGCGCCGCGGCGGACATCACCCTGAGCGACGCCCAGTTCGAGGAGCTCAACGAGGCCCGTCGGCCCCTGCGCCGCTGGGTGATGCAGGGCGGTGACGGCTCGTGAGCGCCGACCTGGTGATCCGCAACGGCCTCGTCGTCGACGGTTCGGGCGCTCCGCCGCGCCGCGCCGACGTCGCCGTCGAAGGCGAGCAGATCGTCGCGGTCGGCGACGACATCGCCCGGGGCCGCCGCGAGATCGACGCCGACGGACAGCTGGTCACGCCGGGATTCGTCGATCCCCACACCCACTACGACGGCCAGGCCACGTGGGACCCGTGGCTGGCCCCCTCCTCCCAGCACGGCGTCACGACGGTGGCCATGGGCAACTGCGGCGTGGGCTTCGCCCCGGTCGAACCCGATCGCCACGACTGGCTGATCGAAATGATGGAGGGGGTCGAGGACATCCCCGGCACGGCGCTGCACGAGGGGCTGCGCTGGGACTGGGAGTCGTACCCGCAGTTCCTCGACGCGCTCGATCGCCAGTCACGGACCATCGACATCGGCTCGCACGTGCCCCACGCCGCGCTGCGCGCCTTCGTGATGGGCGACCGGGGGGCCGACCCGAGCGAGCACCCCGACGAGAACGAGTTGGGCGATATGGCCCGACTGCTCGAACAGGGCCTCGACGCCGGGGCCCTCGGGGTCTCGACGTCGCGCACCGAACGCCACCGCACCAGCGCCGGCGCGAACCTGGGCACGCTGCGCGCGCGCGAACCGGAGCTGCTGGCCCTCGCCTCGGTGCTGCGCGCTACCAACCGCGGCGTCTTCCAGCTGCTCTCGGACAGCTACTGCACGACCGACGACGACTTCGCCGCCTCCGAACGCGCCCTGGTGAGCGAGTTCGCCCGGGCCAGCGGCCGTCCGGTCAGCTACACCGTCCAGCAGGACGTCGCCGCGCCGTGGCGTTGGCGTGAGCTCATGGACCTCGCGACGTCGCTGCAGTCGCAGGGTTTCGACGTCAAGGCCCAGGTCGCGCCGCGGCCCATCGGGGTGCTGCTCGGCCTCGAAGCCACCACCTGCGTGCTGACACCGTCTCGCGCCTACGCCCGGGTCGCCGGCCTTCCGCTGGCCGAGCGGGTCGCCGCTTTGCGCGACCCCGAACTGCGCCGGCGAATCCTCGAGGGGATAACGACGCTGACCACCGGCGAGGGGGCCTTCGCGGGCTACGCCTTCTTCGGACGCTTCGACGACATGTTCGTCCTGGACGATCCGCCCAACTACGACCTCGATCGGAGCCGGTCCCTCGGCGCCACTGCGCGCGGCCTCGGGATCGATCCCCTCGCCTACGCCTACGACGTCCAGCTCCAGCGCGACGGGCGCCAGCTCATCTACGTGCCGCTGTTCAACTTCGCCGACGGCAACCTGAAGGCCGTGCGCGAGATGATCGCCTCGCCGGTGGCGATGTTCGGCCTCTCCGACGCCGGGGCCCACTGCGGCCAGATCTGCGACGGCAGCATGACGACGACCTACATGACGATGTGGGCCCGGGACCGCACCGGCGACGACCGCATTCCCATCGAGTCCGTCGTGCACCAGTTGACGCGGCGCCCGGCGTCGCACTTCGGTTGGCTCGACCGTGGTCTGGTGGCGCCCGGGATGCTGGGCGACCTCAACGTCATCGACCTCGAGAACCTCGAGTGCGCCCCGCCGGGGATCGTGACCGACCTGCCCGCGGGCGGCCGTCGATTCCTCCAGGCGTCCACCGGTTACCGCTACACGGTCAAACGCGGTGCGGTCACCTTCGAGGACGGTGTCGCGACCGGTCAGTTGCCCGGCCGCCTGCTGCGCGGCGTCCAGCCGGGCCCCGCGCTCTAGCGGTGGGCGCCCCCGACGTACTCCACGAGGTCATCGCCCACGCCCGTCGTGACCCGCAGCATCTGGCCGCGAAGGATCTCGATCGCGAGTTGAGCTACGGCCAACTGGTCGACGAGGCGGCCCAACTCGGCGCGGGACTGGTCGCCCGTGGCGTCGTCGAGGGCGATCGGGTGGCCCTGCTCATCGCGAACTCGGTCGACTTCGTCGTGATGGCACTGGCCAGCCTGTGGGTCGGCGCGATCTTCGTCCCCCTGGCCGTCACCGATCCCGAAGCGCGCCTCGCCGCCATCGTGGGCGACTGCGACCCACGCGTCGTGGTGAGCTCGGACGCCGTCGAGGGCGCGCCGGCTGCCGCGACGCTCGGTGGCGTCGCCGTGACGGCGATCTCCGAACTGCGCCACGCGGACCGGGTCGAGCCGCTCGCTGTGTCGCCCCGACCGGCCTACGCCATCTACACCTCGGGTACGACGGGCACCCCCAAAGGTGTACTGATCGGAACCACGGCATTCGCCGCGGCCGTGAGCGCGGCCAGCACCGCGCTCGGCCTCAGTCCGTCGACACGAACCCTGTGTGTGTCGCCCTTCCATTTCGACGGCTCGTTCGGCACGGTGTTCACCACCCTCTACCGCGGCGGACTGGCCGTGATGAGGCCCCGCGACGCCCTGTTGTTCGCGCGGACCTTCTTCAACACGGTCGACGGGGAATCCATCACCTTCAGCGGATTCACGCCCAGCTATTTGCGGATCCTGCTGGCGAGCCCCGAGGTCGGACGGCTCGCCGACTCGACCCTGGCCACCGTTGCGCTGGGCGGCGAGGCCTGTCTCGCCAGTGATCTGGTGACGTTGCGGTCGTGGGCGCCGCGTCTCGTGGTCTTTAATCGCTACGGTCCCACCGAAACGACGATCGCCGTGACCCATCAGGAACTAGCGCCTCGAATAATCGCTGATGGGACCGTGCCGATCGGTGTTCCCCACCCCGGCGTCTCCTTCTTCTTGGTGGATGAGAACGGTGACGTTATTGGTGAATCGGACCGGGTTGGCGAGCTGTATATCGGGGGTGACCAACTCATGGACCGCTACTGGAACGCCCCCGATCTCACCGCGGCCGTGCTTCGCCGCGATGTGGTGCCCGGCGAGACGCTCTATCGCTCCGGCGACCTGGTCTTTCGCGGTGGCGACGGCCGTTACGTCTACGTGGACCGTGCCGACCGAGTGATCAAGCGCAGTGGCGTGAGGATCTCCCTGATTGAGATGGGCGACGTGCTGCGCAGCCTGGACGGCGTCACGGCCGCGGCGTGCGTCACCTTTGACCACGACGGCGAACTGGGCATCGTCGCCTTCGTCATCACCGACCGGGCCGTCTCCTCGTTGGATCTGTGGCGGGCGGCCCGGGTGCGCCTGCCTGACACGATGTTGCCCGACCGCATCGACCTGGTCGATTCCCTGCCCATGAACAAATCGAACAAGTTGGATGAACGGCTGCTCCTGTCCAACGCCGGCCTGGCGGCTTTTCAGCCGCTCAGCCAGCCGGGCCGTAGCAGTCCGTCAACGTGATTTGACAGGACCGACCGCTCGTTCGGTGGATTCGAGCGATTACGCCTCAGGACTAGGCGGAACCGAGAACCCAGCGCGGCCGCGACCAGAGCTGGAGGTAGTCGACCACGCCGTATCCCAGGTCGCGGTACAACTTCTCCCCCTCCCGTGATGAATTCAGGAGTGAGCCTTCAGCCCCGTGTTCGAACTCGTAGGTCAACACGGACTCCAGGAGACGTCGACCGAGACCACGGCGTTGGCTGTCGCCGCGGGTGGCCATGGACCAGACGACGCTGAGGTCGTCTTCGCGCACGATCGTCACGGCGCTGAGCAGGCGGCCCTCCTCGAACAGCCCCCAGACCGTCGCTCCGAGATCGGACGGGGAATCTGGGATGACGGTCGCCGCGCCGGCCTCGTCGAGCGCGAATGAGTCCGTGATGATCTCGCGGGCGAGTGGCAGTTCTCCGGTGGCGAGCGCCCGCACGCTCGAATCGCGTCGCCCCTCGGTCACGGCGCCGGCGAGCAGCATCAACGGCGTCGCGCCGACGTTGACCCATCCGGCGTCGATGAGCGTCTGGGCCGTGGCGAGGCCCGGTCCGGCCAGCATGATGATGGCCGGTTTCCTCTGCTCCAGAACTGGCTCCAGGCAGTGCTCGACCAGTACGGTCGAGTCGGGTGATTGGCTGCACGCCAGATTCAAGCTCACGCTGTTCTGGCCACTCAGCGCGATCCACCACGCCGCGTCCGTCTCGTGGTGACCGGCGCCGGCCCACACCCGCGCGGCGGCGCCAAGGGTGCGGCGCAGGCGCGCGGGGTCAACCTCCATCTTTGGCACGCTAGTCACGACGGCCGGGGACGTGAATGCTCAACCATTTCACGCACGGGTAGGGTGTCAAGCGGCGTGGTCGGTACCCGGCCCCCTCCTTTGGATCTGGTAATGCGCGGTCCATGCCGTGGATCGATCGACGGGGCGAGCCATCGCAGTCGCGGCGCGCGCCGTTCACGGTGCCGGCGGCATGTTGCACGCTCGTTGGCACCGATCTAGCTCGGCGGATCAACGACGCCCATCGACGCCAGGGCCTCAGAGATTGCCGAAATCGTCTGGAACGTGCCCTTTCTCAGCAGGGCATCGGGGAACTCCACGTCGAACGCGTCCTCCAGGGCCAACATCACGTTCACGCTGGCGTGCGAGGACAGTCCGTTGTCGTAGAGGTCGTCATCGTCGCCCAACGTCGACGGGGAAACGGGCATTCGACCGTGTGTTTCGAGCACCTCGCGTACGGTCGTCTTGACGTCGCTCATCGAGCGACCATCCGACGCCGCGACACCTGGGCCACCACGGTTGCGGTGGCGACGCCTCCGCCGTGGCTGAGGCTGACCGAGAGGTGCCTGATTCCCTGGCGGCGAGCCTGGTCGGCCGCGATAGTGGAGAGGACGAGTTCGGGGCGGTCGTTTTCGCCCCGGTGGACCTCGATTGACGTCCACGGGGCCGGCTCGGGCCCGTCGAGGATCTTGAGCACGGCCTCCTTCGCGGCGAAGCGCGCGGCCAGGCCGCTGGCGGCGGTGACCGGGTCCTCGCCGCAGCATTCGAGTTCGTGGGCCGTGTAGAGGCGACGGGTGTACCGGGGCCCGTACTGACGGATCGACGCGGCGACCTCGTCAATGGGCTGGACGTCCGTTCCCACCAGTACCTTCATCGCAGACCGCTCCTTTCACGGGTCACCCTCGTCCGTGACGGCTCGGGGAGGGGGTGACGGTCCCTCTTTGGCGTCCCTTTCATGCTCACCGTGCCTCAGTCCTTGATTGATCACGTCTTCGGCGACGCGTCACCACCAAGTTAATCCAGGCGACCCTATTCAGGGCGCTTGGTGACGTCGGTTTCACGCCGCTCCAAGAGCGCCCGTCGCCCCAGGACGGCGATGACGGTGGGGCCCGCGACCTCGTGACGGGCCGCGGCCGCGGTCCTGGAACCGTCGCGAGGGGCTCGCGGCGCCCATCCGGTTTCTTTCGACGAGGACCGGTGCGGGGACGCTCGACGCAACTTCACGCGATTGCGAACCCCGTCGCGCGTCGCCGTCGAAGCATCAACGTCGGCGCAAAAACTTCACATATACTTGACGACAACCCAACGCTAAGCAATGATTTTGCGCGTAAAGGTTGATCGAAGTCCTGCATTTCTCACGGTCACCTTTGCTCAATAGTTGGGCGGCAAGGTTCGAATTGGTGCGTGTTAAAAGCGGTGGGGCTTTAAGTAGCTGTGCGTCCCGCCGAGTATTGTCGGCGCTCGGTCTGTTCGTGCTCGTGGCTACGACTTTTCTGGTCGTGGCGCCTCTCGGCGCATCCGCAGCGACATCCCGGTCGGGCGGCACGTCATCCTCGTCGGTGTCGGGACCGCTGTGGCATACGTCGGCGTCGATATCAATCGTCAAGAGCGCCAGTATCAGCGGTTTCTCATCCGCGGGCGAGGCGGTCACCTACTACTACAACGTCACCAATACCGGAGGCGTGACGCTCACCCAAGTCGGCGTCACGGATCCGATGCCCGGCCTTTCTGCGGTCGTCTGTCCCAGTTCGTCGCTCGCCGCCGGCGCCACTGAGCAGTGCAGCGCCAACTACACGACAACGCAGGCCGACCTCACCGCCGGATCGATTTCCAACACCGGCACCGCGAAGGGCACGCCGCCCAGCGGTCCGTGCGTCACGGCCACCAGTTCACTCACGATTCCGGCGATCACCACGGCGGCGATTTCGCTCGTCAAGTCGGCCAGCGTCGCGAGCTACTCCGCCTCGGGCCAGACGATCACCTACTACTACAAGGTCACCAACACCGGTGGCGTCACGCTCACCCATGTTGGCGTGACCGATCCGATGTCCGGTCTCTCCGCGGTCGTCTGCCCCAGCTCGACCCTGGCCGCCGGCGCCACCGAGACCTGCAGCGCCACTTACGTCACGACTTCGGTCGACGTCACCAACGGCTTCATCTCCAACACCGGCACCGCGAAGGGCACACCGCCCAGCGGGCCGTGCGTCACCGCCACCAGCTCGCTCACCATTCCCGCGAGCCAGGGCGCGGCGATATCGCTCGTCAAGTCGGCCAGCGTCTCGAGCTACTCCGCCTCGGGCCAGTCGATCACCTACTACTACAAGGTCACCAACACCGGTGGCGTGACGCTCACCCATGTTGGCGTGACCGACCCGATGGTCGGACTCTCCGCCATCGTCTGCCCCAGCTCGACCCTGGCCGCCGGCGCCTCCGAGCAGTGCAGCGCCACCTACGTCACGACCACGGGCGACGTCACTAACGGCTCCATCTCCAACACCGGCACCGCGAAGGGCACACCGCCCAGCGGGCCGTGCGTCACCGCGACCAGCTCGCTCACCATTCCCGCGAGCCAGGGCCCGGCGATATCGCTCGTCAAGTCGGCCAGCGTCTCGAGCTTCTCCGCCTCGGGCCAGACGATCACCTACTACTACGAGGTCACCAACAACGGCACGACGACGTTGACGAGCGTCGGCGTGACCGACCCGATGGTCGGCCTCTCCGCCATCGTCTGCCCCAGCTCGACCCTGGCCGCCGGC
>JBEKKW010000002.1:0-125874 GCA_050010495.1 Acidimicrobiales bacterium
TCTTCTTGATCCAGCCGAGCGTGCGGGTCACGTCGAGCATCTGCGCCGGCCAGAGGTCCCGGGGCGCCAGGCGGTAGTTGCACACCACCGCGATCCAGCCCCGCTCGACGAACTCGTGCAGCATCGGTCGCCCCTGCTCACGCTTGTTGCCGAAGGTCCACGCGCCGCCGTGGATGTAGAAGATCACCGGCGCGTCGGACGGCGTCGTGGGTAGGCGCCAGATGTCGAGCCGGTTGCGCGCCTCGGGCCCGTAGGCCAGGTCGCGGATGATCTGCATATGGCGCGGATGCAACGGGATCTGCAGGGCCGTGCGCCACCAGACGCCGAAGCGGTCCTCACGCGGCGACGGCACGCGCAGCGCCCGGCGCGGACTGTTGGCCATGGCCAGGCGCACGATGCGCCGAGCGTAGAAGGAGATCATCACCAGGATGACGTTGGCCAGCACCACCAGCGCGACCAACGACTCGATCACAGCGCTCAGCGCGTGGGTCCGCGGCCAGCCCCACCACAGGAGCAGGCCCACCAGCAACGCCTCGGCGACGATCGCCTGGGCCGCCAACTCCCCGGCGGCCCAGCCCACCGGATAGGCCAGGGCGGCGAAGATGCCCTTTCGCCCTGGTCGCAGCGCCGTGGACGCGCTGATGAGCAACCACGCCGAGAGCGCCAGGACGAAATAGGCCATGGCACCATTGTGGTCGCCCCAGCGAGAGGCCGGCAAACGCTGCGTAATCTGAGACCATGTCGACCCCGCCCCCCTCGCTCGAACGACTGCGCGGCACCGTAGGGATCTGGACGTTGGTCTTCGACTGGATCGAGCCGACCCGCGCGGGCGAGACCGCGAGCGAACTCGAGTCGCTCGGCTACGACGCGCTGTGGCTGGCCGAGGCGTGGGGCCGCGAGGCCTTCATCGGGGCCAGTCTCGCGCTGGCGTCGACGTCGACGATGGCCGTCGCGACCGGGATCGCCAGCATCTGGGCCCGCGACGCGGTGGCCGCCGCCAACGGCGCCCGGACCCTCAACGGCGCCTACGCCGACCGCTTCGTGCTGGGCCTCGGGGTGAGCCACCGTCCCCTCGTGGAGCGCCTGCGCGGTCACGAGTACGTCGCGCCGCTCGAGACCATGCGCGCGTACCTCGCGGCGATGGACGCCGCCCCCATGATGGCCAGCGAGGGGGAACATCCCTACGCGCGCGTGATCGCAGCCCTGGGGCCGAAGATGCTGCGACTGGGCGCCGAGATGACCGACGGCGTGCTCACCTATCTCGTCACGCCCGAGCACACCGCCCTCGCCCGCCCGGACGTCGCCGACGGCCTGCTCTGCGTCGAGCAGGCCGTCGTGCTCGGCCAGGACCGTGACGAGTTCCTGCGCCGGGCCCACGACCACCTCGAGTTCTACACCGGTCTCGAGAACTACAAGAACAGCTGGCGCCGGTTGGGATTCTCCGACGAGGACTTCGTGCGCGGAGGATCGACGCGACTCTGCGACGCGATGGTCGTGCACGGCGACGAGACGGCTGTGCTCACGCGCGTCGACGAGCACCGCCGGGCCGGGGCCGACCACGTCTGTCTCCAGGTGCTCGGCGCCGACCGACTGGCGGCGCCACTGGACGACTGGCGGCGCCTCGCGCCCGCCGTTACCTGACCCGTGGGTCGTTCACAATGAACCGTCCACCGACGGGTCGCGCCGACCGGGGTCTAGTACCCGGGGAAGGCCCGGCGCAGGTCGTCGAGACGTTCGCCCGCGACGGAGCGCGGCGTGTGCTGGGCATCCAGGCGGCCGGCGATGAGCCGCACGAAGGACTCGCCCGGCAGCTCTAAGTCGACGTTGCCCCCGTGCTCGTTCACCGCGAGCGTGACCGATTCGCCGGCGAAGCTCAGGAGGAAACTGCGCTCGGGATCGCTCGTGTGCACGCGTACCTCCAGGTCCTCGCCGATCGGCTTGGCGGCGAACCCGACGTAGATCGGGGTGCGGTCGATGATGATGGCGGCGGCCCCTTCGCTCAACGTCACCGAGCCGTCGCCCATGACCTCGATGTCCCAGGTGTGCAGCACGTGCTCCTGGAGGCGCAGGCTGACGAAGCCGTTGAAGTCGAAGGTCATCGGCCCCATCGAGAACTCGAAGGCCTCTCGACCGGCCTCGTCGATCATCTGGAGGCGGTCGAGCAGGGCGCCGTCGGCCACCAGGGCATCGGCCACCTGGTCCTCGGGCGCCTTCGCGTTCCACTCGTCCCAGACCCCCTGGTGGAAGGCCTGGTCGTACTCGGTGCCGGCCACGATGTCGTCGAAGCGCTGGCTGAGGATGACGGCCCCCGATCCGATGTGCGACATCGTGTCCGCGATCGACCACTCCTTGGGGTAGGCCGGCGACGTGTACTTCTCGGGATCGATCGTCGCCACGACCTCGGCCAGGTGGCCGACGGACTCGTGCAGTTGCTTCAGTGATTCCTTCATCTCTTCTACTTTCTCTTTACGACGCAGACTCTGCGACGGTTGATTCGACAGGGGCCGCGGCGAGACCGGCCTGCTTCTTGGCTTCGCTCAGCTGCTGGGCGATGGCGATCGAGGCGAGCACCGCGCCCCCGAGCATCGCCTTGCGGGTGAGGGACTTGGGTAGGTGCGGTCCGAGACGCAGAACCCCGGTGCCGGCGCTCATCAGCGCGAGCGCCATCACCAGGTTGGTGAGGGGCAACTCGTAGCCCCGGTCCCGAGCGAGCGGACCCTGTTCACGATGGGTCGTCGACGCGACGGCCATCGTGGTCGCGATGATCAGCGGTCCCAGCGGGTCCGCGACGCCGGTGGCCGTGAGGAGTCCCCCGCCGGCCTCGCTGATCCCGGCCAGGGCCGCCATGGCCTTGCCCGGACGCATCCCGCGCTTCTCGAATCCGGCTCCGGTCGCTGCGAGGCCCGAACCCCCGAACCAGCCGAAGAGCTTCTGGGTTCCGTGCACGAAGAGGTACCCACCAAAGACGATCCGAGCGATGAAGAGACCGACGTGACGCATTCATTCTCCTGGGCGCGATTGGGGGTATCGCGGTTGCCAGCCGCTTCAGTGAAGTTACCGGCCCCGACGGGCGCCGTGACCGACGACGGGCCGGGCGACCCCGGGGTCGGCCCCTTCGCGGGTCCATCACCAGCGTCCCCGCGGAAGGAATTTCTTGTCACGGGCCCCGATCCATCCCCTAGGATAGTTGTGTGCCGAAAGCAAATACTTTAGCGACAGGCCCTGTCGACGGCCTTTCGCGCGATTCGATCGTACAGATCCAGCAGAGCCTGCAGATCATGTCCCAGTCGCTCAACCAGGTACGGGCCCACGAGAGCCTGCTGCAGGCGGCCGGGGTTCGACTGGACAAAGCGGGCGTCGCGCTGCTCTTCAAGCTGCACCTGCACGAGGAGTCGTCCCTGCGCGTCACCGACCTGGCCGAACTGCTCGGCGTCGACCCTCCGACGGTCACGCGCAAGGTGCAGCAGCTCGAACGACTCGGCTTCGTCACCCGCGAGGCCGACCACGACGACCGCCGGGCGAACCGCATCCAACTGACCAGCAACGGACGCGAGACCCTGGAGCGGGTCCTCGGCGCCCACCGCGAGTTGCTCGCGCGGATGTTCGAGGAGTGGAGCGAGCAGGACCTCTCGGCCTTCGCCGCCATGCTGGAACGATTTGCCGGATCGATACGAAGTGAAATGGAGAAGAACCGTGACTAGTGCCACGACCGAACCCACGAGCGCGCCCGAGGAGCACGAGTTCTCCCCGGAGGAGCACCGCCGGATCCTGGTGATCCTCTTCGCCCTGATGCTGGGCATGTTCCTCGCCGCGCTGGACCAGACGATCGTCTCGACGGCCCTGCCCACGATCGCCGGCGACCTGCACGGCCTGAACCACCTGTCCTGGGTCGTGACGGCCTACCTGATCTCCTCGACCATCTCGCTGCCGTTGTGGGGCAAGTTCGGCGACCTCTACGGCCGCAAGAACTTCTTCCAGCTGGCCATCATCATCTTCCTGATCGGCTCGATGCTGTCGGGACTGTCGCACGACATGATCCAGCTGATCTCGTGCCGCGCCCTGCAGGGCATCGGCGCCGGTGGGTTGATGGTCGGCGCCCAGGCCATCATCGGTGACGTCATCCCGCCGCGCCAGCGGGGACGCTACATGGGCTACTTCGGCGCCGTCTTCGGCCTCTCGAGCATCCTGGGCCCGCTCGCGGGCGGTTGGTTCACCCAGCACGTCTCGTGGCGCTGGATCTTCTACATCAACGTCCCCATCGGCATCGTCGCCATGTTCGCCATCGCCATCGTGCTGCACGTGCCCACGACCCGCGTGCGCCACAAGATCGACTGGTGGGGCACGACGTTCCTCTCGGCCGGCGTGGTCGCCCTGATCCTGCTCACCACCTGGGGCGGCACCACCTACGCGTGGGGATCGACCATGATCCTCATGCTCGGCATCGGCGGGGTGGCGATGCTGGCGATCTTCTGCCTGGTCGAGCTGAGGGCCGCCGAACCGATAATCCCGCTCGACCTCTTTCGCATCCGCACCTTCAGCGCCGCCTCGACAGTCGGTTTCGTGATCGGCTTCACGATGTTCGGCGCGATCATCTACCTGCCCCTCTACCTGCAGATCGTGCACGGCGCGTCGCCGACCAAGTCGGGACTCGAGCTGCTGCCGATGGTGGGGGGGATGCTGACCACCTTCATCGTCAGTGGGCGACTCGTCTCCAAGACCGGTCGCTACAAGATCTTCCCCATCCTCGGATCGGCCGTGCTCGCGCTGGGCCTGGCGATGCTCGCGACCCTCGGGCCAGCGACCTCGTTCGGCTACATCGCCATCTACATGGTGGTCGTGGGGCTCGGGATCGGACTGGCCATGCAGGTGCTCGTCGTCGCGGTGCAGAACGCGGTACCCCATTCGCAGCTCGGCACGGCGACCGCGACCGCGACCTTCTTTCGCACGATCGGTGGCGCCTTCGGCGTGGCCGTGCTGGGCGCCGTCTTTAACAGCCGCCTGCTGGCCGACCTGCGCAGCCACGCCTCAGCCAGCGTGCTCAAGATGATGCAGGGCGGAACCATCGTCGACAACCCGTCCCAGATACGACTGCTGCCTCCGGCCGCGCGTACCCAGGTGATCGACGCGTTCAGCCACTCCCTGCAGACCGTCTTCGTCGTGGCCGTGCCCTTCGCGATCGCGGCCTTCGCCCTCAGCTTCTTGATGAAGGAGATCCCGTTGCGCACGACGGCCCACGTGAAGCCCCTCTCGGAGGAAGTGGCCTTCGACGCCCCGGGAGAGTTCTCCAGCGGGCTCTAACTCGCTAGTTCCCGACTCGGGAGAATCGGTCCCTACGAGCCGTCGGGCCCGAAGATGATCACGTCCGGTCCGCGCGTGTCGCCCGGACCTCGAAACGAGCGCACGATGAAGGTCACCGCGCCCAGTCCGAAGAACTCAACGAAGCCGATCCCAATCCAGCCGATCGTGATGAGGAAGAGCCCGACGAAGAAGCCCTTGAAGAAGCCGTCATGGATCATCGCCGCGATCCACAACGGCAGCCAGGCGAAGAGCCAGCTGACGAGCGGCGCGACGAAGACGGCCGCCCCGCGCCGGCGCCAACCGAGGTAGACGCCAAAGAGCGCGGTCGCGATGATCCCCGCCCACACCGCGCCGGTGTGCGAGCCCCAGTTCGCCTCGTAGAGGAAGAGCACCACCGCCATCACGCTCGCCCAGATCATCATCGGCGTGGTGACGTTACCGCGCGCTCGCTCGCGGACCTGGAAGACGACACCACTCATCACCCCAATTTAGCGAACGGTCCCGGCGCCCGTGCTGGGCGGGGGCGATACGATGCCAGCATGTCTAAGGGCGTCCTCGCACTGCTCGGCTCGGGCGAGACGGCTCCGGGGATGACCAAGATCCACCGTCAACTCCTCAAACGGCTCATCGAGGTGCGCGCCGTCAACCTCGACAGCGCCTACGGGTTCCAGGAGAACGTGCCTCAGATGACCGAGAAGCTGCTCGACTACTTCTCGACCTCGCTGCACACGCAGGTCGAGCCCCTGCACTTCACCTCCTACGACCGCTCGAGCGAGCTCGAGCGCACCATCTTCAAGCAACAGGTCCGCGGCGCCACCTACGTCTTCGCCGGGCCCGGCAGCCCGAGCTACGCGCTGGCCCAGTGGCGGCCCCTGGAACTCGGTTCGGACCTGCGCCACGTGCTCGACGCCGGCGGCACCCTGTGCTTCTCCTCGGCGGCGACGGCCACCGTCGGGGCCTACTGCGCGCCGATCTACGAGATCTACAAGGTCGGCGCCGCCCCCTACTGGATCGACGGCCTCAACCTCATGGCGGCCTTCGGTCTCAACTGCGTGGTGATCCCCCACTACGACAACCGCGAGGGCCGCGACTACGACACGAGCCGCTGCTACCTGGGCGAACGGCGACTCGCCCTCATGGAGCGCGAACTTCCCCCCGGGGTCGCGACCTTGGGCGTCGACGAGCACACCGCCCTCGTGCTCGACCTCGAGCACGAGACGCTGAGCGTGCTCGGCAAGTCCCACGGCTACTGGCGACTCGGCGGCACTGTGCGGGTGCTCGAGAACGGCTCGAGCACGCCCCTGGGCGAACTGCAGACGATCGAGGCCGAACCGCCCGCCGATGTCCCCGACGCCGGGGTACCCGCGAACCGGCCCCGCGACCTCGCCCAGTGCGTGCTCGACGGCGGACCGGACGCCGTCGAGGCCCTGGCCCAGTTGGTGCAGATGAGCGTCTCCGGCGGCGAGGGATTCATCGACCCCACGCCGCTCGTCGACGGGGTCCTGGCGGCCCGGGTGACGGCGCGCGCGAGCGGCCAGTACGAACTGGCCGACGAGCTGCGCGACTCGCTGGTCAACGCCGGCATCGACGTGCGTGACACGCCCGACGGCACCACCTGGTCTCTGCGCGCCGACGCCTAGATACGTCAACGGCGCAAGGAGAAGGCCCCCTCTTTCGAGGGGGCCTTCTCCAGCGACTGCGAGGGACTAACTAGTTCCTCTGTACGTAGCGCACGTGGCCCGAGTTGCCGTTGGCCAGCGTGACGGTGAACGTGTAGGTGCCGTTCTTCGATCCCGCCTTCACGGTGACTTTGACCGTGAGCGACTTGCCGGTGTCCCTGGTCACCAGGGCTGTGGTGCCGGCGTGGCTGCTCTTGATCCTGGGACGACCAGAGAAGTACAGACCGGAGATGCTGATGTTCTTGGTCTTGCCGGCCGTGACGAATCCGATGACCCGGATGGGCTTGGGGACCGGGGTGACGAAGGTCACCGTGGTCGCCGCGGACGAAATCGCCGTGTTGGTGGTGGAGGCAGCCTTGGTCGCCGTGACGGTGCACGTGCCCAGACTGGTCACCGTGAGCGAGCTACCGGTGACGACACAGCCGCCGGCCGTGCCGACGACGGCGGTGTAGGTGACCGCGCCCGTGCCTGATCCACCGCTCGTGGCGAGAGTCAGGGGGTAACCGAGGTAGCCGGTCACAGAGGTGACCGAGAGCGCAGCCTGGGGACCCTGGCTGTCGACAGCGGAACTGACACCGGTCGTAACCGTCCTCGAGGCGTCCGTGGCCGTGAGAGCGCAGGAACCGGTCGAGGTGATGGTCAGGGCGCTAAAGGAGGCCACGCCCGCAACCGCGACCGCAGACGCCGTGCCACCGATGGTGCAACCAGAGGTGGACGTCGTGATCGTCACCGTATCGGTCGAACCGGTACCGGTCAGGTCCACGTTGCCGAGGGAATCCTCGACGGAGACCTTGAACGTGGTCAAGGCGGCCGACTGAAGAGCTGTTGCTGGCGGCTCCGTCGTGAAGACCACTTTGGCGGGGGCGCCACCACTCAACGCGATGGCCGAACTGGCCGCCGCAGTCACCGTGCTGGGGTTCGTCGTGTCGGTAGCGGTAAGGACACAGGCCGAACCAGCTTCAATGATGAGCGACGCGAACGTCGCTGTACCCGATGCCGCCGTGGCGGCCACCGTACCCCCGAGGGTGCACCCCGAAGTAATGGTGATCGTGTCCGTGAGGTCATTCGAAGCAACGGCACCGGCACCGTTTTCCACTGACACCGCGAACGACGTCAGAGGCACGCCCGAGGTTGCCGTTACCGGTGGCGCGACCGAGTAGCCCAACTTCGTGGCCGTCGTGGCGTACGAAGTGACGGTGCCACTGGTCGCAGTCGTCAACGTGTTGGAAGTGTCCGTTGCCGTCAACGTGCAAGCTCCTAGCGAAGTGATCTGCAGTGCACTGAAAGTCGCCACGCCCGCGACCGCCGCAACAGCTTGGGTTCCACCAAGCGTGCATCCCGACGTGATCGTGACCGTGTCCGTCAAGTCGTTGTTGGCGACGTTGCCATCAGTGCCCTCGATGGTCACTTTGAAGGTGGTGATATTCGTGCTGACGGTAACTGCCGAAGGGGGCGCCGTGGTAAATGCCACCTGACTCGCGGCAGTGGCCGCAGAGGCGGGCGAGGCGATAACCAGTAGAGCTCCGGTCGCCATAAGGGCTGAACAGGCACCTACCGAAAGAACCTTGCTAAGTGTGGATCGCAGCGCTCGGCCACCTCCACGATTTTTCATTAAATCCATGGTGATCCCACTCTCAATTTGAAATTTGTCGTAAGACATCACTCAATGTCTCACCTAAAGGCTACCCGTGAAATATCTACTATTCATCAATTAGACCCTGTGAGTAGCCTGAGAATGCCACATTTCTGAGAAAACAAATCGACAATGCTGTGACACAGCAACTCTTGTCTGATTGTTCATTCATTCACAAACACAGTTCATAATCATCAAATCAGAAGGCCCCCTCTTTCGAGGGGGCCTTCTTCAAACTTCTTACGAGCTACAAACTACACGGTCTTGTAATTCACACGGCAAGACTTGCCGTTGGCCTCGGTAATCGTAAAGGTGTGCTCACCCTTAGCGCCCTTAGCCGAAACCGTTACGCGGATCGTGAGCAAGTGGCCAGTGTCGTGCGACACAGTCGCCTTAACTCCAGCACCGGTGCTCGAAATCCTCGGCTGGCCAGAGAAGCCAGAGCCTGAGATCGTGAGCGTTACCGTCTTGCCGACTACAGCGGATCCGTGCACACCAGAAGCGTGAGGGCCAGTGGCCACTGGTGCCGAAGCAACCAGGACCGTAGCCGACGTCGCAGAGCCGCCGTCAACGTTGGTCACCGCAAGAGTGACCGGTGTTGCCGAGGCAGCTCCCAGGGTGCAGGAGACGGTGATCGAGGTGGCACTAGCAACCGTCGCACTACCGCAGGTTCCGTCCGAGGAGGCCGTAACATTGGCGCCCGTCTGGAATCCCGTACCGGTGATGGTGAAGGCTGTCGTGGCACTCGGAGCACCCGACGCTGGCGATACTGAGGTGATGGTCGGACCAGCACCGATGACAAGAGCCGTCAGCGAAACCGGCACCTTGAAGACGCCGCCGTCAGTGTTGGTGACGGTGTAGCCATCGGCCAAGTTGGTGTCGCCCGCCTTGATGGCGATCGTCGCCTTGATCTGCGTACCAGTCAGGTTGATGCTGGTCACCGTCGCGGTGACATCAGGGTCAGCCGCGCTGTTGCCGTTGATGAAGCTGCCAACCGTCACGCCCGTCGCGAAGCCGGAACCATTGATCGTTACGGCCTGGGCAGTAGCGCCCACGCCCACGTCAGTGCCGACCGCGTAGGTAAGACCAGTGACCACCGGAGCGGCATCGATCTTCATCGTGAAGGCCGGTGAGAAGACGCCGTTCGCCACATCGTGAAGCGTGATGGAGGGCGGGTTCGTCTGGTCAGCGGCGATGGGTGACGTCGTGATCACCAGGTTCATCGTCGTCGCACTCACGTACGAGATGATGCCCGCCAAAGCACCGCCGGCGCCGTCAGTGACAGCTCCAGTAGTGGTGTTCGTGAAGCCCGTACCGGTCAACGTCACGACCGTGCCCGCGGGCGCGCCAACGGCGAGACCAGTGGGAGTCTGTGAGGTGATAACCGGACCGGCCACCGAAACGGCAGCGGGGAAGGCGTTACTGCCACCAGCGCTCGTAGCGTTAACCGGAGCCGTTACACCGTTGTTGAAAACGATGATGTTGAACGGACCAGCAGTGGCACCCGTCGCGGCCGAAACGTTGAACGTTATGGCCGTACCGGTGTTGCCCGAGGGGTTGCTCACGGTAACGCCACCAGCGGCGGTACCCGTTCCAACGAATGCCAACGCCTGCGAGTACTGGCTGAAGCCGGTACCCGTCAAGGAGACAGTGGTCGCAGCGGCACCAGGAACAAGCGCCGAAGTGGCAGTCGCGTTAGTGGCCGTGATGGTCGGAGCGACCGTGCTGGCCTCACCGATACCAAGCGCACCAGCCAGGAGGTAGGAGGCACCATTGCCACCAGCACCCGGCAGGGGGTTCTTTACGGTCACGCTGCACTCGCCAGCGGTGGTGCCAATTTCAGCAATAACCGCAGTGATCGAGGTCGCGCTAGTAACCGAAGAGCTGACGACACCGCCGCCAGTCTCGGTGACGCAGGTCGCACCAGCGAGGACAATCGAAGCGCCGGGCTCAAAGCCGGCACCGGCAATTGTCACGCTCGTGTTGGTTGACGTCACCGTCGGCACCAAAGCCGAGGGAGTGACGCTGGTGACGCCGTACGGCAGAATCGTCAACGCAGCGGCGTCAACGGTCGTGCCGCCGTCGGGGTTGACCACGGTCACGTTGTACGTGCCAGCGGCTTCCGTCGCACCAGTAATGGAGTTGGTGGGCTGCACATCGACCGTAAGTTCCGTCGCGCTAACAAACGTCGCAGTTCCCTGCACACCCGTAGTCACGATGCCGCCGGTGAAGGCACCAGTGGCGCTCTCGGTGCTGGCCAACTTCGTGCCATCGGTCGTGTTCTGGAACGAAACTGTTGCACCGGTCACAAAGCCAGAACCCACGATGGTCACCAAAGTGGTCACCGGGGGGTTGGCTTGGGTGACGGGCGTCGCCGGCGTCACCGTGGTGATCGCCGAGTTCGCGTCCACAACAACGCCTGTAGCGGTCGTCGAGGAGGTGAAGGAACCGGAGTCGTCGGTGACGGTCAAGGTGTAGTTGCCCGGGACCGTGGCCGATGTCGACGCGAAACTACCCGTGACAGAAGCGCCGCCGTTAGGCTCGGCTACGTTGCTGAAGGTCAGACCAGGCGCGGTCGAGGTGACCGTCGTGGTACTGCCGTCAGCCGCAAAGCCGCTACCAGCGATAACGAAGGTACCGGACGCGCCGGTGCCGAATTCGTTCGTGGTCGCGCCGTTGTGGGGCGTGAACGTCACAGTTGTCCAGGTCGAGGCACCTGCAGCGGTGGCGATGGCCAGTGGCAGCGCAGCTGCTACGAGCACGGCGCCGGCTGCGACAGCCTTGACCAAGATTCGTGGTATCCGTCTTGAGGTATTCATTAAGAATCCTTCCCTAGAGGTGTTACTCATTTTTACATTCACTCCATATTTCTTGGGGCTGACCTTAATCAACCTTCTGTTTTCGGACGATGCGATACAGCCTAACTCATCACAAGGTAGGGCCTCGTGACAAGACACGGCCGTTTCCTTAAGCGCAAGTATAGAGAAGGCCCCGCGTCAGCGCGAATACCGAGGCCATTTCTTTCGCTTCAAGATCGCTCTCGCACAACGCCGATGACCACTCAGTAACACCTGATGGCGGGGCATAAAAGTGGCCGAAATTTTCCCGAGGATTTTGATGGTGACTGCGTGCGTGCAAATCGTTACGAAGTCGTAATGAGCCAAAATGCACGTCTCATCCTACTTTTCGCCGCGCCACGTGATTGAAGCAAAGACGTCGTGAACCGTTTGATCCTCTGTGTTTCGCGTTGCGCAACCGCAAAGATTGGAAGTTCCTTAGAATCAAGCATCCCCCTTCCACTCATTCAATTTGGTGGACTTCGAGGCAAGAAACAACTCGTTAACAAGTTTTCGAAGAGCCTCGCCTTGCGCAACTACGACAACCCGCTCGTCCACAACCGCTCGACATCGATCGCAATTCGCGCGCGGTGAAGAGAGCTTGGCGACGGTCCCCGTCACTTGATGTCACGTCGCGATGGATCGACATCTCGACGATCGCTTGACCACCCACTCGCACGTCCCACCAACCGCCCGAGAGCCATAACGGCGAAGATGTTCGCTGTCGTCATGCCCGGCGCACGGCACCGGGTAGGACGATCGATTGGATCACAAGATGCCACTGCACGCTTGAGCGTGTTGATTTGACGCCAAAACGCATGCGGCGAGACCTGTTTCGCTGATTCGACGCAGCTCGCTCGTCCTCGGCGGGCGCAAAAACAGCTACGACCTGCGAATATGGGCGGGAAAGTTAGGCGATCGCGCAGCGATTGGGACCGAGTTCGATCTCCGCCGCGTCCTGCGTCGCCGGCTCCTGACCGGCGTTGATGCGCACGATCCGCTGGTAGTTCGGCGGTCGATCCTTGACGTTCTTGATCGCCCACGCCACAAACTCGCCCTCCTGCAGGGCCAGGGCGGGCAGCGTGGATCGTAAATCGCCGAGCGGTCGGGTCACGAACTGTCCGGCGTGGACGTCCACGACCGAGCCGTAGTGGGCGGGAAAGACCAGCGTCGCGTCGCCGAGGGGCAGAATCCGCTCGTGGAGGCTTCGATAGAGGTCGTGGGCGAAGTGTTCGGCCTGGTCAGCGAGGTCGGGTCGGCCGACGCTCTCCAGGAACAGCGTGTCACCGGTGAAAACGGCCACCTCGCCCAGTTGGTACATCGTCGAGCCCTCCGTGTGGCCGGGCACGCTGACTGACGACACGGCCAGGTGTATCCCGGGCGCCAGCTCGAATCTGCCCCCATCCTTGAGGTGCGAGAACTCGAATTCGTAGGGATCGGCCGGGTTCAACCAAAGGGTGGCGCCCGTCTCGGCCACCAGGTTGCGCGCGCCACTGATGTGGTCGGCGTGCAGATGGGTGTCGAGCACGTTCGAAATTGTCCATCCGTGGCGCTGGGCGACCTTCAGGTACCGCTCGAGGTTGAGGGACGGGTCGATGACGACGCAGTTGGTCCCGGCCCCGATCACGTACGACAGGCAGCCCTTGCCCCGGCGGCGCAACTGTACGATCGTGGCGCCCCCGAACTGGCCCTCGACGACGTCGTAGGTCGAGGTCCACGAGGACATCCCGCCGTCGAGCACGGCGCTGGCGACATCGTGGCGGGCGAGGATCTCGGCACCCTGCTGGGCCCGCAGCCCCTTGGCGCAGATGACGACGATGTGGTCCTGCGAGGGAACCTCTTCGTAGCGATCGTCCAGTTGGTCGAGCGGGATGTTGTGGGCGCCGCTGATGTGCCACTCGGCGACCTCGTCGGGCTCGCGCACGTCGAGCAGGAAGAGGTCAGGGTCGCCGTCGAGCAGCGGCACCAGGTCGTCGGTGCTTAGCCGCGAGATCAACGAGGGAGGGGGCACGAGCGAAGTTTAGAAGTAGATTCACTGGGGTTCACGGTGATCCACGCGGATCTCGACCACCTCGACACGAAGGAACCCATGGCCGAACTACGCAATATCGACGTCAGCGAGGCGCTGTCGCTGGGCGCGGGTGGGGCCCTCCTGCTCGACGTTCGAGAGGATGACGAGTGGGCGAGCGGACGGGCCCCCGACGCGCTGCACCTCCGACTCGCCGATCTGCCTGATCATGTCGGTGATCTCCCCCGTGACCGGCCGATCGTGTGCATCTGTCGCAGCGGCGGGCGCTCCGCGCGGGCGGCCTCGTTCCTGATCGAGCAGGGCTTCGACGCCGTCAACCTCGACGGCGGCATGCAGGCGTGGGAGCGTGCCGGCGCGGCGCTCCTCGCCGACCAGGGCGAACCGACGATCATCTAGTGCCACTGGCGCCCGGTCCGCTGACCCGGTTGTCGCAGGCCGTAAGAAACGGGCAGCTTCGCGCGTCGACCCTGGTCCAGGCCTCCATCGAACGGCTCGAGGCCGCCTCCTCCCTCAACGTGCTCGCCGAGAAGGCCTACGACGACGCCCTCGAGCGGGCCGCCCACCTCGACCAGGCCGGATCCGCCCCCGGGACCCTGGCCGGTCTGCCCACGCTCATCAAGGACCTCGAGGACTGGCGGGGCCACCCCACCCGCAAGGGCTCCCTCGCCCTGGCCGACAGCCCCAACGCCGCGCACAACGGAGTCGTCCCGGCCCGGCTGCTCGACGCCGGCGCCATCGTGGTTGGCAAGTCGACGTTGCCCGAGTTCGCCATCGAGGGCTACACCGCCAACCGTCTCACGGGCGTCACTCGCAACCCCTGGAACCCCGATCTCTCGCCGGGGGGCTCGAACGGCGGTTCCGCCGCGGCGGTGTCGGCCGGCCTGGTCGGCGTCGCGACCGCGACCGACGGGGGCGGGTCGATCCGGATCCCGGCGTCCTTGTGCGGTTTGGTCGGCCTCAAGCCCACCAACGGCATGGTCGGACGCTGGCCGGCGCCGGACTGGATCGACTATTCGACCGACGGGCCCTTCGCGACCTCAAGCGACGACCTTCGACTGCTCTACGGCGTCGTGTGCGGGCCGGTGGCTGGCGACCCGACGGCACCACCGGCCGGGTTCGTCGAGCAGATGGCCCGCCTCGACGATCGCCCCTTCACGCTCTATGCGGCCGAACGGACCTCGCCGCTCGGCCCCCTGCCCGTCGACGTGCGGCGGGCTTTTCACGAAGCCGTCGAGGCCTTCGCCGCGCTGGTCGCCCGCGAGGTCGACTGGCGCGAGCCCGAGGGCTTCTTCGTCGACGGCGACCCCGACCTCGACTGGTTCGTCGTGACGAGCGGCGAGCACGTCAACTCCCTCGGACGGGCGTGGGTGCACGAGCACATGGACCAGTTCCACGTCGCCACGCAGGGGTACCTCACGACCGGACTCGAAGTCGACGTCGACCGGTACCTCGATGCTCGGCGCCGCCGGTTTCTCTATGTACGGGCCATGGACGAGCTGCTCGGCGAGAGCGGGCTGCTGCTCACGCCGACGGTCGCGAGCGCCGGCTGGCTGGCCGACGGACGGCTCGACGCGGGGGCCGAGGTGCACGGCCTACCGCCCGAGGTCTACTCGACGGCGATGCAGAACGTGACCGGCCACCCGGCCCTCAGCGTGCCGATGGGCTTCGTGACGAGCGGTCTGCCCTTCGGGCTGCAGATCACGGCCCCGCACTATCACGACCGGCGCCTGCTCGACGTGGCGGCCCTCGTCGAAGCGGCCCACCCGTGGGCCCGCACCGCCCCCGGCTACCCCGGACTCGATACCGTGCTCGACGGGCGCTGAACAACTGGGAGCGGATGAACTGACGAGGACCTGCGGCGACTCGACGTAGCGCGACGTAGAATCAGGGCTTCACCGCGAGAGGGTTAAGGTGCCAAAGATGATGCGATTCCACGTCTTCGCCTACGGACCGGGCCCCGGTGCCGGAATCGTGTTCTTCATCCTCTTCGTGCTGTTCGTCGCGGCCGTCGCGTGGTTCATCATCGCGACGACGCATCGCGGCCGTCCCCCGTACCCGCACGACCACCACGGACCGCACCCCGGCCATCACGGCGGGCCCAGCTCGGACGCGATGGCGATACTGGATCGCCGCTTCGCGAGCGGCGAGATCAACGAAGAGGAGTACGTCCGTCGGCGCAAGTTGCTCGCCGGCGAATCGTAATCGTCTTGACGTCGTCGTAACGTCGTTCGAGCGCTGACGCGACCACCTCGACGATCGCGCGCCATCTCGGGCCAATGAATCTGAGCAGGTTGAGCGCCCGTGCTCTAAAATCCTGCCCGTCGGGGCCATCTCGACGGGGCCATCCAGCGAAAGGGGCCGAGCATGACCGCACTGAAGGTTGAAGAGGAGCTCCAAACGCAATCGCAGTCGGTCGGAGAGAGCGGATCGCTCACGTGGCTGGGCCACGCGACGGTCCTGCTGACCACGGCCGGCGGCACCCGGGTCGTCTTCGATCCCTGGATCGAGGGAAACCCCAAGAGCCCGATCGACACCGAAGCACTCGGCGCCGTCGATATCATCGCCGTCACCCACGGTCACTTCGACCACATGGGCTCGGTCGTGCCGCTGGCCGAGGCGACCGGGGCGACCGTCGTGTGCGTGCCCGAGATGGCCGGCTACTTCGCCTCCGTCGGCGTGGCCAACATCGTCGAGATGAACAAGGGGGGCACGGTCCACCTGGACGGCGTCTCGATCACGATGGTCGCGGCCGACCACTCCTGCGGCGTGGGGATGGGCGAGAACCTGCCCTACGCCTACGGTGGCAATCCCGTCGGCTTCGTCACGAGCCTGCCCCCGGGCGAGGGCGGGCCGGTCTACGTCTCGGGCGACACGAACGTGTTCGGCGACATGTCGCTGATCCGCGAGCTCTACGCCCCCGAGATCGGTCTCATCCCGATCGACGGCCACTACAACATGGGACCGCGCGAGGCGGCCCACGCCATCTGGCTCCTGGGGCTGAGCCGCGTCGTGCCGATCCACTACGGCACCTTCCCGATCCTCACCGGCACCCCGGACGACCTGCGCTCGCACCTCGCCACGGCCGGTTCCAGCACCCTCACCATCGCGCTCGAACCGGGCCAGTCGGTACCGCTTAAGGCGTAAGGGCCGCGGTAGCGGCTACTCCGGGTGCACGATCGCGGGCGCCGTGGAGGTCCAGACCTCGCGGATCAGCACCTGGCACGCGGCGGCCAGCGGCACGGCCAACAACACGCCGATGAACCCTCCGAAGAGGCCGCCGACCCAAGCGCCCAGCTCCGCCCCGACCAGCACCGAGATCAGCACCGTGAGCGGGTTGATCTTGACGGTGCGGCTCATGACGACCGGGTTGAGCACGTGGTTCTCGAACTGGGTGTACACGAGGAAGACGATCGCGGTGACGAGGCCCGCAACGAAGGAGTGGCCGAAGGCGAACAGCACCGTGGGGATGCCGGCCAGCGCGGCGCCGATCGCCGGGAGGAAGTCGACGAGGGCGACCCACAGCGCCCACAGCAACGCGAACGGCACCGACACGATGAGCAGCGTGACGAAGACCACCATGCCGGCGCAGAGCGAGGTGAGCGCGTTGCCAATGACGTAGCCGGTGGCGCAACGGCTCACCATGGCGCTCACGCGAGAGACGCGCGCCGCTCGCTCGGGCACCATCATCGAGAGCAAGGTCGTGCGGATCTTGGGCGCCTGCAGCAACAACAGCACGACGTAGGCGAAGAGCGTCACCATCGCCAGCACCACCGAGACGGCGCCCTTGCCGAGCGCCAGGGCCGGCTTGCTCAGGCCCTTGGCCAGCGAGACGAGCTTGGACGAGTTGCGGTCGATCCATCGCTCGACGTGGTAGCGGCGCATGAGCCGCCCGATGTCGCCGCGCCCGCTCTGGGCCCGCTTGACGTAGGAGGGCAGGGTGTTGGCCAGGTGGGTCATCGCGTGCACCAGGGGGTAGCCGAACGTGATGGCGATGGCGATGAAGATGAGCGTCGACCACAGGGCCACCAGTGCGACCGCGGCGCCGCGACGGCGCACCTTCCAGCGCTGCAGCGCGACCACCTGGGGGTTGAGGATGAGGGCGACGAAGCCGCCCACGACCATCAGCATGACGATGTCGCGCAGGCGCACGAGGACCTTGCCGGTCAGGTACACCGCGACCACGATCGCGACGGTGATCAATATCGTGCGCAGCGGGATGTGCTGGGCGTCGGCGCGACGAAAGAGTCGGGCCCGCCTCGAGTCGACGATCTCGGGTTCCGGCTCGGCCTGGTCTGACACGGCGGGCGCCACCTCTTTCGCTCGACCCCTCATCGCGACGCTACCTCTCGGCACGACCGGGACGATCTCGTGGTAGGCAGAGCCCATGGAGATCCGCCCCGTTCGCGACGAGGAGTGCGCCGAGCTGGGCGACATCACGGTGCGCGCCTACCGCCAACTCATCAACGGCGAGTCCTTCGGCGCCTACGAGAACGAGTTGTGCGACGTCGCCACTCACGCGACGCTGTGCGAGGTGCTGGTGTGCCTCGAGGACGACACCCTGCTCGGCGGCGTGACCTTCGTGCCCGGACCGGGGACGACCATGAGCGAGTTCGAGGACCCCGACGCGGCCGGCATCCGCCTGCTGGCCGTCGACCCGCGCCACCAGGGTCGCGGGGCCGGCCGGGCCCTGGTCGACGCCTGCCTCGCGCGGGCCCGCGACCTCGGGCGCACGCGGGTCGTGCTGCACTCGACGCCGTTGATGGACGTGGCGCGCGCGATGTACGCGCGGCGCGGCTTCGTGCCCGACCCGGAGCATGACCTGCGTGTGACCGACACCCCCTTCTCGAGGGAGCATCCGCTGCTGATCATGGCCTACGTGCTGGACCTCACGAAGTCGTCAGGGCTCGAATAGGGCCGTCGCGTCGCGCACGTCGACGCTCTCTTCGTAGAGATCGGGCCGGCGCAACGTGAGCACGGCGATCTGGCCGCGCCGCCGCGCGACCTCGCGCGGATCGATCTCGGCGACCAGGACGTCCTCACCTTCGCCGCTCGACTCGGCCAGGACCTCGCCCCAGGGCCCCACGATCAGGGCGTGGCCGTAGGTCGCGATGCCCTCGGCCGTCGTGCCGGCCTGCGCCGCGGCGATCACGAAGGCGTGGTTCTCGATGGCGCGGGCCCGCACCAGCACCTCCCAGTGGGCCCGTCCGGTCAGCGCGTTGAAGGCCGCCGGTATCGCGATCACCGTGGCGCCGGCGAGCGCCAACCGGCGGTACAGCTCGGCGAAGCGCAGGTCGAAGCAGATCGACAGGCCGAGGCGCATCTCGCCCACGTCGCACACGACCAGCCGCTCGCCGGCCGCGATCGCGTCGGACTCTCGCTGGACGACCTCGCCGGGGACGTCGATGTCGAAGAGGTGCGCCTTTCGATAGCGCGCCACCACCTCGCCGCTCGGGGCGAGGACCACGCCGGTGTTGAAGCACTTGGAGGTATCGCTCGATCTTTCGAGCAGGCTGCCGATGTGGATGGTCACGCCGCGCGCGAGCGCGAGCGCCGCCAGGCGATCGGTCGTCGGCCCCGGAATGCTCTCGGCCACCGCCGCGAATCCGGCGGCCGGGCCGAGGTAGTTGAAGTACTCGGGCAACTGCATGTACGTCGCGCCCGACTCGGCCGCGCGCTCGATGAGCGCCAGCGCCGCGTCGACGTTGGCCGCCGTGTCGGTGCCTGAGGTCATCTGCAGCGCGGCCACCGTAACGCCCATGTGCCTCCCTCGGCCCGTGCGTCTCAAACTACCGTCGCGGGCGCCGATACCGGCGCGAATGGGGCGGGTCCGGGGTGAGTAACCTCGGCCACGTACGAAACGACCGAGAAGCGAGGGAGCCGATGCCGTACGAGTTCACCGCGCGGGGCCTCGAGGTGCAGGAGTCGGTGCGCCAGTTCATGGACAGCGTCATCTACCCCCACGAGGAGACGTACTACGCCCAGTTAGAGGAAGTCGGCAACGATGGCTATCCGCCGGTGCTCGACCGGCTCAAGGCCGCCGCCCAGGAGCGGGGCCTGTGGAACCTCTTCCTGCCCCACCTGCGCCCCGGCAACCCCGGCACGCCGCTGTCGAACCTCGACTACGCCCCGATCTCGGAGATGCTCGGACGAGTCGGGTTCGCCTCCGAGGTCCTCAACTGCAACGCGCCCGACACCGGGAACATGGAGATCCTCAACCTCTACGGCTCCGACGCCATCAAGGCCGCCTGGCTCGAGCCGCTGCTCGCCGGCGAGATCCGCAGCGCCTTCTGCATGACCGAGCCCGACAGCGCCTCCTCCGACGCCACGAACATCGCGCTGTCGATCGAGCGCGACGGCGACGAGTACGTGCTCAACGGGCGTAAGTGGTTCAGCTCCGGGGCCCGAGCGCAGCGGTGCCGGGTCTTCATCGTCATGGGCAAGACCAACCCGAACGCCTCGCGCCACCTCCAGCAGTCGATGGTGGTCGTGCCCCGCGACACCCCCGGGGTCGAGCTCGGCCTCGACCCGCACGTCTTTGGCTACGTCGACCGCGGCGGCCACCCCGAGGTGATCTACCGCGACGTGCGCGTGCCGGTCGACAACCTGCTGGGCGATGAGGGCAGCGGCTTCGCCATCTCCCAGGCCCGCCTCGGGCCGGGACGGATCCACCACTGCATGCGCTCGATCGGCGTCGCCGAACGGGCCCTCGAGCTGATGGTGATCCGCTCGCTCGAGCGCAGCACGTTCGGCTCGAGCCTCGCGCACAAGGGGCTCATCCAGGACTGGATCGCCGAGTCGCGCATCGAGATCGACATGGCGCGCGAGTACGTGCTCAAGACGGCCTACCTCATGGACACGATCGGCAACAAGGCGGCGGCGACCGAGATATCGGGCATCAAGGTGGCCATCCCCAACATGACCCTCAAGGTCATCGACCGCGCCATCCAGGTCCACGGCGCGGCCGGGGTCAGCCAGTACTACCCCCTCGCCCAGATGTACGCGGGGACGCGGACCTTGCGCATCGCCGACGGGCCCGACGAGGTGCACAAGATGACCATCGCGCGGCGCGAGATCCTCAAGCACCAGCCGGGCTTCCACATCAGCCAGAAGAGCGAGGAGTAGCGGGCCGGGCGACGGCGCCGATCGCGTTGGCGACGGGCCGTCGAAGTGCCAGACTAGGAACGCAATGTCGACCCCCATGGATCCACCGACCGATTCGAGAACGATTTGGCGTCGAGGCGAGTTGCGACACGCCACACTCCACCAAGGCCCGTGCCCACCGCACCTGAATCAAGCAAAGGAACCAACATGACAGAGGACACCACGTGCCCGTTCTCGGGCGGAGCGAACACCAGCCTGGCGCTCAGCCAGCCCAACGAGACCTGGTGGCCGAACCAGTTGAACCTGCGCCTCCTGCACGGTTCGGCGCTCGCCAGTCCCCTGGACGCGGACTTCGACTACGCCGAGGCGTTCAAGACCCTCGACCTCGAGGCCCTGAAGCGTGACATCGACGAGGTGATGACGACCTCGCAGGCGTGGTGGCCGGCCGACTTCGGACACTACGGACCACTCTTCATCCGCATGGCGTGGCACAGTGCGGGCACCTACCGCATCGGCGACGGCCGCGGCGGCGCCGGATCGGGCGCGCAGCGATTCGCGCCGCTCAACAGCTGGCCCGACAACGTCAACCTCGACAAGGCCCGCCGACTGCTCTGGTCGATCAAGCGCAAGTACGGCGCCAAGATCTCGTGGGCCGACCTGATGATCTTCGCCGGCAACTGCGCGCTGGAGTCGATGGGCTTCACGACCTTCGGCTTCGCGGGAGGGCGGGTTGACATCTGGGAGCCCGAGCAGGACACCAACTGGGGTCCGGAGGAGACCTGGCTCGACGATCGGCGCTACAGCGGCGACCGCGACCTGGCCAACCCCCTGGGCGCGGTGCAGATGGGACTGATCTACGTCAATCCCGAAGGCCCCAACGGCAACCCCGACCCCCTGTTGGCCGCGCGCGACATCCGCGAGACCTTCCGGCGCATGGCGATGGACGACGTCGAGACGGTGGCGCTGATCGCCGGCGGGCACACCTTCGGCAAGACCCACGGCGCCGCGCCCGAGTCGCACAAGGGTCCCGAGCCCGAAGGGGCCGACATCGTCGAGCAGGGCCTCGGCTGGAAGAACGACTTCGGCACCGGCGTCGGTGACGACACGATCTCCAGCGGACTCGAGGGGACCTGGACGAGCACCCCGGCCACGTGGGACAACAGCTTCTTCGACATCCTGTTCGCCTACGAGTGGGAACTCTTCAAGAGCCCGGCCGGGGCGTCACAGTGGCGGCCCAAGGACGGGGCGGCGTCGGACTCGGTGCCCGACGCGCACGACCCGGCCAAGCGCCACGCGCCCACCATGCTCACGACCGACCTCTCGTTGCGATTCGATCCCGCCTACGAGAAGATCTCGAGGCGCTTCCACGAGCACCCCGACGAGTTCGCGCAGGCCTTCGCCCAGGCGTGGTTCAAGTTGACCCACCGCGACATGGGTCCCTACGTGCGCGGCCTCGGCCCGCTCGTGCCAGCGCAGCCCCAGATCTGGCAGGACCCCATTCCCGAGGTCACGTACCAGCTGATCGACGACGCCCAGGTCGCCGCGCTGAAGGCCACGATCCTCGCGTCCGGTCTCACCGTGGGCCAGTTGGTGTCGACCGCTTGGGCCTCGGCCTCGACCTTCCGCGGCACCGACAAGCGCGGCGGCGCCAACGGCGCGCGTCTGCGCCTCGCGCCCCAGAACGCCTGGGAGGTGAACGAGCCGGCCGAACTGGCCACGGTATTGGCAGTCCTCGAGACCATCCAGCGCGAGTTCGACGCCGCCCACGGATCGACGAACGTGTCGATGGCCGACCTCATCGTGCTGGGCGGCTGCGCCGGCGTCGAACGGGCCGCCTCCAACGCGGGGCACGACGTCACCGTCCCCTTCGCGCCCGGGCGCGGCGACACCACCCAGGAACTGACCGACGTCGAATCCTTCGCGGTCCTTGAGCCGACCGCCGACGGGTTCCGCAACTACCTCGGGCACGCACAGCGCCGCACGGCGGAGGAGTTGCTGCTCGACCGCGCGCACCTGTTGACCCTCACGGCTCCCGAGATGACCGTGCTGGTCGGCGGGATGCGCGTGCTGGGCACCAACGTCGAGAAGTCGACGCGGGGAGTCTTCACCACCCGGCCCGAGACGCTGTCCAACGACTTCTTCGTGAACCTGCTCGACATGGATACGCAGTGGCACGCGACGTCAGGGGACGAGACGACCTTCGAGGGCCGCGACCGCTCGACGGGCGCGGTGCGCTGGACGGCCACCCGGGCCGACCTCATCTTCGGGTCGAACTCCCAATTGCGAGCGATCGCCGAGGTCTACGCGAGCGACGACGGCGACGAGAAGTTCGTGCGCGACTTCGTGGCGGTCTGGGACAAGGTCATGACGCTCGACCGCTTCGACCTCGCCTAGCGGCCACCATCCACGCGGTCGTTCAGCGCGGGCCCGGTCTCAGGCCAGGTCCGCGAGGACGCCACGGCGCCACTGCTCGGTCTGGCGCACCTGGTTGAACGTGAACACGTGCAGCCCCTCGACGTTCGACGAGGGGTCCACGAGGGTGTTGGCCGTGCGCGCGAGCAGGCGCCCGGGGTTGTAGCCGCCGGGGGCGCCCACGCGCAGGAACCACTCGGCGTGGCCCGAGAGGAACCGGGCCGACTCGCCCACGCCGATCTTGGTCGCCATGTTGAGCAACTTGGTGCGCTCCACCGGTCCGGCCAGACCGAAGTAGATCGGCAGGGTCACCCCGCGGGTGCGCACCCGCCTGATCCAGCGCCGCACCACCGTCGGGTCGAAGCAGAGGTTGCTGACGATGTAGGTCGCGTAGTGGCGCTTGTCCCACATCGCCTGGACCGTCACGTCGTCGTCGATGTTGGGGTGGCTCTGCGGATAGCCGGTGATGCCGATGCGCGAGAAGGGTCGCCCGAGCGCGTCGAGCTCGACCAGCAGCGAGAGCGCGCTCTCGTAGCGTCCGGCCGGGGGGTCGGCGTCGCCGGCCGGCACGAAAATATCGTCGATGGCGCAGGCCCGTAGCCGATCGCTGATCTCCCCGAGGTGCACGTCGTCGACCACCAATCGCGCCGAGATGTGCGGCACCACGACGTAGCCGTGGGCGCGCAGGCGCTCGGCGAGCGCAATGGTCGCCTCCAGTCCCTTGGTCGGCGACGCCGTCACGGTCAAGGTGACGTCGCGCGGGACGTAGGAGAGCACGGCCTCCTCGACCGAGTCGGTGGGGATGACCTCGTAGCGGGCCCGCTCGAGCAGGGGCCCGGCGCTCCTCAGTCCCGTGCTCAGCACCGGCCGGCCCCGTCCGCCGAAACGCCCACCAGGCCGTCGAGCAGCCGTTCCAGTTCAACCTCCAGCGATCCCGTGGCGACGTCGAGGACTTCGAGGGGCAGGTTGAACATCGCCGCGACCTCGCGGGCCTCTCGCTCGAGTTCGCCGTCGCGCGCCTGGGCCAGCCACACGACGCGCCGATAGTGGGCGAAGTAGTCCGACCACAGTTCGGGGTGACGGTCCAGTCCGAGCTCGGCGATCACCGAGCTGCGAAAGCTGCGCACGAGAAAGTCGGTGAGGATGTAGGTGCCCGGCTCGTCGGCGAACAGCGTCGCCACCCGAGACGCCCCGGCGAAGACGTCGTAGCAGTGCAGGCCGGCGAGGCGGCCCAGGTGGAGTCGCTCGCACACGTCGTCGAGCGCGCCGTAGGTGCCGCAGTCGGCGTAGGCCAGCACGACCTGGTGGCCCTCGTCCAGCAGGCGTTGCGCCATCTCTTCGACGCGCGGCGCGATCTCGCGGGGTCGATTGTGCAGCAGCGACGACAGCAACTGGACCTGCACCGGCCACCGGCGCCGTTCGACGATCTCGCGGATCGACGGGCCGAGCGCGCCGCAGGCGATGATGGTGGTCGCCATCAGACGGGGAAGGCCAGCTGGTCGACGAAGCGATCGTTGAAATCGGCGCGGTCCGAGAGCTCGAC
Source organism: Acidimicrobiales bacterium (assembly GCA_050010495.1). Classification (GTDB taxonomy): domain Bacteria; phylum Actinomycetota; class Acidimicrobiia; order Acidimicrobiales; family RAAP-2; genus RAAP-2. The sequence continues at coordinate 24,533 of JBEKKW010000002.1, forward strand.
GTACTCGACCTCGTCGAGCAGGGCCATCGCCCCGGCCCGCTCGCGCATGCTCAACAGCGCCATCTTGGCGCCCTCGCCGGCGACGTTGCCGGCGCTCACCACCCGCAGTACGGGCAGCTTGGGCACCAGGCCGATGCGAATCGCGCTGGCCGGCGAGAGGTAGCTGCCAAAGGAGCCCGCGAGCAGCACCTGCTGGAGGTCCTCGGGCACCAGCCCCGACTCTTCGAGCAGGATGCGCCAGCCCGTCGCGATCGAGGCCTTGGCGAACTGCAGCTCGCGCACGTCGCGCTGGGAGAGGTAGATCGAGCGCTCGACGTCGCCGGGGTCGCCCAGCCAGTGCAGGACGAAGACCCGCTCCTGGCCGAGCTGGGTCAGTCGCGCGCCGATGCCCGGCGCCAGTTCACGGGCCACGTCGTCGGCGACGAAGCGGCCCGACCCGTCGAGCAGCTTGAGCTGGACGAGTTCGGCCACGGCGTCGACCAGGCCCGACCCGCACAGTCCCTGGGCCTCGACGTCGCCAATGACGCCCAGTTCGAGCTCGTCGGCGCTCATGCGCACGACCTCGATGGCCCCGGGGGCGGCGCGCATGCCGCAGCGGATGGCCGCCCCTTCGAAGGCCGGACCGGCCGGGGCGGCCGTTGCCAGCAGTCGGTCGCTGTTGCCCAGCACCAACTCGCAGTTCGTGCCGATGTCCAGGAAGAGCCGCTGGCGCGAGTCGCGGTCCATGCCCGACGCCAGCAGGCCCGACACGATGTCCCCGCCGACGTACGCGCCGAAGGCGGGGAAGATCACGGCGCGGGCCCGTTCGTGCACGTGCACGCCGACCTCGAGCGCGAGGGTCTCGGGGAAGAGCTTCGTAGACATGATGAAGGGCGCCACGCCCAGCGACTCGGGGTCGATGCCCAGCGCGATGTGCGTCATCGTGGCGTTACCCGCGATGGCCACCTCGTAGACCTCGTCATGACGGACCCCACCCTCGCGGCAGACGGCCTGGGCCAGCTCGTCCAGCGCCTCGTGGGCCAGGGCCGACAGCTTCTCGAGGGCCCGGGGGTCCATCATGATGGCGCTAATACGTGTGATGACGTCGGCGCCGAAGGGTTGCTGCCTGTTGAGCATCGACTGCACCGCGACCGGCGTGCCCGTCGTCAGGTCGAGCAGCGTCGCCACCACCGTCGTCGTACCGAGGTCGAAGGCGATGCCGAACAGCCGGGCCGTGGTGTCGCCGGCTTCGACGTCGACGAGGACGTCGTCGATCACGACGGCCGTCACCTTGAAGTCGTTGGCGCGCAACACCGGCCCGAGCCGGCGCAGCACCGCCAGTTCGCAGCGCAGCTCGAGGTCGTCGAGGCTCGCGAGCAGGCGCTCGAGATCGCTGCGCTGGTCGCTGAGCGTCGGTTCGCTCAGCTCGACGTAGCGCTTCTGCACCGCGGGGCGCAGTATCACCTTTCGTCCCACGCCGACCGTCGCGGCCTTGGGACGGGTCACCAATTCAGGCACCTGGACCCGCAGGTCGTTGGTGACCTCCACCCGACAGGCCAGGCGCCAGCCGTCCCTCAGTTCGTCGCTCGAGAAGGCGCGGGTGTCGAGGTTGGTGATGGGGGCCAGCCCCTCGCTCACCTGGACCTTGCACTTTCGACAGGTGCCGTGGCCCCCGCAGGTCGAGTCGATGGCGATGCCGTTCCAGCTGGCCGCGTCGAAGAGCATCACGCCCGGCGGGACCCGGACCTTGCGACCGGTCGGCTCGAAGAGCAAATCGATCCGCCCCCGTCCGTCGTGCGCCCCGTCCACCCGGGCCGAATCGTCGAGCGGCGGGGCCACGAGCTCGGTCACGAATCCCCGGCCGCCTGCTGTGCGCGGTGCGCGGCGATCCAGTTCGCGCCCCACGGATCGCGGTCGAGCAGCAGGTCCGTCGACTTGACGGCCCGCACAAGCTGCGATGAACGGGCGTCCATGATGGCGCTGGTGAGGCCGGCGCGCATCGCCATGGGCAGGAAGGTCGCGCCAATCGTCTCGCGGTCGGGCATGCCGAAGGAGACGTTGGACGCCCCGAGCGTCATGTTCAAGCCGAACTCCTCGTGGATGAGCGCGATCGTCTCGATCGTGCGAACGACCAACGACGTGTCCGCGCCGATGGGCATGGCCAGGGGGTCGAGCACGATGTCCTCGATGGGAATGGCGAACTTCGTCGTCGCGACGTCGACGATCTTGCGCGTCAACTCGAGGCGCCGTTCGGGCTCTAGGGGGATCTCGAACTCGTCGTTGGGCAGTGCGATGATCGCCGCCCCGTAACGCTTGACCAGCGGGAGGATGGCGTCCATGCGATCGTCCTCGGCCGTGACCGAGTTGACGAGGGCCTTGCCCTCGTACGTCGCCAGCCCCGCCTCGAGGGCCTCGATGACCGAGGAGTCGATGCACAGCGGCAGGTCGGTGAGGCTCTGGATCAGCTTCACCGCGCGGATCATCAGGTCCACCTCGTCGGCGAGCGGCACGCCCATGTTGACGTCGAGCACCATGGCGCCGCCCTTGACCTGCTGGGCGACGTCGATGTTAATTCGCGTCAGGTCGCCCGCACGAAGCTGCTCCTGGAAGATCTTGCGCCCGGTTGGGTTGATGCGCTCGCCGATGATGCAGAAGGGCTGATCGTCGCCGAGGACGACCTCGCTCGTGGCCGAGCGCAGGATCGTACGCATGTCGAACTAGGCCAGCGCGGTGGCGCGCTTGCGCCCGAGCAGGGACTTGGCCAGCTTCACCGCGGCCGAGGCGTCCGAGGCGTACCCGTCGGCGCCGACCGCGTCGGCGTACTCCTGGGTCACCGGAGCTCCGCCGACCATCACGATCACCTGGTCGCGCAGCCCGGCCTTCTCCAGCGCGTTCATGTTGGCCTTGAACATCGGCATCGTCGTGGTGAGGAAGGCCGAGAATCCGACGATGTCGGGCTGGTACTGGTGGATGGCCTCGACGAACTTCTCCGGGGCGACCTGGACGCCGAGGTCGATCACCTGGAAGCCGGCCCCCTCGAGCATGATGTCCACGAGGTTCTTGCCGATGTCGTGCACGTCGCCCTTGACGGTGCCCATCACGAAGGTCCCCACCGGTTCGACGCCGGTCTCGGCGAGCAGCGGGCGCAGCACGTCGAGGGCCCCGGCCATGGCGCGCCCGGCGATGAGCATCTCGGGCACGAAGAAGTCGCCCCGCTCGAAGCGGGCCCCGACCTCCTCGAGCGACGGGATCAGCGCGTCGAAGAGCATCGTCTCAGGGTCGAGCCCCATCTCGAGACCGGCCCGGGTCAGCTCGAGCACCGCGGGGGCGTTGCCCACGAGGGTCGACTCGTACATCTCCTTGAGCAGTTCGTCCTGGTTCACGCGGCACCTTCTTTCCGTTGTTGGTATCCGAGCACCGTCGAGAGGGCGTGGGCCTCGCCGACGCACCACTGCGCGACCTCGTCGAACTCGCCCGCGGTGAAACGGGTCGAGGGCCCCGAGACCGAGATGGCCGCGACGACCGCACCGCCCAGTCGCTGCACCGGCGCGGCGAGGGCGCTGAGGCCGGTCTCGAGCTCCTCCTCGGTGGTGGCGTAGCCGCGACGGCGGACCTCGGCCAGATCCTCCTCGAGGGCCGAGCGCACGGTGATCGTGCGCGGGGTCAGGCGCGCGAGCCGTCCCGTGGGCAGCGACGCGACGTTTGCCGCCAGGAAGACCTTGCCCAGCGCGGTGCAGTGCAGCGGCACCGCGCGGCCCAGCCAGTTGGTGGCCCCGATCACGAAGCGGCTGTCGACCTGGGCGATCTGCTCGACCATGCCGTTGCGCACGACGCCGAGGTTGATCGTCTCGCCGCAGCGCTCGCCCAGGCGCTCGAGGAAGGGCTGGGCGACGGCCACGAGGTCGGTGTCGGCGTTGCCGCGCAGCGCGTACTTGACGAACGCGTCGCCGGGGCTGAAGGCGCCGCCCGGTTCACGGCGCACCAGTCCGTTGCGCTCGAGGGCCGACAGGATGCGCGACGTGGTGCTCTTGGCCAGGCCGCTCGAGGCGGCCAGCTCGCTGAAGGTGACGGCGCCCGTCGCGTCCACGACCTGCTTGAGCAGGCTGGCGGCCCGGTCGATGGCCTGCGATCCCGACGGTCTGGTCATGGCACTCACCTGCACGCGTTCCATACTACAATACGGAGTTCTACAATGTGAATCGGCCCAGGGCCGGCGCGGGTGCTTAACTGGCAGCGACCCCAGGAACGAGGTGGTGATGTTCGTCAACAAGATGGCCCGCTACGAGCTGCTCAGCCCCGACGCGATCGAGGTCCTGGACCGGGGATGGCGCCGCATCGTCTCCGAGATCGGGGTGCAGTTCGTCAAGCCCGAGGCGGTCGAGCTCTTTCGCCAGGCCGGACAGCAGGTGGACGGACAGACCGTCAAGCTCGACCCCGACTTCGTGCTGGCCCAGGTCGCCAAGGCCCCCCGGGAGTTCGACGTCCAGGCGCGCAACCCCGCCAACTCCGTGCACATCGGCGGGGACCACATGGTCTTCGGCGGGGTCTACGGACCGCCCTTCGTGCGCGAGGGCCACGTGCGCCGCGACGCGACGATGGAGGACTTTCGCAAGTTCACGATGCTGGCCCAGAGCTTCCCCGAGCTGGACACCGCCGGCGGGGTGATCTGCGAGCCCAACGACGCGCCGCTCGACTCGCGCCACCTCGACATGATCTTCGCGCTGGCGACCCTGACCGACAAGTTCTACATGGGCAACGTCGTCTCGGGCGTCAACGCGCTCGACACGATCAGGATGACCGAGATGCTCTTCGGCGGCCCGGGCTCGATCGACGAGACGCCGGCGACGATCTCGCTGATCAACTGCAACTCGCCGCTGCGCTGGGACGACCGCATGCTCGACGCCCAGTTCGAGTACAGCCTGGCCAACCAGCCGGTCATCCTCACGCCCTTCCTGCTCATGGGCGCGATGTCGCCGGTGACCATCCCCGCCGCGCTGGTGCAGCAACTGGCCGAGGCCCTCTCGGGCATCGCGCTCTCCCAGCTCATCCGTCCGGGCTGCCCGGTCATCTTCGGCTCGTTCCTGTCGAACATCGACATGCAGTCGGGCTCACCCTGCTTCGGCACGCCCGAGTCGGCGATCGGGCTGCTGTGCACCGGTCAGCTGGCGCGCCACTTCGGGCTGCCCTTTCGCACCGGGGGCGGGCTCAACTCGAGCCAGATGCCCGACGCGCAGGCCGCCTACGAGGCCCTGATGACGATGCTGCCGACCTTCCTCACCGGCACCAACATGGTGATGCACGCCGCCGGCTGGCTCGAGGGCGGCCTGGTCAGCTGCTACGAGAAGTTCATCATCGACGTCGAGTTGTTGCGCATGCTGCGCGTCGAGTTCACGCCGCTACAGATCGACGAGGCGGCGCTGGCCTTCGACGCCCACCTCGAAGTCGGCCACGGCGGCCACTTCCTCGGCGCCGAGCACACGATGACGCGCTTTCGCGACTGCTTCTACCGCCCGATGCTCTCCTCGTCGATGAACTACGAGCGCTGGACGCGCGAGGGCTCGCTCGACACCAGCGCCCGGGCCGCCAAGATCTGCCAGAAGACCCTCGACGAGTACGTCGCGCCGCCGCTGGACGACGCGATACGGGCCGAGCTCGAGGAGTACGTGATCCGTCGGCGCGCCGAGCTCGGCGACTGAGCCCGCACGTTGTTAGTTTCTAGGGGTCCTGCGCGGTCGCCGCGAGCGAGATCGGTCCAGGCGCGAAGGAGAAGAGCATGGCCAGCGTGAACGAAGTCAACCCCTCGGCCCGCGCCGTCATCATCGGTGCCGGCATCGTCGGTAACAGCCTCGCCTACCACCTGGCGCTGCTCGGCTGGCGCGACCTGGTGCTCGTCGACAAGGGCCCGATGCCCAACCCCGGCGGGTCGACGGGCCACGCCTCGAACTTCATCTTCCCGGTCGACTACTCCAAGATGATGACCGAGCTCACGGCCGACTCGACCGCGCAGTACAAGGAGCTCGGCGTCTTCATCGAGAGTGGCGGCATCGAGATCGCGCGCACCTACGCGCGCACCCAGGAGCTTCGCCGGCGCGCCGGCGCGGCCCAGGCCTGGGGCGTGCCCTACGAGCTACTTAGCCCGCAGCGGGTGAAGGAGCTGGTGCCCTACGTGGATGAGGAGATCATCCTCGAGGGCCTCTACTTCCCCACGGTCGGCGGCGTCGACTCGTTGCGCGCCGGCACGATCATGCGCGAGCGGGCCCAGGAGATGGGCGCCCTGGAGGTGCGGGCCAACACCGAGATCCTGGCCATCGACGTGGACGAGGGGTCACGGATCACCGGCGTGCGCACCAGCACCGGCCTCATCGAGACGACGGTCGTGGCCGTCTGTTGCGGCGTGTGGAGCCCGCGCATCGCGCGTATGGCCGGGGCCACGATCCCGTTGACGCCGATCGTGCACCAGATGATCAGCGTCGGGCCGGTGCCGCTCTTCGCCGACACCGTCGGCGAGATCAGTTACCCGATCATCCGCGACATGGACACCAACATGTACGAACGCCAGCACGGCGGTGACCTGGAGGTCGGCTCCTACGCCCACCGCCCGATCGTTGTCTCGCCCGACGAGATCCCCTCGATCGAGCAGTCCGTGCTCTCGCCCACGGAACTGCCCTTCACGCAGGAGGACTTCGACCCCCAGCTCGAGGAGGCCCTGGAGCTCATGCCCGAGCTACTGGGCAACGAGAAGGTCGGCGTGCGCTACGCCATCAACGGGCTCATCTCGATGACCCCCGACGGCCACCCGGTGCTCGGCGAGACGCCCGAGGTGCGCGGGCTCTGGTCGGTGGCGGCCAGCTGGATCAAGGAGGGACCGGGCATCGCGCGAGCGGTCGCTGCGTGGATGGACGGCCAGGTGCCCGACATCGACCTGCACGAGTCCGACATCGCGCGCTTCTACCCCCACCAGCGCACGCGTGCCCACGTGGTGGCCCGGGCCGAGGAGAGCTTCAACAAGATGTACGGCATCGTGCACCCCGCCGAGCAGTACGAATCGCTTCGGCCCACCCGGCGTAGCCCCGTCTTCGACCAGGCGTGGGAGTTGGGCGCCGTCTTCTTCGAGACCGTCGGCTGGGAGCGGCCCTACTGGTACGACGGCAACGAGCACCTGCTCGATCGCTACGGCGACCGGGTGATGGAGCGCAACGGCGAGTGGGAGTCGCGCTGGTGGTCGCCGATCATCAACGCCGAGCACCTCGCGATGCGCGACGGGTGCGGGCTGGTCGACCTGTCGGCCTTCGTCGTGCTCGACGTCACCGGCCCCGGAGCGCTGACCGCCCTGCAGCGGCTGTGCGTCGCGCAGATGAACGTGGCCCTTGGGCGGGTCGTCTACACCTCGCTGCTCGACGAACGGGGCGGCTTCAAGTCGGACCTGACGATCATGCGCCTCGGCCCGCAGCACTTTCGCGTCGTGACCGGCGGATCGACGGGGATGGCCGAGAAGAAGTGGTTCCGCGACCACCTGCCCGCCGACGGGTCAGCCCAGTTGAGCGATCTGACGTCGGCCTGGACGACCTTCGGGCTGTGGGGCCCGAACGCGCGCCACGTGCTGGGCGCCTGCAGCGACGACGACGTCACCAACGAGGGCTTCGCCTTCGGCACCTGTCGCACGATCGAGCTCGGCGGAGTCCGGGTGCTGGCCTCGCGCATCTCCTACGTCGGCGAACTGGGCTGGGAGATCTACGTGCCGATCGAGGAGGGCGCGGTTGCCTGGGACACGATATGGCAGGCCGGTCAGGCGCAGGGCATCGTGCCCGTAGGCATCGGCGTCTACGCGACGACCGGTCGCCTGGAGAAGGGCTATCGCGCCTTCGGCAACGAGCTCACGGCCGACTACGACCTCGTCGAGGCCGGCATGGCCCGTAAGACGCTCAAGAAGGAGGACTTCATCGGGCGCGAGGCCTACCTCGCCCAACGGGCGCAGGACCCAGTCGCGCAACTGTGCACGCTCAGTGTCGATGACCACCGTTCCTCGAGCGGGGCGCTGCGCTACATGCTCGGCGGCGAGCCGGTGCTGAGCCTCAAGGGCGAGCGGCTCGTCGACGCGAAGGGCCGGCCCAGCTACGTCACCAGCGCCGGCTCGGCCCCCTCGCTCGGCCAGCACCTCCTGCTCGCCTACCTGCCCGCCGACGTTGCCACCGTCGGTGCGACGCTCCTGGTCGACTACCTCGGCGAGCGCTACCCGGTCACGGTCGCCGTCGTGGGGTCGACCCCGCCCTTCGACCCTGAGAACGAACGGGTCAGAAGCTAGGGCGATGAACGTCCTGGTCTGCGTGAAGCGCGTCGCGATGGTCGGCGCCAAGATCGTGATCACCCCCGACGGACAGGACATCGACACCCGCCACCTCGGCTTCACGATCAGCCCGCACGAGGAGTGCGCCATCGAGGAGGCGGTGCGCATCGTCGAGCACCACGGCGGCACGGTGTCGGTCCTCACGCTCGGGCCGAGCGAGGCGGTCGAGCAGCTGCGCGACGCCGCGGCCACCGGGGCGAGCCGTTTGCTGCACCTCCAGGGCGGCGAGCGCGAATGGGACCCGATCGCCACCGCGCAGGCCATCGCCGAGGCGGTGGCGACCCGCGAGGAGGCCGACGGCGCCTACGACCTCATCCTCTTCGGCAACGAGGCGCCCGACACCGGCGACTACCAGGTCGGCATCCGCGTCGCGCACCTGCTGGGCCGTCCCTGCGTGAGCGGCGCCAAGTACCTCGAGCTGTCAGACGGACGCGCGCAGGTCCGTCGCGAGTTCCGCGGCGGCGACGAGTTCTTCGAGTTCGACCTGCCCGGCGTGGTGGCGGTGAAGGAGGGCATCAACCTGCCCCGCTACCCCTCCCTGCCCGGGCGCATGCGCGCGAAGAAGGCCACCATCGACGAGAGTGAACCGCGCTGGCGCGAGGGGGCGCTGCACAAGCAGCGCCTGAGCGTACCGAGCACCACCCGGGAACGGGCCGAACTGCTCGGTACCGGTGTGGCCGCGGTGCCGGCGCTTCTAGCGCTGCTCGAGCGGCTGGGGGTGCTGGCGTGAGCGTGCTCTGTCTGGTCGAACATGACGACGAGGGCGTCAACGACGCGTCCCTGCGCGCGTTGAGCTTCGCGCGCCGCCTCGGCGACTCCTCGGGCGAGAGCCTCATCGCAATGTGCGTCGGCGCGGCGTCGGACAATTCAGTCCAGGTCCTCGGCCAGTACGGGGTGGGCGAACTGTACCCGGTGAACGGGGCGCCGTTCGAGTCGTTCGCGCCGGTGGCGTGGGCCAAGGCTCTGCTCGAGCTGGCGGCGGCCACGTCGGCGTCGGCCGTCGTGGCCGCCGGCACCGACCGGGGCAACGAGGTCATGGCCCACGCCGGTGCGCTGAGTGGCCTGACGATGGTCGCCAACTGCTTCGAGGCCACCCGGGTCGATCACGAGACGGTGCACCTCACGCGCCAGCGCTGGGCCGGCAGTCTCATCGAAGAGGCCCGCCTCGAGGCGACGACGGCCCTGCTCACGGTGGCCTTCGACGGTGTCGACGCCGAGGCGACGAGCGAACCGACCCAGGTGAGCGTGCACCCCTTCGCGCCCCACATCGACGAAGGGGACGTGGCGGTGCGCGTCGCGCACTTCCGCGCCCGCGACGCCGGCGTCTCACTGGCCGACGCGCGGGTCGTCGTGGGGGGCGGACGCGGCGTCGGCAGCGCCGAGGGCTTCGCAGCGATCGAGGAGCTGGCCACCCTGCTCGGCGGGGCCGTCGGCGTCTCACGGGCGGTCACGAGTCTCGGCTGGCGACCGCACAGCCAGCAGGTCGGCCAGACGGGCACGCGCATCACCCCCGACCTCTACCTGGTGTGCGGTATCAGCGGCGCGACCCAGCACCTGGCCGGTTGCCAGAGCGCCAAGCACGTCGTCGCGATCAACACCGATCCCGACGCCCCGATCATCATGCGCGCCGACTACGCGGTGATCGGTGACCTTAACGAGATCGTTCCCGCCCTCGTCGACGCCATACGGGCGCGAACCTGATCAGTCGCGCTCGTCGCGGTGGCCGGTGGCGCGCCGGTAGAAGGGTGCCGTCGAGGGGGCCAGGGGCGTGTTGCCGAGGATGAGGTCGGCGGCCTTCTCGGCCACCATCATCACCGGCGCGAAGATGTTGGCGTTGGTGACGTAAGGCATGACCGACGCGTCCACCACGCGCAGCCCCTCGAGACCGTGGACCCTCATCGTCGCCGGGTCGACGACCGACATCGCGTCGGTGCCCATCTTGCAGGTGCACGAGGGGTGCAGCGCCGTCTCGCCGTCGCGGCGCACCCAGTCGAGGATCTCCTCGTCACTCGAGACCTGGGGGCCCGGCGAGAGCTCGCCGCCGTTGTAGGGATCGAAGGCCCTCTGGCCCAGGATGTGGCGCGCCACCTGCACCGCCTCCACCCACTCGCGCCGGTCCTCGTCGGTCGAGAGGTAATTGAAGCGCAGCGCCGGGTGCACCGAAGGGTCGAGCGACCTGATCTTGACCGAGCCGCGCGAGTCGGAGTACATCGGGCCGATGTGGACCTGGTAGCCGTGGCCGCCGGCCGGGGCCGAGCCGTCGTAGCGGATGGCGATAGGCAGGAAGTGGAACATGAGGTTGGGGTAGGCCACGTCCTCGTTGGAGCAGGCGAAGCCGCCGCCCTCGAAGTGGTTGGTGGCGCCGGGGCCCCGGCGCAGGAAGAGCCACTGGGCGCCGATCCAGGGCCGGTTGTGCCACTTGAGCCCCGGCGCGACCGAGACCGGTTGCGTGCACGAGTACTGGATGTAGACCTCGAGGTGGTCCTGGAGGTTCTCCCCCACGCCTGGCAGGTCGGCGACGACGTCACCGCCGAGCGCGCGCAACTCGTCGGCGTTGCCGACGCCCGACAGCTGCAGCAGCTGGGGGGAGTTGAAGGCCCCGCCGCAGAGGATCACTTCGCCGGCGCGCAGCACGTGACGCTGGCCCCGGTGCACGACCTCGACCCCGACGGCCCGCGTGCCTTCGAAGATGACCTTGGTGACGGTGCAGCGCGTCTGGACCTCGAGGTTGGCCCGGTGCATGACGGGATGCAGGTAGGCACGCGCCGCGCTGAGGCGCCGTCCCCGGTGCAGGGTGCGGTCAAAGGCGGCGAATCCCTCCTGGCGATAGCCGTTCACGTCCGAGGTGAGGGCGTAGCCCCCCTCCTTCGCCGCCTGGAAGAAGGCCGAGAAGAGCGGGTTGGTGACCGGGCCGCGCTCGAGCACCAGCGGCCCGTTCGTGCCGCGATAGTCGTCGCCGCCGGCCAGGCAGCGCTCCATGCGCTTGAAGTAGGGCAAGCAGTGCGCGTAGTCCCACTGCTCCATGCCCGCGTCGTGCGACCAACGCTGGTAGTCCATGGCGTTGCCGCGCTGGAAGATCATGCCGTTGATGCTGCTCGAACCGCCGAGCAGCTTGCCGCGCGCGTGGTAGATCCGTCGCCCGCCCATGAACGGCTCCGGCTCCGACTCGTACTTCCAGTCGTAGAAGCGGTTCCCGATGGGGATCGTCAGGGCGGCCGGCATGTGCACGAAGACGTCCCAGCGGTAGTCGGGGCGGCCGGCCTCGAGCACCAGCACTTCGGTCCCGCCGTCGGCGCTCAATCGATTGGCCAGGGCGCTACCCGCCGATCCCCCGCCGACGATGATCACGTCGTATCGCTCGCGCTTCATGGGTCCCTCTCGTGGTCCGCCCCACCAGGGACGACAGGGGCACCGGCGCCGCTCTGCTGGCCTAAAGGTCTACGCGGCTTTACGCCGTGCGTCAAGTTCCCTCGCTCCCCGTCGTGCGCGATGCTCGACATCGAGCAATCGGCCGAAACCGACGTGGGACGTCGTTCAACCGGGTAGACGAAAGGTGAAGATCTTCTCGGTCCGCACCCGCACGCCGACCGCGTCTTCGTTGTCGAGCCACCTCTCGAAGGCCGGACCCTGCTTGGGCAGGTAGTGGTTGAGCATCGCATCGCGCAGTTGCGGTCGGGATCGGTCGGCGACGTCGAAGAGTTCGGCCCGACCGTGCACCGTGACGGCGAGCTCCTCGCCGGGCAGGTGGGTGAGGCTCAGCGCGGGACGTCGCGAGAGGTGGCGCACTCGCACCGAGTCGCGCGAGGTGCTGAAGTAGAAGGAGCCGTGCAGCAGGTAGCCGTCGACCGGCCCGACCAGAGGACGGCCGTCGGCCGTGACGGTGGCGACGACCAGCAGGCGCATGCCCGTGAGCAACGAGCAGAGCTCGGCCGCGTCGACCCGCCGGTGGTCGGTGATGATCTCGCGCAGGTGCGCGCCGGCCCCCCGGGCGCTCTCGTCGAGCAGCGCCTGGAGCTGACCGATCTCATCGGGCGTCTCGAGCACGCCTTGGTACTAGCACCTGGCGGTGACCGTCGCCACTGGGCCCCGGCTGGAGTAACGCGATCAACGGGGGGTCGACCGCCTTCAACGCCTTTACGCCAGATCGACGATCCATGGCCGCGCGTTGACTGGACCCGGCACGATCGCTACTGGACCGCGAGCCGTACGACGCGCGACGCGGCGCCGATGCCCACCGCATTGACGGCCCGCAGGGACACGCGATAGGTCGCCAACGCCGTGAGGTGGTCGATTCTGATGTACACCGACGCCCGCCCCGGCACGTCGCGCCAGCCGCCGCCGTTGAGCGAGTACTGGTAGTCCAGGATCGGCCGGCCACCGGTGGCGGATGGGTTTAGCACCGTGACCGAGAGGACGCCCCTGCGCACCGAGTCGACCTTGACCCGCGGCGTGGGCGGCACCTTGAAGGTCGCCGCCGAGTTCACCACGAAGCTCTGGTAGTTCTGGGAAGAGTCCTCGTAGTAGCCGCCGGTGCTGCACGCGCCGTCCACCCCGCACGAGATCGATCCGGTGAAGGCGTTGCCGTCGGTGTTGAGTGCACCCGTGCCGGGAATCTCAATCGCGCTGGCGAAGATGCCATCGCTCTGGTTCGCGACGAAGGCCTGCTGGTTGTTCGACGCGTCGTTGTAGTAGCCCGTGACGCTGCAGTCCCCGGGCAGGGTGCAGGCAATCGCCTCGACCGCGGCGTTATTGCCGGCGTTGAGCGAACCGGAACCGGCCAACTCGCTCGGCGCGCCCCAGACGCCGCTCGTCTCGCTGAGGGTGAAGGCCTGGGAGTTGCCGTTCACGTCGTTGTACCCGCCGCCCGCGGTGCAGTTGCCGACGCTGGCGCACGCCAGGGAGGTGATCGACGTGGCCCCGGAGGCGTTCACGCCGGTGACCGGCGCCGCGCTGGCCCAGGTGCCGGCCGACTCGTCGACGGTGAAGGCCTGCGTGACCTTGGCCGAAGTGAGGTAGTCGCCGACCGCGGTGCAGCTGCCGGTAGCGGGGCAGGCGATCGAGTCGACCAGTGCCGTGCCGCCCGCGTTGAGCGTCGATGTGCCCGGGACCTCGATGGCGTTGCCCCACGTGGCGCCGGTCTCGTTCACCACGAAGGCCTGCCCGTCGTTGGACGCGTCGGTGTAGTAGCCGCCGGCGCCGCAGTTGCCGGCCGACGAGCACGACATCGCGCCGATGAAGGCCGCGTTGCCGGCGTTCAGGCCGCCCGAACCGGGCACCTCCTCGGCGTCGCCCCAGGTGCCGCCGGTCTCGTTCACGACGAAGGCCTGCACGTTGTCCGAGGTGTCGCCGTAGACGCCGCCGGCGCTGCAGTTGCCGTTGCTGGCGCACGAGATCGACAGCAACGAACCGACGAGGCCGCCGGTGTTGAGTATCGCGAAGCCGGGCACCTCGACGGCGCTGCCCCACGTGCCGTGGATCTCATTGGCGACGAAGGCGTGGGGATCGCCGGCGCTGTCCGCGTAACTGCCGCCCGCGCCGCAGTTACCGGCCGAACTGCACGAGATGACGAGACCGGTCCCGGCAACCCCGCCCGTGTTGAGTGCGATAAAGCCCGGCAGCACGACGGCGCTACCCCAGGTGCCGCGCGTCTCATTGAGGACGAAGACCTGGGAGATGGCCGCCGTGGTCGAATACGAGCCGATGGCGCTGCAGCTACCCGGCGCGGTGCACGAGACCGCGTTGACCTGGGCGCCCCCGCCGACGTTGAGTGTGGCCGTGCCCGTCACTTCGCTGGCGTTATTCCAGATGCCTCCCGCCTGAGCGAGCGACGAAGTGAGGACCACCACGACACTCGCCATCACGACCAGCGAGGAGACCGCGAGTATCCGAAGCACTGACGCCGTGAAACTACCGGTACGGTGCGATGTCGCAGTCGTTTCTCGCGTGGCCGCGACCGTACGACAACTGCTGTTGTCTTTCATGGGGAGCCTTCCGCTTCGGGCGCACACACACCGTCAAAGCCCGACGTTACCCCCTCTACTTCAAGCAGCGATTTCGTACAAAAAGTCGACACGTCAGAGTGCTGCGCACCTCGCGCCGACCTCACGCACCGTTGCGTCAATGTCCTCGTGGGAGTACCCATCGAGGCGCACCGACCACCCAATCCAACTCAGGGTGTCAATGCCAAGTGGACCGGCGTTTGGGGTTCAGGTCAATACGCAGTCCCAACGGGATTCGAACCCGTGCCTCCACCTTGAGAGGGTGATGTCCTAGGCCACTAGACGATGGGACCATGAAGCAAGCGAGAGCGTTCGCTCCACTCGATTCGCTCGGGGGCAAGGACTCGAACCCTGAATAACTGGACCAGAACCAGTTGTGTTGCCAATTACACCACCCCCGAAGGGCTTGGCAATCCTACCTGAACGCTCCCGTCACCTGCCAGAGGGCAGATGGACCTTCGAGGCCGTCGTCGTCCACGAACTAAGTCGTCCGTAGCCGATGATGCGGCCGACCCCGACCTCCGCGGTCTCCTTGAGGTAGTAGAGCCACAACGAGAAGTGGATCGTGGGTGAGTTGGAGACCGGCGAGGGTTGGGGGGCGAGTCCCTGGGCGGACGAGATCGCCATCGCGCGATACTCGTGGAAGGGATCGGTCACCGTGAGCACGCTCACGATGTGGTGGCGTTTTAATGCGGGCAGCACCGTTGACACGTTCTGCCACGTGTCGTTACCGGCACCCTGCAGGATTCGTTTGGCCGGCACACCGTGGGACTCGAGGAACGACGCGGAGACCCCCGCCTCGGTGAAGTTGTCGCCGGGACGGTTCCCGCCGGTGACGGCGATCCAGGGTGCACGCTTCTCGTGAAAGAGCTTGAGCGCGTGCTCGAGCCGGACCTTCAGTTCGGCCGACGGTTTGCCGTTGTCCTCGGTCGTGCCGAAGACGAGGATCGCTTGCGCCGATCTCTGGGAGTGCTCGTGGCCGGTCAGCCAGATCTGGACGAAGGTCACCGCGAAATAGAGCAGCACGATGGAGATCACCATGCTGACGATGCGCCAGACGAGCTTGAACGGCCAGAAGATCACGACGCGCGAGTCAGGGCGTCGCGCATGCGGCCAAGCACCCGTTCGCGTCCGAGCAGTTGCAGCGACTCGAAGAGCGGCGGCCCGATCAGGGTGCCGGTCACCGCGCAGCGGATCGGGGCCTGCGCCTTGCGCAGGGTGAGGCCGACGGACTCGCCGATCTCGACCGTCGCCGCGTGCAGGCTCGCCGCGTCCCAGGCGACCCCGCCGAAGACCTCGATCGCGCCGACCAGCATCGACCGGCCGAACTCGTCGCCGGCGATCACCTTGGCGAAGGCCGCTTCATCCATCACCGGCGTGTCGAGGAAGAAGAAGTCGACCATCGAGGCGACCTCGCCCAGCGTGGCGACTCGCTCCTGGACGAGCGGCGCCACCCGACGAAAGAGCTCGACGTCGAACTGTTCCTCGCTCCAGGGGACGTCGCGGTCGGTCGGTCGCCAGGCGCTCGACCAGGGGCATACCCACGGCGCGCAGGCCTCGACGAACTCGGATGCGCTCAGGGCGCGGATGTACTCGCCGTTCAAATGGGTCATCTTCTTCACGTCGAAGAAGGCCGGCGAATGCGAGACGTCCTCGAGACGGAACTGCTCGATCATCGTCGAGCGCGACACCATTTCGAGGTCGCCCTTCGGGCTCCAGCCGAGCAGCGCCAGGTAGTTCACGAAGGCGTCGGCCAGGAAGCCCTGATCGCGGTAGAGCTCGGTCGCCACCGGGTCGCGCCGCTTGGAAAGCTTCTTGCGCTGCTCGTTCACGAGCAGGGGCAGGTGGGCGTAGCC
Source organism: Acidimicrobiales bacterium (assembly GCA_050010495.1). Lineage (GTDB taxonomy): Bacteria > Actinomycetota > Acidimicrobiia > Acidimicrobiales > RAAP-2 > RAAP-2. The sequence goes on from JBEKKW010000002.1 coordinate 40,711, forward strand.
GGGGATCGGCAGCGACGTCCCGGATACCTCGTTGAGCGCCTTCCAGAGCATCATCTGTCGCGGCGCGTTCGACAGATGCTCCTCACCGCGGATCACGTAGGTGATCCGGTCGTGGCGATCGTCGGTGACGTTGGCGAGCGCGTACAGGACGACGCCCGAGGAGCGGGCCACGACGAAGTCGTTGATCGTCGCGTTCGAGAACTCCACGTCACCGCGCACGGCGTCGTGCACGATGGTCACCCCTTCGTCGGGGGTGCGAAAACGCAGCGCCGTCGTCGGACCTCGGGTGAGGTCGCGGTCCCGGCAGTAGCCGTCGTAGCCGGGCGTCTTGTCGTCTCCCTTGCGCAGCGCGACGTCCTCCGCAGTGCAGTCGCAGTAGTAGAGGAAGCCTCCCCCGATCAGCTGCTTGAGGGACCGCTCGTGGGCGAGCACGTTGTCGCTCTGGCGAAAGGGCCCCTCGTCCAGGTCGAACCCCAGCCACGCCATCGCGTCGACGATCCCATCGACCCACTCCTCGCGGTCCCGCGAGGCGTCGGTGTCCTCGATGCGCAGGATGAACACGCCGTCCGCGTGCTGGCGAGCGACGAGCCAGTTGAAGAGCGCCGTCCACGCCGAACCGACGTGCAAGAGGCCCGTCGGCGACGGAGCGAAGCGGACCCGGGGTCCGGACATCGGCTACTCCTCGATCGAGATGGCGCCGTTGGGACAGCCTGAAACCGCTTCGCGGAGCCTCGCGTCGAACTCGGGACCGGGGTTCTCGTTCAAGACGTAGAGGAAGCCGTCGTCACGCACCTCGAACACCTCGGGCGCGATGCTCATGCACACGGCGTTGCTCGTGCACAGGTCGTAGTCGACGCTGACCTTCATGGCTGCTCCTTCGTTTTGTACGTCCATCGTACTGGGCACCGTCGCATCGATGGTGGGGGCCGTGGTCACGCGGAGCTTTTGTACACTACGAGCGGCACGAAAGGGATCGAAATGCAAATGCGCTCACTCGGTTCGCTGCAGGTCACGGTGGTGGGCCTGGGCTGCAACAACTTCGGCGGACGTCTCGACGAGGCGCGCTCGACCGACGTCGTGCACGCCGCGCTCGACGCCGGCATCAACTTCTTCGACACGGCCGACATCTACGGCGCCACCCGGTCCGAGGTCCTGCTGGGCCAGGCCCTGGGCCCGCGGCGCGGCGAGGTCGTCGTCGCCACCAAGTTCGGCATGCCCATCGACGACGATCACTTCGGCGCCCACCCCGACTACGTGCGCCAGGCCTGCGAGGACTCGCTGCGCCGACTGGGCACCGACTACATCGACCTCTACCAGTTGCACTACCCCGACGACACGGTCCCCATCGACGACACCGTCGCGGCGCTGCACGAACTGATCGCCGCGGGCAAGGTTCGCGAGATCGGCTGCTCGAACTTCAACCCCGAGCAGCTGCGCGACGCCCGACGGGCAGCGGGCGACGGGCCCGGCTTCGTGTCGGTGCAGAACCAGTACTCCCTGCTCGCGCGCGAGCCCGAGCACGACGGCGTGCTCGAGACCTGTGACGAGTTGGGCCTCGGCTTCCTGCCCTTCTACCCCCTGGCCAACGGTCTGCTCACGGGCAAGGTCCGACCGGGCGAGCCGATCCCCGAGGGGACCCGGCTCGCCATGATGACGCCCGAACGCAGCGCGCACTGGCTCGGCGAGGACCTCCAGCGACGCGTCGGCGCGCTGATCACCTACGCCGGCGAGATCGAGACGCCGCTGCTCAACCTGGCCTTCTCCTGGCTGCTCAGCCACCATCAGGTCAGCTCGGTCATCGCGGGGGCGACCAGCGCCGAGCAGGTGGACGCCAACGCCCACGCCGTGCTCTCGCTCGGCCCCGACGTGATCGAGGCGCTCGACGAGTTGGCGCAGTAGCGGGCCTAGTCGCCCGGCGCGAATCGTTCCCACGCCGACTGGCGCGACATGCCCAGCGCCTCGCCGACGCGCGCCCACGTCGCCCCCAACGACCGGGACCGACCGACCCAACCGGCGAGCGTCGCTTCGACCTGGGCGCTGGCCATCGCCACGCGCGGCAGCGTGGCCAGCACGTCGTCCAGTTGGTTCACGTGGTCCCAGGGGGCGAGCGGCGCCGGCGACGAAGTTGGCTTGTTCTGAATCACGACCTGGCACAGCATCACGCACTCGTCGCAGATGAACACGCCCGGCCCGGCCACCAGCGTCTGGACGTCGGTGCTGGGCTTGAAGCAGAAGGTGCACGACGACATCGACACTTCCTCTGGCTCAGCCGTCATGGATGCCCCCCTTTGTCAGGGAATACCTTACAGCGTCAGGCGCTCCTTGACAAGTATCCCGATCAGGAGGCCTTGACGGTGGCGACGACCTTGGTGAGGGTGTCCTTGGCGTCGCCGAACACCAGGATGGTCTTGGGGTTGTACAGCAGCTCGTTCTCGATGCCGGCGAAGCCGGGGCGCATCGAACGCTTCAAGAAGATGACGTTCTCGGCGAGGTCGGCGCGGATGATCGGCATGCCGTAGATCGGCGACGTCTTGTCGTCCATCGCGGCGGGGTTCACGGTGTCGTTGGCCCCGACCACCAACGCGACGTCGGCGGTCTGGAGTTCGGAGTTCGCCTCGTCCATCTCCTTGAGCTGCTCGTAGGGGACGTTCGCTTCGGCTAGCAGTACGTTCATGTGCCCGGGCATGCGCCCGGCGACGGGGTGGATGGCGTAGAAGACCTCGATGCCCTTGCCTTCGAGCTCCTCGGCCAGTTCGCGCAGCACGTGCTGGCCCTGCGCGACGGCCAGGCCGTAGCCGGGGATGATCACGACCCGGCTGGCGTAGGCCAGCAGCACTCCAATGTCCTCGGGCGTGCCCGAGCGCACCGAGCGGCCGTCCTCGCGCTCGGTGGCGCCGCTGGCGGTGATGTTCGAGCCGAAGGCGCTGAAGAGGACGTTGGACAGGCTGCGGCCCATGGCGGCGCTCATGAGGCGCGTGAGCAGGATGCCCGACGCCCCCACCAGGGTTCCCGCGACGATCAGGAGGTTCGAGCCGAGGGTGAACCCCGACGCCGCGACGGCCAGTCCGGTGAAGGCGTTGAGCAGGGAGATCAACACCGGCACGTCCGCCCCGCCGATGGGCAGCACGAACGCGATCCCCAACACGAAGGCCAGCGCCAGCAGCACCCACAGCAGCACCGTCGATCCGCTCACCAGGATCGTGACGATCAGGACCAGCGCGGCCGCGCCGACGACGCCGTTGATGAGTTGCTGTCCCGGGTAGGTGACCGGGCGGCCCGTCATCAGCTCCTGGAGCTTGGCGAAGGCGATCGAGGAACCGGAGAAGGAGACCGTGCCGATCAGCACGCCCAGCAGCACCTCGAGCGTCACGTAGGTCGCCGGGTGGGTCGACTTGATGTGCACGAACTCCGTGATCGACACCAGCGCGGCCGCGCCACCGCCGACGCCGTTGAAGATCGCCACCAACTGGGGCATGGCCGTCATCTTCACGAACCGTGCCACCGGCACGGCGACGATGGCGCCGATGAAGATGCCGAGCAGTATCAGCCAGACGTGGTGCAGGGCGTGGCCGTCGACGTACTTGAAGAATGTCGCCACCACCGCGAGCAGCATGCCCGCCGCGGCGACCTGGTTGCCGCGCCGCGCGTGCTTGGGACTGCCCAAGCCCTTCAGCGCGACCAGGAAGGTCGTCGCCGACACGAGGTAGATGAGGTCGATGAGGGTTTCGCGACTCACTCGCTCACCTCGTCCGGCTCGCTCTTGCGCGGGGCGGTCGGCTTGGCCTTGAACATCTCGAGCATCCGGTCGGTCACCACGAAGCCGCCCACGACGTTGAGCGTGCCGAGGATCACGGCGAGGAAGCCGAGCACCATCTCGAGGTTCGTGTTCGCGGCGCCCAGGATCAGCATCGAGCCGACGAGGATCACTCCGTGGATGGCGTTGGACCCGCTCATCAGGGGGGTGTGCAGGATGCTGGGCACCTTGGCGATGATCTCGGTGCCGACGAAGATCGTCAGGATGAAGACGGTGGCGTACTGCAGCAGGGCGTTGCCCATCAGGCGTTCTCCTTCACTTCGGTCGCTTCGGGTGTCTCGGCCACCGCGGGCGTGATCGCCACGTGGGCGAGACCGAGGGCCTCGGCCGTGGCGGCGTGGTTGATCTCGCCGCGGCGAGCGACGGTGGCACCGATGACCACTTCGTCGTTCCAGTCCGGTTTGAGTTCACCCTTGGCCCCGAAGAGGGCGAAGAGCTTGATGACGTTGTTGGCGTACATGAAGCTGGCCGACGCCCCCATCTGGGCCGGCGGGTTCGCCAGTCCGACGACGCGCACCCCGTGGTGCTCGACGACTTCACCCACCTTGGTCAGCTCGCAGTTGCCGCCGCCGTCGGCGGCCATGTCGATGATGAGCGAGCCCTCGCCCATCGCCTCGACCATCGCCGTCGTGACGAGGATCGGCGACTTACGCCCCGGCACCGCGGCCGTCGTCACGACGACGTCGGCGTTGGCCACCTCGCTCAGCAGGGCGGCCTGCTGTTGGGCCGTCTCTTCGGGCGTCAGTTCACGGGCGTAGCCGCCGGCGGCGTCGGCCGTGACGCCGAGCTTGACGAACACGGCCCCGGCCGATTCGGCCTCCTCCTTGGCGGCCGAGCGGACGTCGTAGGCGCGCACCTTGGCGCCCAGGCGCTTGGAGGTGGCGATGGCCTGCAACCCGGCGACGCCGACGCCCATCACGAGCACCTTGGCCGGGCGGATGGTGCCGGCCGCCGTGGTGAGCAGCGGGTAGAACCGGTCGAAGTACGACGCCCCGGCGAGCGCGGCTCGGTAACCCGAGACGGTCGCCTGGGAACTGAGCGCGTCCATGTACTGGGCTCGCGAGATGCGCGGCACCAGGTCAAAGGAGACGATCGTCACGCGCCGATCGTTCATGGCCCGCACCACGTCCGGGGCCAGCAGCGGCGAGAGGAATGACAAGTGGAGCGAACCCTCGGGCAGGTGCGCGGCCTCCTCGGTCGTCGGCGGGTTGACGCGCACGTTGACGTCACCGCTCGGGCCGTCGGCGATGGACGCACCAACGGCGCGGTAGGCCTCGTCGTTGAAGTGCGAGCCCTCCCCGGCACCGCGTTCCACGACGACCTCCCAGCCCTCGCCCACGAAGTACTTGACGGCGTCGGGCGTCAGCGCGACCCGGGTCTCTCCGGCGCGCGACTCCCTGTACAGCGCAATTTTTTGCATCCCACCGTTCTAGCAGCCCTGTTTAGGGCCTTTTGTCACGAGCGGTCGACGACGGGACCCAGGAAGTTCACGATCTCATGCGAGATCTCACGCGGCGCCTCGAGCGGTAGCCAGTGGCCGAACCCCTCGAAGCGGACGTAGGTGAAGCCGCGGGGACAGAACGCGTCAGAACCGGTCATCTGACGTTCCGTGAGCGCGAAGTCGCCGGTGCTCCAGATCCCGAGCGCCGGCACGTCGACCGGCGCCAACTGCGGCGGGTCGAGGATGAACGCGTCCATCGCCACGTTGGCCCGGTACCAGCGCAGGTGGGCCGACATCTGGCCGTCCCGTTCGAGCTCGGCGATGACCTCGCTCGCCCGCGGGTGACCGCTTCGATGCAGGACCTCGTAGTCGTTCTTTCGAATGAAGGCCTCGCCGAGTCCCTCCAGGGCGAAGACCATCATGTACCAGCTCTTCATCTGCTGAGCGAGGCCCGCGCTGAAGAAGGAACTGGTGTGGCCCACCGAGATCGCCACGAGCGCCTCGACCCGGTCGCCCAGGTGCGCGGCGCCGGCCCAGGTGAGGGCCGCCCCCCAGTCGTGTCCGACGAGGGTGACCCGCTGCGCGCCGACGCCGTCGATGATGGCGGCGACGTCGCCGACCAGGTGGTGCATGCGGTAGCTCGACGTCTCGGCCGGCTTGGAACTGCGCCCGCACCCGCGCAGATCCGGCACGACCACCCGATAGCCGGCCGCCACGAGTTCGGGCACGACGTCGCGCCACAGGGCGCCGGTGTCCGGCCAGCCGTGCAGCAACACCAGCGTCGGCCCCTCACCGTGGACTTCGAGTGAGAGCTCGACATCGCCGTGGTGGACGGTCATGGTCTGCACCCTGGTGACGGTACACCGAGTAGAACTGCGCGGTGGATCTCTTTCGCGCCGGTGTCGAGTCACCGGTGGGCACCTGGGGCGTCGAGGGCGACGACGCATCGCTGACCCGCATCCACCTCCCCCATGAACGCGGGCCGGCCTCTCGCGGTTCGGCCCCGGCGGCCGTCGCGCTTGGCGTGCGCCAACTAGACGAGTACTTCTCGCGACAAAGAACGATGTTCGAGCTGGCACTGGCGCCCGTTCGGGCGACGCCCTTCCAGGTCGACGTGTGGGAGGCGCTGCGCGCCATCCCCTTCGGCGAGGTGCGCACCTACGCCGAAGTCGCGCAGGCCGTCAATCGCCCGCGCGCGACGCGGGCCGTGGGCAACGCCAACCACGTCAACCCCTGGCCGGTCGTGGTGCCCTGCCACCGCGTCGTCGCCAAGAACGGACTGGGTGGCTACGGCGGTGGTGACGTCGTCAAGCGGTTCCTGCTCGACCTCGAAGGGGTGCACTACTGACGATCTCGTCGCGCCGCACTAGCGCTCCGCTTCGACCTCCTCGGAGGGTGGGGACCGTCGAGCCAGTGGGATCATTCGCAAGGGCAGGCCCTCCGCCGGCGAACCCACGAGCAACGAGTCGGCCAGCCCCCGGACACTGCGCCAGGTGATCCAAAAGAGCGCGATGGCCGACGGGACTTCGACCACGAGCGCCAGCAGGACGCTCTGGAGGAGGTCACCGTGACGGGCGGTGGTGACGTCGAACCACGCGTCCAGTAGCAGCAGCGTCCCGGCCGAACTGGCGAAGAGGATGAGCAACGCCCGGCCGCGCCAGGCGGCCCAGGCCGCGAGCAGCAGCATGAGGATCTGGGCGACGTCGAGACCGACCCACGCCAGATCCCAATGGTTGGCGACGTAGTGGCGCGGCAGCCGCCATCCGAGATAGATGGTCCACGCGATCTCGGCGAGTGCGGCGCTCGTGAGCAGCGTGAGCAGCGGATCGCGCGGCAGATGGACGCGCCGGCGACGGGCCACCGACCGCTATCTCGTTACGGCGACTGGACTCTTTATGGCGTCGAACATCGCGAGTGCGCCGTCACAGAGCTGCTGGCGTTCTTCGTCGCTCAACACCGCAAAGTAGTCCGCCATCGCGGCACTGGTCGCCATCTCGGCCTTGGCCCTTCGCAGGCTCGTCTCGGAATCGACGTCGGGGACGTCGGCGTCGGTGTACCCGTGACGCTTGAAGTTCTCGGGATCCGAGAGGTAGCAGGCCTCCTCCACGCTCATGCCCGCCTCGTCGACCGCGTCGATGTGGACACAGCCGCGCAGTTCGCGCATCAGGATCGCGCCGAGGTAGGCCGCGTGCACCGGATTGTCGGGCACGCGATAGCGCTTGTAGCCGTCGACCAGTTGGTGGTGTCCGGACTCGACGGCCCCGGCCACCTTGTGCGACGCCGCGGCGTAGTTGGCGAGCACCGCAACGGGGATGGCGCCGAAGGTCCGGTCGGCGTAGCCGTAGGCCGCCTCGAGATACTGCTGCGCGGTCTCGACGGGATCGGCCTTTTGACGGGCGCTCCAGAATCTCTCGACGGCCGCGGGATGGAAGAACGTGAAGGCCCGCGTCACGGTGGCGCTGTCCACGTCGCCCAACACACCGCCGCGACCGAGCCCGTAGAACTCGAAACGGTGCAGGCCCAGTTCACCGGCCCGTTCGGCGGTGATTGGGTCGAAGTAGAAGCTCATCCCCACGAACTGGATCGGGTCGGCCGTCACGTCGGCCAGTTCCATTGCGTCCATAGGTCGACTCTAGGGCCCTCCCCACGTAGCCAGAACGGCGGCTTCAGCGCGAGTCGCCGTCGACGCGTACGCGTAACTCGATCAGGGTGCCGCGTTCGACCGGCGCGAAGTGGGCCGATCCTCCGTGGCGCGCCACGATCTCGGCGACGATCGAGAGGCCGAGGCCGGTGCCGCCCGACGTGCGGCTGCGCGCGGGGTCGGCGCGGACGAACCGTTCGAACAGACGGTCGCTCTGGCTGACGTCGAGTCCGTCGCCGTCGTCGGCCACCATCACCACCGCGTACTCCCCGTCGTAGAGCGACGCCAGGCGAAGCTCGGAGTTGGCGTAGCGCACGGCGTTGTCGACGACGTTGCGGACCATTCGCTTGAGCATCGCGGGATCACCCAGCACCCGCGTGGGCTGCACCGCCGTGGTGTCCGTCGACAGGTCGCTGATGGTGCGCACCCGCTGGGACTCCTCGAACAACAGGTCATCGAGATCGACGTCGACCCGCTCGACCTCGAGCTGGTTCTCGTCGTGGCGGGCCAACCAGAAGAGACCGTCGACGATGACGTCAAGTCGACGACCCTCGCGGATGATGGCCTCGGCGACCTCCGGCCAATCCGTGTTGGGCTGATCACTGGCCGCGCGCTCCACCGTCGCGAGCAACGTGGTGAGCGGGCTTCGCAGCTCGTGGCTGGCGTTCGAGACGAACTCCTGCTGGAACCTCGACGACGACTCCAGTCGGTCCAGCATCTCGTTGAGTGTGCGCGCCATGCGCGCGATCTCGTCATCGCCGCCGGTCACCGGCACTCGCTGGGAGAGGTCCTCCGCCGCGATCGCCGCCACGCGCCGACGGATCGACTCGACGGGCGCGAGGGCGAACCCGATGCCCATCCACACCAGCGCGCCCGATATCAGCAGCAGCAACGGGAACGAGATCGCGACGCTCGCGGCCAGCACGGAAACGCTGTGGTCGAGGGGGCCGCCGTAGACGAAGCCGAAGATGAAACCGGGCCCACGGGTGGTGGAGATCGCCTCCACCTGTCCCAGGTCGATCCGGGCGCGCGTGGCGGCCGTCTCGCTCGTGCTGAGCATCTTCACCCCGAGGCCGTTGGAGGCGCTCGAATCGGTTTTGGTGCGCGCGAGTACCGGGGCGTGCTCGATCACCGAGCTGGCGGCCCAGACCTGGGTGCCGGCGGCGTTGGTCACCTGCACCACGACATCGCCCTGCGTGGGCAGCACGACCTCGGCCGCCCCCGTGATCGGGACCTGCGCGAAACGTGACTGGGTCATGGCGATCTCGGCGTTGATCTGGTTGGTGGCGCTCGATACCAATGAGCGGTGCACCAGATTGAAGAGCGTGAACCCGGTGAAGGCGAGCACCACCGCGATAGCCAGGACGAAGAAGAGTGTGAGTCGGGCCCGGATCGACAGCCGGCGCGTCGGGGCCATCACTCTTCGCGGGCGCTGTAGCCGACGCCTCGCACGGTGCGAATTATCGACGGCGCGCCGTTGAGGTCGATCTTGCGACGCAGGTAACCCACGTAGACCTCGACGATGTTGGGATCGCCGTCGAAGTCGACGCCCCAGACCGCGTCGAGGATGTCGCTCTTGGCGAGCGACATCCCCGCGTTGGTCATGAGGTATTCGAGCAGGGTGAATTCGCGTGGCGTCAACGCGACGCTCTGACCGCACGAGACGACGTGTCGGTGCAGCGGATCCAGTGAGACCGGCCCGACCACCAGGTGCGGCGGCATGCCGCGGGCCTGGCGGCGCAGCAGCGCGTGGATCCGCGCAATGAGGATTGACCGTTCGAAGGGCTTGTGCAGAAAGTCGTCGGCCCCGACCTCGAGCCCCTCGACCTCGTCCATCTCGCCGTCCTTCGCGGTGAGCATGAGCAGTGGCGTGTGCACGCCCGCGGTGCGCAGGTCCGCGCACACGCTGAAGCCGTTGCGCCTAGGCAGCATCACGTCGAGCACGATGACGTCGAAGTTGCCGCCGCGCGCCGCCTCGTAACCGGACTGACCGTCGAATCGCTGCTCGACGATAAATCCCTCGTCGGTCAGCAGACCGGCTACGGCCCTCGCGAGGTCGTGGTCGTCCTCGATCACGAGAACCCTGCGCCGTTCGTCACTCATTTGCGCTAGAGGTTACCGTCGCGCCCCAGGGTGATGACGAGCGATGGCCGTCGAGGTGCAAATGGCGCGGAGAACCGGACCGGGCCACATCCGCACGGGGATCGGGCCCCTCGGCGGCCCGATCCCATCGCATCAACAACAATGGGGACATGCTCAGCGCGTCGATCGTCTCGTTCCTGCTGGAGAAGATCCATCACTTCGCCGCCCTGCCCGTCTACCTGCTCGTCGGCGCCCTCGTCTTTGGCGAGACGGCCCTCTTCTTGGGCTTCCTCTTCCCGGGCGAGACGGCCGTCATCGTCGCCGGCGTCGTGGCCAGTCAGGGTCGCGTTAACGTCGTCGTGCTCTGCCTCGTCGTGGTGAGCGCCGCGGCGCTCGGGGAGTGCGTGGGCTTCTACATCGGGGCCCGCTTCGGCGAGGACCTCTTTGGACTGCCCTTCCTCCGCACTCGACGGACCAAACTCGAGAGCGCCCTCGAGGGCCTGCGCCAGCGCGGAGCGATGTACGTCTTCATCGGGCGATTCACGGCCTTCTTTCGAGCGGTGATGCCGGCTCTCGCCGGCATGAGCAGAATGGACTACCGCCGTTTCCTCGTCGCCAACGTCGCGGGTGCGACGCTCTGGGGCGTGGGCTACACCCTGCTCGGCTACTTCGCCGGCGGGGCGCTCAACCAGATCGAGCGTTCCGCCAGCTGGGTGGGCATCGCGGTGCTGGTCGCGATGGTCGCCCTGTTCATCACCTACCACTTCGTCAAGCGGCGCCGGGCCGCGTCGCGACCGCCCGACTCAGCGCAACGCGTCGAGTAGCGGCGCCGGCGCGGCCACCGTCCAGCGACCGTCACGGCGCTCGAGCAGGCCGGCCGGCGCCGCGCTCGGGCCGCTCCCCTTGACGAGGGCCCGGACGTAGATCTCCTGACAGTGGGCCGCGGCCCTTTGACGCGCGATCTCCTCGGCCGCCAGGTCCAGGGAAATCGTGCGCGTGGCGCCGACCAGCCTGGGTCCCACCGTCGGGTCCTCGCGCAATCGCCCCATGATCTGTTCGATCTGGCGGCGCGCGCTGGCCGCGTCGTGGCTCGCGCCGCGTCGCCACGGCGGAGCGGACTGGTCCAGGAACCCGTTGACGACCAGCTTGTTGGCGTCGGCGAAGACCACCACGTGATCGAGCGCGTCGCCGAGTGACGTGGCGACCCGCTGAGCGTGGGCGATCACGTGCGGCACGGTCCACGGCAGTAGCCAGGCCTCCATGCCGAGCCACGCGGGCCACACCGCGTCGACGAGCACGACGCTCACGCCCAGCCCCCTGTCTCGGGCGTGGGCCGCGACCTCGCGGTAGCGCTCCAGCGCCGCGAGGTCGACCTCACCGCGGTGGGGTTCGACCCGGGCCCACTCGACGCCCAGGCGCACGCCGTCGAGGCCTACCTCGGCCGCGAGGTCGAGCACCTGCTCGTAGTCGCGCCAGAGTCCCTCGGCCTCGCCGGGACCCTCGTGGCGTCCGAGCGAGATCGTCGCGCGGTAACAGGTCGTCGGTTCCCCGGAGCCGTCGAGGCCACCCTCGACGGCGTAGCCCTCGAGGGTGGCGAGTAGGCGCGGTCGGTCGCTCACCCCACCAGTGTTCCATGTCGCCCTCGAACCAACTCCGCTAACGTGACGCCCGGTGCCCTCTCGGGCCGTTCGAAGGAGCCGCGATGGCCGACGAAATACTGCGCGAACGGCGCGGGCACATTGAACTGTTGACGATCAACCGACCCGAGGCCCGCAACGCCATCAACCGCGCCACGGCCGTGGCCCTCTCCGAGGCCCTCGACGAGTGCGAGAGCGACGACGACGTCTGGGTCGTGGTACTGACCAACGCCGGCGACAAGGCCTTCTCCGCCGGCATGGACCTCAAGGCCTTCGCCCAGGGCGAGGTGCCGGCCACCGAGAAGGGTTTCGGCGGCATGACGAGGCGCGACTTCCCCAAGCCCCTCATCGCCGCCGCGAACGGCTCGGCCCTGGCCGGCGGCTTCGAACTGCTGATCAGCTGCGACATGGTGGTCTGCGCCGATCACGCCAAGTTCGGCATCCCCGAGGCGTCGCGCGGCCTGGTCGCCGGCGCCGGTGGCCTCATCCGCCTGCCCAAGCGGGTCCCCCTGGCGGTCGCCTACGAGATGGCCCTCAGCGCCGAGCCGATCGACGCCCAGCGGGCCTACCAGCTCGGCCTCGTCAACCACGTCGTTCCGTCGGACCAGGTGCTCGACGTCGCGCTAGCCCTGGCCGAGCGCATCACCAAGAACGCGCCGCTCGCGGTGCGGGCCTCGAAGCGGGTCATGCGCCAGGCGCTCGAAGTGAACGAGGAGCAGGCCTGGCCGATCAGTGACGAGGTCTTTGGCGCGATCATCAAAACGAACGACGCCCTCGAGGGGGCCGTGGCCTTCGCCGAGAAGCGCGAACCCCACTGGCAGGCCAATTGACCCGAACGGGGAGCGCCGTCGACCCGCACTACTCTGTGGACAAGGACGTCAAAGGAGAAAACCGTGTTCTTAGGCGACATTTTTGGTCCCGACTTGTTGATCGTGGTGATCGTGGTCGCGGTGTTGATCTTCGGCGGCTCCGCCATCCCCAAGCTGGCCCGTAACCTGGGCCAGGCCAAGAACGAATTCGAAAAGGGCCTCAAGACCAAGAGCACTGACGAGGGCGACGCCAAGGCCTCCGACGCCGACCCCAAGTCGACCGATTCCGACAAATAACCCAGCGCGTTCCCGGTCCGGTCCGCCCGGCCCCTCGCGCCCTCGCTCGGGGCCGACAATTCTTGGTCCGTTCACACCATGAAATGACGCGAGACCCCGCCGTTGAGTATGGTCGTGAAGTGGAATTACCCGCCCTGCCCCCACAGGGTGCGACGGATCGTGCACGCCGGTGGCGCCGAATTCGCCGTGCTACTGCGCTGCTCGTGGCCGGGCTCGCCCTCTCGGGCTGCACCCTTCCCTCCTTCGGCGCCAGTGCCGGGGACACCACGAGTTCCAAGTCGGCCTTCCACCTCTGGCAGGGCTTCGGGATCTCGGGCGTCATCGTCGGGGGCTTCACCCTGGCGCTGATCGTCTGGGCCGTCCTGCGCTACCGGCGAAAGAGCGACAACATCCCCAAACAGGTCCAGTACCACCTGCCCCTGGAATGGACCTACACGATCGTGCCGATCCTGATCGTCTTCGGCCTGTTCGCGGCCACCCTGGTGGTGGAGAACAAGGAGGTCTCCAACCCCAAGACGAACGTCACCATCAACGTGCTGGCCTTCCAGTGGGGCTGGCAGTTCGCCTACCCCGGCTCCAACGCCCTCGTCTACGGCCAGACGACCGAGCAGCCCGAGATGGTGATGCCGGCGAACACCAACGTGCACATCAACCTGCGCTCCTCTGACGTCATCCACGGCTTCTACGTGCACGCCTTCAACTTCTCGCGCTACGCCTTGCCGGGGGTGCTCAACCAGTTCACCTTCAACGCGCAGTCGACCGGTACCTTCTTCGGCCAGTGCACGCAGCTCTGCGGCCTCTACCACTCGCTCATGTGGTTCCGCGTCAAGGTGGTCACGCCGGCGCAGTACCAGACGTGGCTCGCGACCTTTAACAATCCCAAGGACGAGGCCCTGGCCAAGGCCGCCGCCAAGGCCACCGGTCAGCAGGTCTCGTCGCTGATACCGTCGAAATCAACGTCCGGTGGAGGGAGCAACTGATGGTTGACGTCTTAGACCGCCCCGACGTCGCCGAGGAGCACCCCCACGAGGAGCACCACGGCCCGACCGGGATCCTCAAGTGGATGACCAGCACCGACCACAAGGTGATCGGACTCAGCTACACCGTCACCTCGGTCATCATGTTCGTCATCGGTGGCGCCTTCGCCGAACTCATCCGGGCCCAGCTGGCCACGCCGAACGGCACGCTGGTGTCGCTCGCGCAGTACAACGAGCTCTTCACCATGCACGGCTCGTTGATGATCTACCTCTTCGCCGGCCCCTTCGCCTTCGGCGGGTTGGCGAACATCCTGGTGCCCATCCAGATCGGCGCGCCGGACATGGCCTTCCCGCGCCTCAACGCCCTCTCGTACTGGCTCTACCTCTTCGGATCGCTCACCATGCTGTCGGGCTTCTTCACCGCCGGCGGCGCGGCCAACTTCGGCTGGGTCGCCTACGCGCCGCTGTCGAACTCGCTCAACACGCCCGGCTCGGGCGCCGACCTGTGGATCGGCGGCCTGCTGCTGACGGGATTCTCGGCGATCTTCACCGGCGTCAACCTCTGCGCGACGATCTTCTACCTGCGCGCGCCCGGCATGACGATGTTCCGGATGCCGATCTTCACCTGGAACATGCTGGTGACGGCGATACTGATCCTGCTGGCCTTCCCCGTGTTGACCGCCGGGCTCATCATGCTCTACTGCGACCGCCACTTCGGCACGCACATCTTCTCGGTCGCGGGCGGTGGTGTGCCCGTGCTCTGGCAACATATCTTCTGGTTCTGGGGCCACCCGGAGGTCTACATCCTGGCCCTGCCCTTCTTCGGCATGGTGACCGAGATCATCGCCGTCTTCTCGCGCAAGCCCGTCTTCGGCTACAAGGGCATGATCTTCGCTACGCTCACCATCGGCGCGCTGTCACTCGGGGTGTGGGCCCACCACATGTACACCACGGGCGTGGTGCTGCTGCCCTTCTTCGCGATCATGAGCCTGCTGATCGCCGTGCCCACCGGGATCAAGATGTTCAACTGGATCGGCACGATGTGGCGAGGGGAGGTCTGGTTCTCGACGGCCATGTTGATGGCCATCGGGTTCCTCATCACCTTCCTCATCGGCGGCATCACCGGCATCTTCCTCGCCAGCCCGCCGCTCGACTTCTTCACCCACGACACCTACTTCGTCGTCGCCCACTTCCACTCGATCGTCATGGCCCTGGTGCTCGCCGCCTTCGGCGGCCTGTACTACTGGGGACCCAAGATCACCGGCTACATGCTCAACGAGTTCGTCGGCAAGATCCAGTTCTGGCTGCTCTTCATCGGCACCCAGGTCTTCACCATCCCGCTCTACTACCTGGGCCTGGACGGCATGCCGCGCCGGGTCGCCGTCTACCCGCACAACCCGTCGTGGCAGAACCTCAACGACCTCAGCACCGTCGGGGCCGTCATGATCGGGCTGTCGACGGTGGCCTTCCTCGTCAATATCGTGGTCAGCTGGAAGAAGTACCCCTGCGGCGACAACCCGTGGGACGCCCACACGCTCGAATGGTTCACCACCTCCCCGCCGCCGCACCATAACTTCTACCGCCTGCCCCAGATCCGTTCGGAGCGACCGACCTGGGACTACAACCACCCCGGCCACACCGCGGCGGCCCACAGCCACCACACCGAGGCGCCGGCCGAAGAGGTCGTCACGACATGAGGGTCGAAGCCAAGATCCTGCTGGGCCTCGGCCTCTTCTTCGGCCTGATGTGCGCCGTGTACTGGCGCTGGAGCATCGAGGACGCCGGCGGCGTGATGATGTTCGCCGGCATGCTGCTGTGCTTCCTGCCGGGCGGCTACTACTACTGGTGGAGCCGGCGCATGAAGGCCCGCCCCGAGGACGACCCCCAGGCCACCCAGGCCCAGGGAGCCGGCATCGTCGGCGCCTTCCCGGGCACCTCGATCTGGCCCCTGACCCTGGGCGCGGGCTGCTTTTTCATGGTGCTGGCCCTGGTCTTTGGCATCTGGCTCGTCGTGCCGGGCATCGGACTGGTGTTCTGGGCGTTGATCGGCGGCACGGCCGAGGGCCGGCGCGGCGGCAAGGTCTAGTTCGCCCAAGTCGGTCGCGTGGCCGCCGTCGTCGCCATCACCAATCACGATGACGACTATCTGGGCGTGCGCGCCAACGGGCCGACCGGGCGTACTAAGACCCTTACGGGAGCATTCGGACACGCTGCCTAGTATGGAAAAGGTTCTGTCGCAGGGTGGTCCGATCAGACAGGTACCAGGCAAGGAGAGGCCGTGGCCGTAGTGGAACGTTCGACGAAGGTCGTGCTCGGTGGCGTGCGCGGCGGTCCCGACGAGGCGACGCTGCGCCAGGACCGCTGGTGGATCCAGCCGGTCGCCACGATGTCGGTGCTGACGGCCTTCGTGGTCTACTCGACGTGGGCGGCCTTCCAGAACAAGAACTACTACGTCGGCGCCGCCATGCACCGCGACCTCATCAGCCCCTTCTACTCGCCCTGCCTCGCGGGCAGTTGCGTCGCCGGGGCGAAGTCGGGCGTCTTCGCCCTCAACTGGTGGATGATCTCGCCGGCGCTGTTGATCCTCGTCGTGCCGCTGGGCTTTCGCCTGACCTGCTACTACTACCGACGCAGCTACTACCGCGCCTTCTGGTGGTCGCCGCCGGCCTGCGCCGTTGCCGACTCGCACGCCGCCTACTCGGGTGAGACCCGCTTCCCGCTCATCATGCAGAACCTGCACCGCTACTTCTTCTACCTCGGCCTGGTGCTCAACGTGCTGCTCACCTACGACGCGGTGCGGGCCTTCGACCAGCCCGGGCTGGGCCTGGGCGTCACGGTCGGCACGATCGTG
Organism: Acidimicrobiales bacterium; assembly: GCA_050010495.1. Taxonomy (GTDB): domain Bacteria; phylum Actinomycetota; class Acidimicrobiia; order Acidimicrobiales; family RAAP-2; genus RAAP-2. The sequence continues at coordinate 57,260 of JBEKKW010000002.1, forward strand.
CTGAGCGTGAACGCGGTGCTGCTGTGGAGCTACTCACTCAGTTGTCACGCCTGCCGTCACCTCTGCGGCGGCGGGTCCAGCAACTTCACCAAGCACCCCCTGCGCTACCGGTTCTGGAAGTTGCTCACACCGCTCAACGCCAAGCACATGAACATCGCGTGGGCCTCGCTGGTGTTCGTCGCCCTGACCGACGTCTACGTGCGCCTCGTCGCCTCGGGCGCCCTGACCGACTACCGACTGTTCTAGGACGAGGGACCCGGTGGACTACGAGCAGCACGACTACGACGTCTTGATCATCGGGGCCGGCGGCGCGGGGCTGCGTGCCGCGATCGAGGCGCACCAGCGCGGCCTCAAGGTGGCCATCGTCACCAAGTCGCTGCTGGGCAAGGCCCACACCGTCATGGCCGAGGGCGGCATGGCCGCCGCGATGGGCAACGTCTACCCCGAGGACAACTGGAAGGTCCACTTCCGCGACACCATGCGCGGGGGCAAGATGCTCAACAACTACCGCATGGCCGAGCTGCACGCCAAGGAGTCGCCCGACCGGGTCTACGAGCTCGAGCAGTGGGGGGCCCTCTTCGACCGCACCACGGACGGCAAGATCCTCCAGCGCGACTTCGGAGGACACCGCTACGCGCGCCTCGCCCACGTGGGCGACCGCACGGGTTTGGAGCTGATCCGCACCCTCCAGCAGAAGGTCGTCTCGATGGGCACCGACGTCTTCATGGAGTGCAAGGTCCTGCAACTGGTGCACGACAGTGACGGCCGCGTCGCCGGCTGCGTCGCCTACTGGCGCGCGAGCGGGGAGTTCGTGACCTTCCGGGCCAAGGCCGTCATCATGGCGACCGGCGGCACCGGGCGGTCCTGGAAGTTCACGACGAACTCGTGGGAGGGCACCGGCGACGGTCACGCGATGGCCCTGTGGGCCGGGGCGCAACTGATCGACATGGAGTGCATCCAGTTCCATCCGACCGGCATGGTCTGGCCGCCCAGCGTGCGCGGCCTGCTCGTCACCGAGGGCGTGCGCGGCGACGGCGGGGTGTTGCGCAACGCCGAGGGAAAACGCTTCATGTTCAACTACGTCGCCGACATGTTCCGGGCCGAGACGGCCGACTCCGAGGAGGAGGCCGACAAGTGGTACGACGACCACACGGCCGGCCGCCGTCCGCCCGAGCTACTGCCGCGCGATGAGGTGGCGCGCGCGATCAACACCGAGGTGAAGGCCGGACGGGGCACCGAGCACGGCGGCGTCTTCCTCGACATCGCGTCGCGCCGTACGCCCGAGTTCATCCGGCGGCGCCTGCCCTCGATGTACCACCAGTTCATGGAGCTGGCCGGCGTGGACATCACGCGCGAGCCCATGGAGATCGGCCCGACCTGCCACTACATCATGGGCGGCGTCAAGGTCGACGCCGACACCGCGGCGACGCGGGCGCCGGGCCTCTTCGCCGCCGGGGAGGTCGCGGCCGGGCTGCACGGCGCCAACCGACTCGGCGGGAACTCCCTGAGCGACCTCGTCGTCTTCGGCCGGCGCGCCGGCATGGGCGCCGCCGACTACATCGAAGCGGGCCGGGGCACCAGTGACCTGGACATGGCCGAGGTCGAACTGGCCATCAAGGAGGCCCTGGAACCGTTCGAACGCACCGGCGGCGAGAGCCCCTACGACGTCCAGCACGACCTGCAGGAGATGATGCAGGCCAACGTCGGCATCATCCGCACCGCCAGCGAGATCGACTTCGCCATAGAGCAGCTCGAGAGCTTCACCGAGCGGGTGCGCCACCTCTCGGTAAAGGGCGGGCGGGCCTACAACCCCGGCTGGAACCTCGCGACGGACCTACCGGCCATGCTGAGCGTCTGCAAGTGCGTGGCCGTCGGCGCGCGCGACCGCAAGGAGTCGCGCGGTGGCCACACGCGCGAGGACTTCCCCAAGGCCGACCCCCACTACGGCACGATCAACTTCGCGCACTCGAGCGAACTCGGACGTTGGGACAGCCCGATCACGACCGAGGAGTCTGCGCTTTTGGAGATCCCCGACGAACTCAAGGCCCTGCTCGAGGAGGCGACGTCATGACCGACGTGACCATGCGGATCTGGCGCGGCGACGCCGACGGCGGGGAGTTCGTGGACTACGAGATCGCCCCCAACGAGGGCGAGGTGGTGCTCGACATCGTGCACCGTCTCCAGGCCAGCGTCGCGCCCGACCTGGCCTGTCGCTGGAACTGCAAGGCCGGCAAGTGCGGATCCTGCTCGGCGGAGGTCAACGGCCGCCCGCGCCTGATGTGCATGACGCGCATGCAGGACTTGCCCGAAGGGACCGTGACGCTGACCCCGATGAAGACCTTCCCGATCATCCGCGACCTAGTGACCGACGTCTCGTTCAACTACGTCATGGCCGAGAGGGTGCCGGCCTTCCTGCCGCCGCCGATGCCCGAGGGCGGCTACCGGATGTTCCAGCGCGACGTCGAGCGCGGCCAGGAGTTCCGCAAGTGCATCGAGTGCTTCATGTGCCAGGACGTCTGCCACGTCATCCGCGACCACGAGGAGAACAAGACCAACTACGCCGGTCCGCGCTTCTTCATCCGCTACGCCGAGCTCGAGATGCACCCCCTGGACACCAACGACCGCCGCGAGCTCATCAAAGAGGAGATGGGCCTGGGCTACTGCAACATCACGAAGTGCTGCACCGAGGTCTGTCCCGAGCACATCCACATCACCGACAACGCGATCATTCCTCTGAAGGAGCGCGTCGTCGACGCCGACTACGACCCGATCGCGTGGCTCGGGCGAAAGATTCTGCGCCGTTCGAAGCGCTCGGCCGGCGACGCCGCCGTACAGCCGAACCCCTAGGCCGTGGCGGCGTTCCTCTCGAGCGAGTGGTTCGCGCAGATCAACCAGACGCTCGGGGCCGCGGGAACGATCCCCCTCGAGGGCACACCGTCGATCTTTCGCGTCGTGATCGAGTTCCCCGACTCGCCCGGCGACGTCGCGCACGCGATGACCCTCACGATGCAGTCCGAGGGCGCCTCGGTCAGTCCCGGCGACCACCTCGCGGCCGACGCGCTCGTCACCCTCTCCTACGATGACGCCCTGGCGCTGACTTCGGGCGAATTCGACAGCGCCACCGCGCTGCGCGAGGGCCGGGTCAAGGTCCGCGGCGACATCAACTTGATCGTGCCACTGCTGGCGTGGCTGGCCGCGGCCCATCCCCGGGCCGACGGTTGATGGAGCAACTGCCCCTCACCGAGGATGACCTCGACGAACCGGGTGTCATCGAGGCCTACATGCTGCACGACACGCAGCACGAGATCGCGCCGGTGGCGGTGCTGTGCTTCTTCAACGAGCTGCTCGAGCAACTGGCCGGCGAGGGGGTCATCACCCCGGTGTACACGTTGCGCAGCGAGATCGGGTTCAACCCGGTGTACGAGTTCACGAGCGAGCACGGCACGGTCGCCGTGGTCCACCCCGGGGTCGGCGCCCCGCTGGCCGCCGGCATCACCGAGGAGATGGCGGCCATCGGCGTCACCACGTTCGTCGCCTGCGGCGGCGCGGGGGCCCTGGTCGACGCGCTGGCCCTGGGCCAGGTGATGGTGGTGGCGTCGGCCGTGCGCGACGAGGGGACCAGCTTCCACTACGCCGCCCCGAGCCGCATCATCGAGGCCGACACCCTCGGCGTGCGCGTGCTCAGTCGGACCATGAGGGAGCTGGACCGCCCCTTCTTCGTGGGCCGCACGTGGACGACGGACGGCTTCATGCGAGAGACGCGCTCGCGGGTGCAGCGGCGCATCGACGAGGGCTGCGCGATGGTCGACATGGAGTCCTCGGCCTTCATCGCCGTCGCGCGCTACCGCCACGTGCGTTTCGCGCAACTGCTCTACGCCGGCGACTCGCTCGCGGGCGAGTCCTGGGACTACCGCCACTGGGACAGCGCGCGCGAGGTGCGCGAGGGACTCTTCTACGCGTCAGCCCGCGCGGCGCTCAACCTGCACCAGGCGTAGGGCGCAGCGGTCGGGAACGGCCTAGACCAGGCCGAGGGCGATGACGTCCTCGCGCTCGGCGAGCAGCTCGTCGGTCGTGACCGTGATCTTTTCCCGGGCGAAGTCGTCGAGCTCGAAGCCCTCCTTGACCCGCCACGCCCCCTGGCCGTCGACCTGGACCGGGAACCCGAAGGTGATGCCGGGCGCGACGTCGTAGTGCTCGCCGTTCGAACTGACCGCGACCGCGACGCAGTCGTCCGGTGCGGTCTCGGTGGTGAGGCTCACGACGGTGTCGATCGCCGCGTTGGCGGCCGAGGCGGCCGAGCTCGCGCCGCGAACCTCGATCACGGCCGCGCCGCGCTTTTGCACGCTCGAGAGGAAGTCACCCTCCAGCCAGGCCCGGTCTTTGATCGCCGCTTGAACGTCGGACCCGTCGACCGTGGCGTTCTCGAAGTCGGGGAACTGGGTCGAGGAGTGGTTGCCCCACACCGCGAGGTTCTTCACGCCCCCAACGCCGGCGCCGACCCGCTTGGCGATCTGGGACTTCGCACGGTTCTGGTCCAGGCGCATCATGGCGAACCAGCGATCGGAGGGGATCTCGGGGGCGTTGGAGCGCGCGATGAGGCAGTTGGTGTTGCAAGGGTTCCCCACGACGAGGATGCGCACGTCGCTGGCCGCGTTGGCGGCGATGGCCTGACCCTGGGGCTTGAAGATGCCGCCGTTGATGCTCAATAGGTCGCTGCGCTCCATGCCGGCCTTGCGCGGGACGGCGCCGACCAGCAGGGCCCACGAGGTGTTGGTGAAGGCATGCTTCAGGTCGCTCGTCGTCTCGACGTCCGCGAGCAGTGGGAAGGCGCAGTCGTCGAGCTCCATGACGACGCCCTCCAACGCCCTCATCGCCGGCTCGATCTCCAAGAGGCGAAGCACCACCGGCGTGTCGGGGCCGAGCAGCTGGCCCGACGCGATGCGAAAGAGCAACTGGTAGCCGATCTGACCGGCGGCGCCGGTGACGGTGACGTGGACGGGGGTGGTCATAACTCTCCTTGGCCTTCGTGGCTCACAGTCGATCGACGATGGCCGAGGCGAACTCCGAGCACTTCACCTCGGTGGCGCCCTCCATGAGTCGCGCGAAGTCGTAGGTCACGATCTTCTCCGAGATGGTCGCCTCGAGGGCCGTGACGATGTCGTTGGCCGCGTCGGTCCAGCCGAGGTGCTCGAACATCAAGACGCCCGAGAGCAGCACCGAACCGGGGTTGACCTTGTCCTGGCCCGCGTACTTGGGCGCGGTGCCGTGGGTCGCCTCGAAGATGCCGTGGCCGCTGACGTAGTTGATGTTGGCGCCGGGCGCGATGCCGATCCCGCCGACCTGGGCGGCCAGGGCGTCGGAGAGGTAGTCGCCGTTGAGGTTGGTCGTGGCGATGACGTCGAACTCCTTGGGCCGCGTGAGGGTCTGCTGGAACGCGATGTCCGCGATGGCGTCCTTGACCAGCAGCTTCGAGCCGGGCTTGCCGGCGCAGTCGGCCCAGGAGACGGCCACGTCGTTGAACTCGTTGCGCACCAGCTCGTAGCCCCACTTCATGAAGGCCCCTTCGGTGAACTTCTGAATGTTGCCCTTGTGCACGAGCGTGACGCTCGCGCGATCGTGCTCGAGCGCGTACTTGATGGCCGCACGGATGAGCCGCTCGGAGTTCTCCTTCGAGATCGGTTTGATGCCGATCCCGCACATCTTGGGCAGGTCCCAGTCGAAGCTGGCCTTGAGGAACTCGCTCAGCTTCGCCTCCTCGGGCGTGCCCGACTCGACCTCGAGGCCGGCGTAGACGTCCTCGGTGTTCTCACGAAATATCACCATGTCGACGAACTCGGGGTTCTTGATCGGCGAAGGGACGCCGGCGAACCAGCGCACCGGGCGCAGGCAGACGTACAGGTCGAGGATCTGGCGCAGCGCCACGTTGAGCGAGCGGAACCCGCCGCCGATCGGCGTCGTCAGCGGGCCCTTGATGCCGATCAGGTAGTCGCGAAAGTCGGTGACGGTCTGCTCGGGCAGCCAGTCCCCCGTCTCATCGAAGGCCTTCTGGCCGGCGAGGACCTCTTTCCATTCGATCGTCTTGCCGTACTTCTTCGCGGCCGCGTCGAGGACCAACTTCGAGGCCGGCCAGATATCGACCCCGATGCCGTCGCCCTCGATGAAGGGGATGATCGGGTTGTCGGAAACGTTGAGTACGCCATCGGCGCTTGTCGTGATTTTTTGTGCCATGGTGGCCATCTTACGGCGATTCGAGAGGGCCAATTCTTGGCACCGGCCGCCGCGAGACGCTCACTCGAGCAGGGACCGACAGATCTCGCGCGTCGCGGTCGAGCGGTTCAACGTGTAGAAGTGCAGCCCCGGCGCCCGGGCGTCGAGCAGGGCGGCGCACAGTTCGCGGGCCGCCCCGATGCCCTCGGCCCTCACCGCCGCGGGGCCGCCGCGGCGGTCGGCCTCGTCGAGGCGCGCCACCAGGGACTCGGGCACCGGCGCGCCCATCTCGGCCATGCGCTTGACGCCATTCAGCGTGGTCACCGGCATGATCCCCGGCACGACCGGCTTGGTGACGCCGAGCGCGCCCAACTGCTCGACGAGACGGACCCACTCGTCGACCTCGAAGAAGAACTGGGTGATGGCGAAGTCGGCGAGCTCGAGCTTGGCCGCGAGAAAACGGCGGTCGCTCGTCAGGTCGCTCGATCGGGGGTGGCCGCGGGGATGGGCGGCCACCCCGATGGCGAACTGCCCGCTCTCGCGCGCCAGTTCCACCAGGTCGATCGCGTGGCGGAACTCCGTCGCCTCCTCGACGCCGTCGGGGACGTCGCCCCCGAGGGCCATCACGTTCTGCACACCGTGGCGGGCGTACCCCTCGAGCATGGCAGCCATCTCGGCGCGGGTGTGGCCGACGCAGATGAGGTGGGCCATTACGGTGATGCGACCCGAGTGCTGGATGTCGGTGACTAGGTCGAAGGTGCGCTGGCGCGACTCGCGTCCCCCGCGGTAGGTCACCGAGACAAACGAGGGGTGCAGCGGCTCCAGTTCTTCCAGGGTCGTCGTGAGCACGGCGCTCTCCTCGTCGGACTTGGGCGGGAAGAACTCGAACGAGGTGGTGGTGCCTTGGGCCAGCACGGCATCGATGCGCACGAAATTAGCTGGCGCGACCGAAATCGTCCTCGAGACGCACGATGTCGTCTTCGCCGAAATAGGTACCGGTCTGGATCTCGATGAAGACCACCGGCTCGGTGCCCAGGTTCTCGCAGCGGTGGGCCTGACCCACGTGGATGTCGACGCTGCCCCCCGGCGCGAGCTCGATGGTGGTGCCGTCGAGCACCACGGTCGCGTTGCCACTGATGACGAACCAGTGCTCCGAGCGGAACTTGTGGGTCTGGTAGCTGAGCCGCTTGCCCGGCGTCACCACGATCTGCTTGACCTTGTAGTTGGCCGCGGTGTCGTCCAGTACGGTGTAACTGCCCCACGGCCGTTCGGAGTACTCACGACCGAGGCTGTCCGTTGTGCTCATGACTCTCTCTCCGCGGCTAGAACTGCGTTACTCAACAGCATGGCACGGGTCATGGGACCGACGCCACCGATGCGCGGGGTGATCCAGCCGGCCACGTCGCCGACCCCGTCGGCCACGTCGCTCAACAGCTTCTTGCCGACGAAGGTGGTGCCCGCGCCGACGACGGCCGCGCCGGGCTTGACCATGTCCGGGGTCACCAGTCCGGCCACGCCGGCGCAGGCGACGATCACGTCGGCCGTCCTGGTGAGCGCCGCGATGTCCGCGACGCCGGTGTGCACGACGGTGACGGCGGCGTTGCATCCCGGGCGGCGCATCGCGAGCAGCAACGAGAGCGGGCGGCCGACGGTCAGCCCCCGTCCGATGATCACGACGTGGCGTCCCTCGACCGGGACGTCGTAGGCCCGCAGCAGCTCGACGATGCCGGCCGGCGTGCACGGCAGCGGTCCGGGCGCGTTCATCACCAGTCGGCCGAGATTCGTCGGGTGCAGGCCGTCGACATCCTTGGCGGGATCGACGCGCAGCAGCACCCGCTCCTCGTCGATGGCCTTGGGCAAGGGCAGCTGCACCAGGAACGCGCTGACGGCCGGATTGGCGTTGAACCGATCGACGAAGGCCTCGACCTCGGCCTGCGTCGCGCTCTCGGGCAGGTACTCGGCGTACGAGTTGATGCCTAGCTCTTCGCACTCCTTGTGCTTCATCGCCACGTACATCGCGCTCGGTCCGTCGTCACCGACGAGCAGGGTGCCCAGACCGACCGACCGTCGGGCGGACTTGAGACGGTCGATGCGTTCGACGAGGCCGACCTTGATGTCGGCGGCGACCTTGTTGCCGTCGAGAAGTTCTGCGCTCATGGTCCTCCTAGTGGCGAAAGTGACGCTCGCCCGTGAGCATCATGACGATTCCCGCGGCGTTGGCCGCGTCGATGACCTCCTGGTCACGAACGGAGCCGCCCGGCTGGACGACGGCGGTGACGCCCGCACTGGTGAGCGACTCCAGGCCGTCGGCGAAGGGGAAGAAGGCGTCCGACGCGGCCGCGGCGCCCTGGGCCAAGCGGCCGGCCTTCTCGGTGGCGATGCCCGCCGCGACGACGCGCGACTGCTGACCGGCGCCGACCCCCACGGCCACGCCGTCGCGGGCCACCACGATGGCGTTGCTGGTGGTGCGCGCGCAGACCCGCCACGCGACCATGAGGTCCTGGAGTTGCTGGGCCGAGGGCGTCGCCTCGCTCACGCAGGTCCACTGCTGGACCGGCGCTCTCAGCTCGTCGGCCTCCTGGACCAGCGCGGTGTCGCCCAGGGTGCGCACCGAGCGTCCGAGCGGCTCGGGCGACGGGGCGCTGAGCAGACGGGTGGCCTTGCGCCGCGCGACGAGTAGTTCGATGGCCTCGTCGGCGAAGGAGGTGGCGACGATCACGTCGGCCTGGGGACCGGCAGCGATCAGTTCGGCCAACGAGCGCTCGACGGGGCCGCCGATCGCGACGACGCCACCGAAGGCGCTCTGGGGATCGGCCGCCAGGGCCTTGGTGAACGCGTCGTCGAGCGACGTGCCGAGCGCGGCGCCCGAGGCGTTGGCGTGCTTCATGATCGCCACCGCCGCGAAGCCCGCGAAGTCGTCGTTGAGCTCGTGGACCAGTCGCCACGCGGCGTCGGCGTCGAAGAGGTTGAGGTAGGACAGCGCCGTTCCGGCGTGCTGGATGACGCCGTCCCACCACGGCGTGGTGCCGGCGAGGCGGTAGCGCGCGCCGATCTGGTGGGGGTTCTCGCCGTAACGCACGACCTGCGCCCGTTCGAGGGTCAGGTGGATCGTGGACGGCACGACCGCGTCGACGGCGCTCGGGACGACGCCGATGACGCCGCCGACGTCCAGCCAGCGCACGATCTGCGCGTCGTAGGCGCAGGTGTGGGCGAAGGCGGCCCTGGCCAGCTCGTGGCGCGTCTGGTTGGCCAGCGTGCCGGTCGCGCTCAGCTCCTCGAGCACCGCGGCGTACTGCGTCGGGCTCGTGAGCACCCCCACGTGTTCGTGGTTCTTGGCGGCCGCGCGCACCATCGCCGGACCGCCGATATCGATCATCTCCACCGAGGGGTCGCTCGAGAAGGGGTACAGGTTGCACACCACCAGGTCGATCGGCGTGATGCCGTTCTCCTCGAGCGCCATCATGTGCTCGCCCTTGGCACGGTCCGCCAGGATCGCCGCGTGCACGCGCGGGTGCAGGGTCTTGACCCGACCGCCGAGCATCTCGGGGAACCCGGTCACGTCGGCGACGTCGGCGTGCTCGATCTTCGCGTCGCTCAGCGCGGCGGCCGTGCCGCCCGAGGCGACCAGTTCGAATCCGAGCGCGGCCAGGCCGGTCGCGAACTCCACCAGTCCGGTCTTGTCCCACACGCTCAGCAACGCACGCATCTAGCTCTCCTCCAGGGTCCCAACGACCGACACGGGCTCGAGTCCGCGGGCCAGGTTTGCCATCACCCTACCGACCACGAGCGGGTAGAGCGTGCGTTCGACGGACTTGATCCGCTCGTGCAACGAACCCTCGTCGTCCTCCTCGAGCACCACCACGCGGCGCTGGGCGAGGATCGGACCGTCGTCGAGGGACTCGGTGGCGACGTGCACGGTGCAGCCCGTCTCGGCGACGCCGGCCGCGATCGCCTGGCGAACGGCGTGCCATCCCTTGAACTCGGGCAGCAGGCTCGGGTGGGTGTTCAAGATCCGACCGGGGAAACCCTCGTGGAAGGGTCCGGCCAGTATCGTGCCGAAGCCGGCCATCGCCACGAGGTCGATGTCGCGCACCAACAGCGCCGCCGCCAGGACCGCGCTGTAGGTGTCGCGGTCGAACTCCGGGCCGAACCCGCCGTAGTCGGCCCGGTCCACCAGCAGCACCTCGACGCCGGCGTCGGCGGCGACCACGAGCGCGCGACAGGGCCGATCGGCCGCGACGAGCGTCACGTCGAGGGGGGCCGCGATCATGGCCTCGAGGATGGTGCCCGAGCCCGAGACGAGGACGCAGAGGCGGGCCAACGCGCTAGAGGGCCTTGACGATGTCGACCATCTTCTCGCCCGCCTCGGTGGGGTTGAGGCAGACGTGCACCCCGGCCGCCGCGAGCGCGTCCATCTTGGCCTGGGCCGTGCCCTTCGAACCGGAGATGATCGCGCCGGCGTGGCCCATCTTGCGCCCCGGTGGGGCGGTCACGCCCGCGATGTACGAGACGATGGGCTTGGTCATGTTGAGTTTGATCCACTCGGCGGCGCGCTCCTCTTCCGATCCCCCGATCTCACCGATCATCATGACGGCCCTGGTCTCGGGGTCGGCCTCGAAGGCAGCGAGGCAGTCGATGAAGTTGGTGCCCGGCACCGGGTCGCCACCGATCCCCACGCACGTGGTCTGACCGATACCGTGCTGGCTGAGTTCGTGCAGCGCCTGGTACGTCAAGGTGCCCGAGCGCGACACGACGCCGACCGGTCCGCCGGCCAGGGCGATGTCGCCCGACGTGATGCCGATGTTGCACTTGCCGGGGCTGATGATGCCGGGGCAGTTCGGGCCGATGAGGCGCACGCCCGGGTACTCCTCGACGAGCCGGTTGAAGGTGACGGCCTCGTCGTGGGCCGGGATGCCCTCGGTGATGCACACGATCAGCGAGATACCGCCGGCCGCCGCCTCGAGGATCGCCGCCGGGGCGAACTTGGGCGGCACGACCACGAAGGAGGCCGTGGCCCCGGTCGCCTTAACCGCTTCGGCAACCGAGTTGAAGACGGGCACGCCGTCGACGTCGCTGCCGCCCTTGCCCGGCGTCACGCCGGCGACGACCTTGGTGCCGTAGTCGCGGTTGCGCAGCCCGTGGAAACGGCCCTGACCCCCGGTCAGTCCCTGCACGATGACTTTGGTGTTTTCGTCTACGAAGATGCTCATGGTCGTCCTTTACGCGTTCGCGAGGCCCACGGCCCGGCGGGCCGCGTCCAGCATGGTCGGTTCGGTCATCAATCGGTCGTTGAGGTGCGGCGCCAGGATCGCGCGACCCTCGACCGCGTTGGTGCCGTCGAGACGCAGCACGATCGGCGACGCGATCGACACCCGCGCCAGCGCCTCGAGGACGCCGTGGGCGACCTCGTCGACGCGGGTGATGCCGCCGAAGATGTTGACGAAGATGGCCCGCACCTTGGGGTCGGCGTTGATGACCTCGAGGGCGGCGGCCATCACGTCGGCGTTGGCGCCGCCGCCGATGTCGAGGAAGTTGGCCGCGGTGCCGCCGACCTGGTTGACGACGTCGAGCGTCGACATCGCCAGTCCCGCGCCGTTGGCGATGATGCCGACCGTGCCGTCGAGGCCGATGTAGTTGAGGCCCCGCTCCTTGGCCATCTTCTCGCGAGGGTCGTCGGTCTCGGTGGCGCGATACTCCTCCCATTCGGGGTGACGGAACGACGCGTTGTCGTCCAAGGTCACCTTGGCGTCGAGCGCGTGGACCGTGCCCTCGGGCGTGAGGATCAACGGATTGATCTCGGCCAAGTCGCAGTCGCCCTCGGTGTAGCAGTCGTAGAGCTTGACGAGCAGTTCGGCCGCCTGCTCGCGGGCCACCTCGTCCAGTTCGGCCTCGCCGACCCAGCGGCGGGCCGTCGCCAGGTCGAGACCGCGCACGGGATCGATGCTGAGGAACGCGATCGCGCCGGGGTTCTCCTCGGCGACCACTTCGATCTCGACGCCGCCCTGGGCGCTCAGCATGCCCAAGTGGGTCTTGTTGGGCCGGTCCAGGGTGAACGAGGCGTAGTACTCCTTGGCGATGTCGCTCGAACGCTCGACCCAGAGGCGATGCACGACGTGGCCCTTGATGTCCAGGCCCAGGATGTTGCCCGCGTGCAATCGGACCTCGTCGGCGTCGTTGGCCAGCTTGACCCCACCGGCCTTGCCCCGCCCGCCCACCTTGACCTGGGCCTTGACGACGACGGGGAAGCCCACGCGATTCGCGACCGCCACGGCTTCGTCGACGGTGTCGGCCACGTCGCCCGGCGAGACGGCGATGCCGAAGCGCGAGAAGTACTGCTTGCCCTGATACTCAAAGAGATCCATCAACTTCCACTTTCCGTTGGCGGGCCGCGGGGCGGCCCGAATCGAACTACAACGCGTGCTCGCGCGAATCGAGGGCCGATTCGAGCCACGACCCGATCTCGGCGAGTGAGGCACCGGGCGTGAAGACCCGCGCGACGCCGGACTTCTCGAGCGAGATGATGTCGCCCTCGGGGATGATCCCACCCACGATCAACAAGACGTCGTCGCGCCCGGACTCCTTGAGCAGCGTGACGACTCGCGGCACGAGGACCAGGTGGGCGCCCGACAGCAGCGAGAGGCCGAGGACGTCGGCGTCCTCTTGGATGACGGCCTGCACGATCTGCTCGGGCGTCTGGTGCAGGCCGGTGTAGACCACCTCGAATCCGGCGTCGCGCAGGGCCCGGGCGATGACTTTCGCCCCGCGATCGTGTCCGTCAAGGCCCGGCTTGGCGACCACCACTCGGTACGTGCGTTCCATCGTCTGACCAGCATAGAGCCAGTCGTCGCGGCGTAATTTCGCTCGATCGGCCCCTCGCGCTCGGCGCGCGGCACCGAGTCGGCTAGTAGTACTGATGGGGTGAACAACCACTACGGCCAGCCCCAGACGGTCGTGGTGCTCGGCGGAAGTTCCGACATCGCGCGGGCGATCGTCAAGCGGCTCTGCGTGGCCCGGGCCCACACCGTGGTCCTGGCCGGGCGCAGCGAGGAGTTGTTGGACGATTCAGCCAGGGAGGCCAGACAGTACGGCGCGAGCAGCGCCTCTACCGTGCTCTTTGACGCCGAGGACGTCTCGAACGCGCAGCGCACCGTCGACCGGTGCTTCGAGCTGGTGAACGGCGACGTCGACCTCGTCATCGTCGCCGTGGGCGTGCGGGCGAACCAGCGCCAGTACGAGGACGACGCGACACTGTCGGCGAGGATCGCCGTCGTGAACTACGCGTGGCCCGCCGCCGCGCTCGCGCGCGTGCGCCAGCGCCTTGTGGCCCAGGGCGGTGGCCGCATCCTGGTGATGTCCTCGGCTGCCGCGATCCGGGTCCGGCGCAGCGCCTACCTCTACGACAGCGCCAAGGGCGGCCTCGACCGACTGTGCGTGGGCCTCGCCCAGTCGCTCGAAGGCACCGGGGTGCGTCTCCAGATCCTTCGCCCCGGCTACGTCCGCTCCAAGATGACCACCGGCGTGCCGGAGCGTCCCCTGAGCACGGGCGTCGACGAGGTCGCCGAGACGACCATGCGGGGCCTCGCGGATGACGCTCTCGTCATCTGGAGCCCGCCCATCCTGCGCTTCGCCTTCGCCGTGGCGATCCTGCTACCGCCGTCGCTGTGGCGCAAGGTCACCGAGGAGTAGCGCCAACTCCGATGGCCGATTCGCCGGGCGCCATCAAGATCCCGGTAACTATGAGCCTTCCCGGGACATGAGATAGGTGAGGAGGCGAGCATGACGAACCGTTTCAGAAAGATGTCGATCCGCGTCGGAGCGCTGGTGCTGGGTGGCGCGCTTTTCCTCGCCGGCCTCTCCTCGCTCGGGCCGCCGACGGCCTATGCGGCGACCTCCCCGGCGGCATCGATCGCCCGCCAGCTACTCGCTCAGGTCGTATTGCCACCCTCGTCGCAGATCGCCCATCCGGTGACGAGTCCCGTGTGCCAGTGCGCCGGCACGCCGGGCGAAGTTGGCATCGTCTCGATGCATCACTACTTCGTCGTACCGGGATCGCCCACGGCTCTCGAGTCCTTCCTCACGTCGCACCTACCCCCCGGAGGAAGCTACGACGGCTCGACGGGTACCACTCAGACGAGCGGCGGCGTGGGCATCATCTCCATCGACATCACCTTCTCGGCCAACGGCCCCCACCTCTACCTCAAGCAGTTGGCCTACTCGATGACCCGACGCACGGCCTCGACGTCGTGGCTGCGCGTCGACAGCCAGGTGCTCTGGATCCCGAGCCGCAGCGCCGCCCAGGAGATCACCGGCGCCATCTCGGCGACGGCCACGGGATACCAGAAGATCAGCCTGATGGGATCGACCGGAGCCACGCAGGTTCACTTGACGGCGAAGCAGCTCGCCAAACTCGTGGACATCGTCAACGCGTTGCCCCCGGCGCCCACGTCGGAGTGCATGGAAAACGTGAACGCCTTCCTGGTGACGTTACGGCTCAGCAACGGCGACGAGCTGCGAATCTACAACGGCGACTGCGACGGCTTCTTCGAGTCGGTGTCGCAGATGTCGGGAGAAACGACCGTCAGCCGATACACCGTGTCGGACCGATCCTGTGAACTCCTCGCCGACGTGGGGACCTTCTTTCGCGCCAACTCGGCCAAGGGGACCCACCAAGCGCTCACGACCTGCGAGGCGGCGAAGAAGTCCGCCTGAGACTACGTCGAAGTAGGTCTTAGGCCCGTCGCAGCGGCGTCATCGCGAGCACCAGCTGCTTCGTGCCGTGCTCGTCGAAGTTGACCGATGCACGCGCGTGGGTCCCTTCGCCGTCCACCATGGTCACCACGCCGGCGCCGTAACGGTCGTGCACCACGCGGTCGCCGACCGCGAGGTCGAGCTTCTCCGCCCCGGTCGAGCGCACCGGCGTCGCCGCGCCGGTGCCGAAGGCCCGGCCCAGTGTGAACTCGGTCGCGCGCCCCGTGAACCCCTCGTCGTCGTGCTCGAAGCTCGATCGCCGCGTCGGCAGCGTCGTCGAGAGGTCGTCGACCAGGCTCGAGGGGATCTCGACGAGGAAGCGGCTCGCGAGCGCGTCGACGCGGTGGCCCCACAGCGTCCGGCTCCAGGCGTGGGTCAGCACGAGGTGCTGCATCGCGCGCGTGATGCCGACGTAGCACAGCCGACGCTCCTCCTCGAGCTCGGCGTCGTCGGAAAGCGCGCGCCGGTGCGGGAAGATCGTCTCCTCCAGCCCGGTGATGACGACCACCGGGAACTCGAGGCCCTTGGCGACGTGCAGGGTCATCATCGAGATGGCGCCCGCGCCGCCGTCGAGCTGGTCCGAATCGGCGACCAGGGCCATGCGCTCGACGAAGTCCATCAGCGAGTCGTACTGCGACGCCGCCGAGGCCAGCTCGCCGAGGTTTTCCAGGCGCGAATAGGCCTCGTCGGTGTTCTCGGCGCGCAGCGCGTCGCCCATGCCCGACTCGCGCACGATCGCGTCGATCATCTCGCGCGGCGTCAGGTCGTTGGACAGCGCGCGCAGCTCGTCGAGCGTGAAGGAGAACTTCTCCGCGCTCTGCAGGGCCTTGCCCGTGAGCCCGGCCGCCTTGGCGTGGGCCGGCGCCTCGGCGAAGGAGAGCCCGTGCTCGGCGGCGTAGGCCCCGAGCTTGGCCTGGGCCCCGGCGCCGATGCCGCGCTTGGGCTCGTTGATCACGCGCCGCGCCGAGGACTCGTCGCGCGGGTTCACGATCAGGCGCGCGTAGGCGAGCGCGTTCTTGATCTCCTTGCGGTCGTAGAAGCGCATGCCCGAGATGACCCGGTAGGGGATGCTGGCGCGCAGCATCTCCTCCTCCAGCACCCGGCTCTGCGCGTTGGTGCGGTAGAAGATGGCCATCTGGTTCCAGCTGAGCGAGTGCTGCGTGCGCAGGCGCCGCAGCTCACTCGCCACCCAGCGGCCCTCGTCGTACTCGTCGAGCGCGCGATAGAGGCGGATCTTCTCGCCCTCGTCGCCCTCGGTGAAGAGGTTCTTCGCGATGCGACTCGGGTTCATCGAGATCACGGCGTTGGCGGCGTCGAGGATGGTCTGGGTCGAGCGGAAGTTCTGCTCGAGCAGGATCACCTGCGCGTCGGGGAAGCGCTGCTCGAACTGCAGGATGTTGCGCACGTCGGCGGCCCGGAAACGGTAGATCGACTGGTCCGAGTCGCCCACCACGCACAGGTTGCGGTGCCGTTCGGCCAGCATCATCACCAGTTCGTTCTGCACGCCGTTGGTGTCCTGGAACTCGTCGACCAGCAGGTAGCGGAAGCGGTTCTGGTAGGAGGCGAGGACCTGGGGGTCACGGCGCATCATGGCCACCGCGTTGAGCAGCAGGTCGTCGAAGTCCATGGCGTTCGAGAGCATCAGCCGCGCGACGTAGAGCCGGTAGATCTCGGTGATGCGACGGTTGTGGGGGTTGTCGCCCCGGGCCGACGCCTCGTAGGCGTCGGGCGAGAGCATCTCGTTCTTCGCCGCCGAGATCGCGGCCGCCACACTGCGCGGCGAGAGCCGCTTGGTGTCGAGGTTGAGGTCGTTCATGATGCGCTCGACGGCCGTCTCGGCGTCGCCGGCGTCGTAGATCGTGAAGCCGCGCTGGTAGCCGAGAACCTCGGCGTGCGCGCGCAGCATCCGCAGGCAGGCCGAGTGGAACGTCGAGACCCACATCTGGTCGGCCTCCTCGCCGACCAGGGACACGACGCGCCGGCGCATCTCGTCGGCGGCCTTGTTGGTGAAGGTGATGGCCATGATCTCCCACGGCCGGGCGTCGCCGGTGGCGAGGATGTGCGCGATACGCCGGGTGAGCACCCGGGTCTTGCCCGATCCGGCGCCGGCGATGACCAGCAGCGGACCGCCGCGCTGCAGGACGGCCTGGCGCTGGGGTGGGGTGAGCCCCTCGAGCAGTGACGCCGGGTCGAGACCCTGGTGAACGTTCACTGGCGCTCCCCACAGGGCCTCGTCAGAGAACGGCGTCCCGCTCACTCCCACTCAATGGTGCCCGGCGGCTTGCTCGTGACGTCCAGGGCCACGCGGTTCACGCCGTCGACCTCGCGGATCAGGCGGTTGGCGATCTTCTCGATCAGCTCATAGGGCAGGCGGGCCCAGTCGGCGGTCATCGCGTCGTCGCTCGTGACGGCGCGGATGATGATCGGATACGCGTACGTGCGGCCATCGCCCATCACCCCGACGGTACGCACCGCCGGTAACACGGCGAAGCTCTGCCAGAGCTCGCGGTAGAGACCGGCCTTCTTGATCTCGTCGACGACGACGTAGTCGGCGTTGCGCAGTATCTCCGCCCGTTCGCGCGTCACCTCGCCGACGATGCGCACGCCGAGACCGGGCCCGGGGAAGGGCTGGCGCCAGACGATCTCGGCCGGCAGCCCGAGCTCCTCGCCGACGTGGCGCACCTCGTCCTTGAAGAGCAGTCGCAGCGGTTCGACCAGGTCGAAGGACAGGTCCTCGGGCAGTCCGCCCACGTTGTGGTGGCTCTTGATGTTGGCGGCGTGGCCCGAACCGGACTCGATCACGTCGGGGTAGAGCGTGCCCTGGACGAGGAAACGCGGGCCGTCGCCGCCAGCGCCCAACTCGCGCGCCACCGCCTCGAACTCACGGATGAAGAGCTCGCCGATGATCTTGCGCTTGCGCTCGGGATCGACGACCCCGGCCAGCGCGTCGAAGAACCGGTCCTGGGCCTTGACGTGGATGAGCTCGACGCCGAACTGGCGCGTGAAGGTCTCCTCGATCTGCTCGCCCTCGTCCTTGCGCATGAGTCCGGTGTCGACGAAGACGCAGGTGAGCTGCGTGCCGACGGCCTTGGTGACGAGCGCCGCCGCGACCGCGGAGTCGACGCCGCCCGACAGGGCGCAGAGCACCTTCTCCGTGCCGACCTGGGACCGGATCGCCGCGACCTGGTCCTCGATGATCGAACTGTTCGTCCAGGTCGAGGGCATCTGCGCGACCTGGTGCAAGAAGTGCTCGAGCAGCGCCTGGCCCCGCTCGGTGTGGGCGACCTCGGGGTGGAACTGCACGGCGAAGAGCCGCCGTTCCGGGTCCTCCATCACCGCCACCGTCGCGCCCGGCGACGCGGCCGTGACGACGAAGCCGTCGGGCGCCGTCGCGATAGTGTCGCCGTGGCTCATCCAGCACGTCGACGCCGTCGGCCACTCCCCAAGCAGTGCTGAGGCCCCGTCGCGCGTGAGCGTCGTGCGTCCGTACTCGCCGGCGTCGGTGTGCGCCACCTCGCCGCCCAGCTGCAGCGCCATCAGCTGCGCGCCGTAACAGATGCCGAGCACGGGGATGGCGAGCGCGTAGACCTCGGGGTCGAGCAACGGGGCCGGGACCTCGTAGACCGACTTCGGCCCTCCCGACAGGATGATCGCCGCCGGGGCCAGGGCCCGGACCTCGTCGGCGCTGATCGACGACGGGACGATCTCGGAATAGACGTGCGCCTCGCGCACGCGCCGAGCGATCAGCTGGGCGTACTGCGCGCCAAAGTCAATGACGAGGACGCGGTCGTTCAATGGCCCATGCCCACGCCCTGGGAGCGCTGCAGCTGCTTGCCTTCGGTCTGCAGCGACGGGGCGAGCATGATCTCGGCCTTCTGGAACTCCTTGAGCGTCTCGTACCCGCAGGTGGCCATCGAGGTGCGCAGTGCGCCGAACAGGTTGAGCCGCCCGTCGTTCTCGTGGGCCGGTCCGAGCAGGACCTCCTTCAGCGTGCCGCGCACCTGGGTGCGCACGCGCGTGCCGCGGGGCAGCGTCGGGTGAAAGGCCGCCATGCCCCAGTGAAATCCCCGGGCCGGCGCCTCGAAGGCGCTGGTCAGCGGCGAGCCGATCATGACGGCGTCGGCCCCGCAGGCAATGGCCTTGGCGATGTCGCCACCCTTGCTCATGCCGCCGTCGGCGATGACGTGGACGTAGACGCCGGTCTCGTCAAGGTGTCGCATGCGCGCGCCCGCGACGTCGGCGATGGCCGTGGCCTGGGGCACGCCGATGCCGAGCACCGCGCGGGTCGTGCAGGCGTTGCCGGGGCCGACGCCCACGAGCACCCCGGCGGCGCCGGTGCGCATGAGGTGCAGCGCCGCCTGGTAGCTGGCGCAGCCCCCGACGATGACCGGCAGCTCGAAGCCGCGGATGAACTTCTTCAGGTTGAGCGGCTCGACGGTCTTGGAGACGTGCTCGGCCGAGACGACGGTGCCCTGGATCACGAGGATGTCCAGGCCCGCGTCGAGGATGGCCTTGGCCATCCACTCGGTACGGGCCGGGGTCACCGACGCCGAGGTGACGATGCCGGCGGCCTTCATGTCCTTGATCCGCTGCGTCACCAACTCGAGCTTGATCGGCTCGAGGTACATCTGCTGCATGCGGGCCGTGGCCTTGTCGTCGTCGAGTTCGCCGATCTCCTCGAACAGGGGCATCGGGTCCTCGTAGCGGGTCCACAGTCCCTCGAGGTTCAGCACGCCGAGCCCGCCGAGGCGGCCGAGCTCGATCGCGGTGGTCGGGGAGATCGCGCCGTCCATGGCCGCGCCGAGCAAGGGCAGCTCGAACTTGTACGCGTCGATCTGCCACGAGATGTCGACGTCCTCGGGGTCGCGGGTGCGCCGCGACGGCACGATGGCGATGTCGTCGAACCCGTAGGCCTGACGCGCTGATTTGTATATCCCGATCTCTACTTCCGCCATGGTGACCTCCGCCTCAGAAACAACACCCCCTTTACGGGCAATGCGTTGTCCCTAATCTACCGGAGGTCGTCACGCCCACACGCGTTGGGCGTCGGGCCACGCGACGCCGGTGACCAGACAGAGCAGCTCGGTGAGCACGCGGGCCGTCGCTCCCCAGATCACGTCACCGGGCACGGCGTAGAAGTACATCGGGAAGTAACCGTCGGCGTCGGTACCGGGTCGGGCGGGCACGCGGCGCCATCGCTCCTCGAGATACGCGCCATCGCTCACCAGGTCGCACAGCGCCACGGCGAAGGCCCGGTCGACCTCCGTGGGGTCGACGACCAGCGTGGGCCGCGCACGCAGCAGCCCCACCACCGGCCAGATAGCCGACGTGGACGCGAAGGTGACGATCGGGCTCAGCCAGCCCACGGGCGTGACCGCCTCCTCGGCGATGCCCACCTCTTCGCGGGCCTCGCGCAGGGCGGTCGTGATCGGCGCCTCGCCGGCGTCGCTGCGCCCGCCGGGCAGGGCGACCTCGCCGCGATGGTAGCGAAGGTCGAACGATCGGCGCGTCAGGACGACGTGGCTCTCGCCGTCCTCTTCGAACAGCGCGACCAGCACCGCCGAACGCTGCAGGACCGGCTGGGGCGCGGCGTCCATGACGGCCTCCATCTCGAGGGGATCGCCCGGTATCGGCCCGCCGTCCAGATGGCGCTCACCGTGACGCAGACGTTCGACGACGAGTTCGAGGTTGAGACCACGCCGTTGTTCGGCCGCCAACGTGGCCCAGGGTGCTGCCGCGCCGGCTTCGATATCGTCCGGCTCGGGGATGGACTGGGGATACTCGTGGCCCTCGAAGCGCGCGGGCCAGCCGATTTTAGGCACCGATGCCTATCCCCTAAAGTGTGAGTGCGCGTCTCGCATGACGCAATTTTACTCGCCCCCCGATTGCCCCCCAGGAGAACGCCCTACATGAAATCCCTTGCTCGCATGAGCGTACGCCACCGTTGGATGGTCCTGGGCGCCTGGATCGTGCTGTTCCTCGGCCTCAACGTCGCGTCGTTCTCGGCCGGCTCCTCCTACTCGAACACCTTCAGCCTGCCCGGCACCAACTCGACCCACGCGCTCAAACTGCTCGAGTCCGGCTTCAAGGCGAAGTCCGGTGACGTCGACCAGATCGTGTTCGACGTGACCAGGGGCACGCTCGCCACCCACGAGCGCGCGATCGAGGCCACCCTGGCCAAGGTCCAGAAGCTGCCCGAGGTCGCACTCGTCACGTCGCCGTTCTGTCCCCCGGCGTCGGCCTCGGCGTGCATCGGCGCCACGCAGATGAGCAAGAACGGCACGATCGCCTTCGCCACCGTGAACTTCGTGAGCCAGGCCCAGCTGCTCCAGAAGAGCGACGTCCAGGCGGTCGTCAACACCGGCGAGACACTTCGTTCGTCGACCCTGCAGGTCAACTTCGGCGGTAACGCGTTCGGCGACCTGAGTTCGCCCACCGGCAGCCCCGACGAGGGCTTCGGGCTGCTCGCCACGGCGATCGTGCTCTTCCTGGCCTTCGGGTCGCTCTTCGCGATGCTGTTGCCCCTCGGCGTGGCGCTGTTCGCCATCGGCATCGCCACCGCCGCGACGACGCTGCTCAGTCACGGGCTCTCGATTGCCAACTTCGCCCCGATCCTCGGCTCGCTGATCGGCCTCGGCGTGGGCATCGACTACGCCCTCTTCGTCGTCACGCGAAGCCGCCAGAACCTGAAACAGGGCATGAGCGTCGAGGACTCGATCATCACCGCGATGAACACCTCGGGTCGGGCCGTGCTCTTCGCCGGGGCGACGGTGTGCGTCGCGTTGCTCGGCATGCTGGTGCTCGGTTTCTCCTTCCTGGACGGACTGGGTGTCGCGGCCGCGTTGACCGTCTTCATCACGATGATGGCGTCGCTGACGCTGTTGCCCGCGTTACTCGCCTTCCAGAAGATGCGGGTGCTGAGCCGGCGCGAACGTCGCACGCTCTCCGCCGACGGACCCGAAGGCGCGGTCGTCGCGGGAGGCTGGCAGCGCTGGGCCGAGTTCGTGGGCAAGCGTCCGCGCACCCTGGCGGCGCTGGCCTTCGCCGCGATCGCGGTGCTCTCGATACCCATCTTCTCGCTGCACCTGGGCTTGAGCGACCAGAGCTCCGATCCGGCCGGATCGACGACGCGCCTCGCCTACGACGAGATCGCCAAGGGCTTCGGACCGGGCTTCAACGGGCCCCTCTCCGTGGTCGGTTCGATCCACGACGCCCAAGACCTCGCCGCGATGAACCGTCTCGACACCCTGCTCCAGGGCAAGGCGGGCATCGCCGAGATCAGCCCCGTGCGCGTCAGCCCGAGCGGCACCGTGGCGGTGATCTCGGTGGTCGCGACCACGAGCCCGCAGGACACCCAGACGTCCCAACTGATCACCACGATTCGCGATACCAACATTCCCGAGGCGACGGCCACGTCGCACACCGAGGTCTTCGTGGGCGGCCAGACGGCCCTCGCCAACGACTTCTCGAACGTGCTCGACAGCAAGATCCCCCTCTTCCTGGCGGTGATCGTGTTCCTCGGCTGCCTCTTGTTGATGGTGGCCTTCCGCTCCATACTCATCCCCCTGACGGCCGCCTTCATGAACCTGCTGGCTGTCGGAGCATCCTTCGGCCTCGTGGTGGCGGTCTTCCAGTGGGGTTGGGGCAGTTCCATCATCGGATCGGGCACCGGTCCGGTCGAATCGTTCCTGCCCATCATTATGATCGCCATCCTCTTCGGGCTGTCGATGGACTACCAGGTCTTCCTGGTGTCACGGATGCACGAGGAGTGGGTGAACACCTCGAACAACGACGCGTCGATCATCCACGGCCAGGCCAACACCGGTCGCGTCATCTCCGCGGCCGCGCTGATCATGATCTGCGTCTTCATGGCCTTCGCCGTCGGCGGACAGCGCATCATCGCCGAGTTCGGCATCGGCCTCGGGGGCGCCGTCCTGATCGACGCGCTCATCCTGCGCACGGTGCTCGTGCCGGCCCTCATGCACTTCTTCGGACGGGCCAACTGGTGGATGCCCAAGTGGCTCGACCGCGTCATCCCCCACCTCGCGGTCGAGGCCTCCCACGAGGGACCGGCGCTCTAGGCGCGCTCGCCGCGATTCAACAGGTCACTCAGACGTTCGAGCACCACAATGCTCTGCGCGACCACGTCGCGTTCACCGCTCTCCAGTTCTGAGAGCGCGTAGCGCAGGGCCTCGGTGCTACGGGCGCGGAGTTCACTCAAGAGGGCCCCGCCCTCGCTCGAGAGCTGCAGGTTGCTCGCCCGCCCGTCCACCGGGTCGGGGACCCTCGTGATGAGGTGACGCTCCTCGAGGCCGTCCACGACCCGACACATCGTCGCGGCCGACGTCCCCTCCACCTCGGCGAGCGCCCCGAGGCGCAGCGGGCCCAACTGTTCGATGCGCGCGAGGGCCGAGGTCTGCGAGGGTGTGACGTCGTCGGCCGCCGAGCGCGAGCGCGAGCGCAGTTGGCGGGTGATCCTCGTCAGGGCCACCAGCAGCCCGGCCGCCTCGTGCACGGCGTCACCCTGAGCGGTCGGTGGGGCCGAGTGGACAGCGGAACCCTTCATGGCGCCGAGTATATACTTAGTTGTCAGTAACTAACTAGTTACCGCTGCCAGCCACCACCGACGCCCCGGGAGATCCACGATGACGATGCCGACGCTGGCCCCCGAGGGCCGGTCCCTGCACTACAAGTGGATCGCGCTCTCGAACACGACCATCGGCATCCTCATGGCGACGATCAACGGGTCGATCCTGTTGATCGCACTGCCCGACATCTTTCGCGGCATCAAGCTCAACCCCCTCGCGCCGGGCAACTCGCCCTACTTCTTATGGATCTTGATGGGCTTCTTGCTGGTGACGTCGGTGCTCGTGGTGAGCCTCGGCCGCGTCGGGGACATCTTCGGGCGCGTGCGCATGTTCACCCTGGGCTTCGCCATCTTCACCGTGTTCTCGATCCTGCTCTCGGTGACCTGGATGTCCGGCACCCAGGCCGCGCTGTGGATCATCATCATGCGCGTGGGCCAGGGGGTCGGCGGGGCCTTCCTCTTCGCCAACTCCAACGCCATCATCACCGACGCCTTCGCCGCCGACGAACGGGGCTTCGCCCTGGGCATCAACGGCGTGGCCGCGATCGGCGGGGCCTTCCTCGGACTGGTGCTCGGCGGCGTGCTCGCGCCGCTCGAGTGGCGCCTGGTCTTTCTGGTGTCGGTCCCCTTCGGACTCTTCGGCACGGTCTGGTCCCACCTCAAGCTGCGCGACAACGGCCTTCGCCAGCACGCGAACATCGACTGGCTGGGCAACGTCAGTTTCGCCCTGGGACTCATCGTGCTGCTCACGGGGATCGTCTACGGCCTCAACCCCTACGGCGGGCACACCATGGGCTGGACCAGCCCCTTCGTGCTCAGCTGCCTGCTCGGCGGCGTCGCGATGTTGATCGGGTTCGTCTTCGTCGAGATGCGCGCCGACGATCCGATGTTCCACCTCGAACTCTTCAAGAGCCGGGCCTTCGCCATGGGCAACCTGGCCGGGCTGATGCTCGCCCTGGCGCGCGGTGGCCTGCAGTTCATGCTCATCATCTGGTTGCAGGGGGTGTGGCTGCCCCTGCACGGTTACAGCTTCGCGCGCACGCCGCTGTGGGCCGGCATCTACATGGTGCCCCTGACCGTGGGCTTCTTCCTCTCGGGCCCGCTCTCGGGTCGCCTGGCCGACCGCCACGGGCCGCGGCCCTTCGCCACCATCGGCCTGATCCTGACCGGCCTGAGCCTGATCGGCCTGGCCGTGCTGCCCATCAACTTCTCCTACCCGATCTTCGCCTTCCTCATCCTGCTGGTCGGCTTCTCGATGGGCATGTTCGCCGCGCCGAACACCAGCGCGGTCATGAACAGCCTGCCCGAGCACCAGCGTGGCGCGGGCAGCGGCATGCTCAACACCTTCCAGAACTCGGCCGCCGTGCTCTCGATCGGCTTCTTCTTCACCGTCATCACCATCGGCCTCGCCTCGAAGCTGCCCCAGGCCCTCGTGAAGGGCCTCACCGCCCAGGGCGTGCCCCACGGTGCGGCCGTGGTGGCCTCGCACGTGCCGCCCATCGGGAGCCTCTTCGCCGCCTTCTTGGGCATCAATCCCCTAAAGGAGATCGTCAGCCCCTCGGTCCTGGCCTCATCGGCGGTGCACACCAGGGTGCTGTTGAGCCACGGTTTCTTCCCCGGGCTCATCTCCGCCCCCTTCGCGCACGGGCTGCGACTGGCCTTCATGCTGGCCGCCCTCTTCTGCTTCATCGGGGCCGTCTTCTCGTGGCTGCGCGGCGCGGGCCAGTCCCGGGTCTTTCACTCGATGAGCGACGACGTCGAGGTCGGGCTCTCGGGCGCGGGCGACATCGCGATGTCCGACGTGGGCGCCGCCTCCTCGGGCGCCTATCTGGACCCCGAGCCCCCAGAGCACCATCCATCACCCCAGGACGACGTCAACGTCACCCGCTAAGGCGGGGTGACCCGAAAGATGATCGCCACTAAGAACCAACGAGTGCAACGGATCTCGCCGGCACCGAAGTAAAGTCCAAGCAGTCAGTTCGGTGGCGCGGGACGAAAGTGGGCCCTGATGAGAGACCGCATCGCGTCGGCACCGCCAGCACCGCGCCGTGTAGCGGCCACCGATTCACGCCAACTCCTGCAACCATCGGAAGGACCACCCATGAGCAATGACCCGCGCCGCGCTCCCTTCACGAATCGAGCTCGGCTCATCACGGCCTTCACGCTGGCCCTCGCCTCGTGCGCCGTCTCGGTCGCGTCGAACGCGCTCAGCGCCTCGGCGGCAGGACAGCACATCACGGCCAATCTCGTGAGCCCGCGAACGAATGCCGCCCCTACCGCGACAATCACGTCTCCGGCCAACGGCCAGACCTACAGCGTCGGTCAAAGCGTGCCCACCAGCTTCACGTGCACCGAGGCTGCGTCGGGACCGGGCATCGCGACGTGCCTCGACAGCAACAACTCGACCAGTCCGGGCGCCCTCGACACGTCGTCGCCGGGCGACTTCACCTACACCGTCACCGCGACGAGCACGGACGGCCTGACGGGAACGGCGTCGATTTCCTACAACGTGAGCGGATCGGGTTCGCTCTCGGGCGTCAACATCTTCTCGCCGAAGATCTCCCAGGTCGTGGCCTTCCCCCAGAATTTATGCCCCTGTGCGGCCCTCGCCGGTCCGAGCGCCTTGACCCAGTCCGGGGCGAACATCTGGGTCGGGGACACCGCGTACCCCGTGGTGACCGAGTTGTCGGCCTCGACCGGCGCCCTGGTCCAAGAGGTGCAGGGTGCCAGCTACGAATTCGACGATCCCGAGGCCATCACCGCGACCGGCGCCGACGTCTTCGTCGCCAACGAGCACTCGGTGACCGAGCTGTCGGCGTCGACCGGCGCCCTGGTGCGGGTGCTGAAGGGTCCAAGCTACGGCTTCGACATTCCCTATTCGATCACCACCGACGGCGCCGACGTGTGGGTGGCGAACTACTCCAGTGGCACCAGCACCGAGTTTTCGGCCTCCACGGGCGCGCTCGTGAAGTTCGTCAGGGCCGCCAAGTCCGACGCCGATGACCCCATCGTCATTGCCTACCTCGGCGGGCACCTCTGGGAGACGCACGAACACTCGGTGACCGAACTGGCCCCCTCCACGGGCGCGCTGGTGCGCGATATCAGCGCCGCGAGTTTCGACTTCAATCAGCCCGAGGGCATCACAATGGTCGGCAACGACATTTGGGTGACGAACGCGTTCGACGACACCGTCACCGAGTTCTCCGCTTCGAGTGGCGCGCTTATTAGGGTCCTCAAGGGCGCCGGTTACCGCTTCAAGTACCCGCGCGGCATTGTGTCCAACGGCACCGACCTCTGGGTGGCCAACGACGGCAGCGCCACCGTGACCGAGTTCTCCGCTTCGAGTGGCGCGCTGGTCCAGGTGATCAGTGCCAAGTCCTACGACTTCTCCAACACCTTCGCCATCCTCTACTCCTCGGGACACCTGTGGGTCCCCGACAGTAGGAGTAACTCGATCACGGAGTTCCCGGCGTCGTAGACACGTTCCGCCACGCAACAAAGTTGACAACTTCCATCAGGTTTCTCTAGTATCTGCGGTCACGGACGTTCCGTGCGCCTGGGGGCGAACGACTTTGAGGAGACTGCGGTGACTGATTGGGGATTCGAGACACGTCAGATTCACGCTGGTGCGGCACCGGACCCCGCGACGGGAGCCCGGGCGACCCCGATCTACCAGACCACGAGCTACGTCTTTCGCGACACGGCCCACGCCGCCGCGCTCTTCGGTCTGGCCGAGCTGGGCAACATCTACACCCGCATCATGAACCCCACGCAGGCCGTCTTCGAAGAGCGGATCGCCTCGCTCGAGGGCGGCGTCGCCGCCCTGGCCCTCGCCTCGGGCCAGGCGGCCGAGACGATCGCGCTGCTCAACCTCGCCGAGAACGGCGGGCACATCGTCTCCTCGGCCTCGCTCTACGGAGGTACCTACAACCTCTTCCACTACACGCTGCCCAAACTGGGCGTCGAGACGACCTTCATCGACGACCCCGACGACCTCAATGCGTGGGCGGCGGCGGTGCGGCCCAACACCAAGGCCTTCTACGCCGAGAGCCTCGGCAACCCCAAGGGCGACGTGCTGGACTTCGAGGGCGTCTCCCAGGTCGCCCACGACCACAAGATCCCCCTGGTCGTGGACAACACCCTGCCCTCGCCGTACCTGTGCCAGCCCCTGGCCCACGGCGCGGACATCGTCGTGCACTCGGCCACCAAGTTCATCGGCGGCCACGGCTCGTCGATCGGCGGCGTGATCGTCGACGGGGGCACGTTCGACTACGAGGGCAGCGGACGCTTCCCGAGCTTCACCGAACCGGACCCCAGCTACCACGGACTGGTCTTCGCGCAGCTGCCCGAGCCGCTCTTCCCGGCCCGCTTCGTGCTGAAGGCCCGCCTGCAGTACTTACGCGACATCGGCGCGTCGATCGCGCCGCTCAACTCGTTCCTCTTCATCCAGGGCGTCGAGACCCTGAGCCTGCGCATGGAGCGCCACGTGGCCAACGCGACCGTCGTGGCGAACTGGCTCGAGGCGCGCCCGGAGGTCCAGTGGGTCAAGTACCCCGGCCTGGCGTCGAGCCCCTGGCACGACCGCCAGCTGCGCTACCTGCCCAAGGGCGGCGGTTCGATCCTGGCCTTCGGCATCGATGGCGGCATCGAGGCCGGCCAGCGCTTCATCGAGGGCCTCACCCTCTTCAGCCACCTGGCCAACGTCGGTGACGTGCGCAGCCTGGCGATCCACCCGGCGTCGACGACCCACTCGCAGTTGACCGAGCAGGAGCAGGTCACCACCGGCGTCAGCCCCGAGCTGGTGCGTCTCTCGATCGGCATCGAGTCGATCGAGGACATCCTGGCCGACCTCGAGGCTGGCTTTCGAGCAGCCCAGGGGTGACGCCTCCGCCGTCGAGCTACTGGCGCGCCGGCGACGAGGCCGGCGGGCGACAGTTCGTCACGCTGCGTGGCCCGTCCGGCGGGCCGTTGCGACTCGAGGGTGGCGCGACGCTCGACACCGTCACGGTCGCCTACGAGACGTGGGGGACGCTGAACCGAACCCGCAGCAACGCCGTGCTGGTGCTGCACGCCTTGACCGGCGACTCGCACGCCGCCGGCGGGGCCGGCGACGGCCACGTAACGCCGGGCTGGTGGGGCGGCGTCATCGGACCGGGGCTGGCGATCGACACCGACCGGTTCTTCGTCGTCTGTCCCAACGTGCTCGGCGCCTGCCAGGGCACCACGGGACCCTCCTCGCTCGACGTCGACGGTCGACCCTTCGCCTCGCGCTTCCCGGTCATCACCATCCGCGACCAGGTGGCCGTCGAGGTCGCGCTGGCCGACCACCTCGCCATCGAACGCTGGGCCGGCGTCGTGGGCGGTTCCATGGGCGCGATGCGCGTGCTCGAGTGGGCGATTCTCCAGCCGACGCGGGTCGAGCGGGCCGTCGTGCTCTGCGTCGGCGCGGCCGCCACGGCCGACCAGATCGCGCTCAGCTCGCTGCAGGTGCGCGCGATCCAGCTCGATCCCCACTTCGCGGGCGGCGATTACTACGACGAAGAGGCGGGACCCTTCGAGGGGCTCGCCATCGCGCGCGGCCTCGGACAGTTCACCTACCGCACGGGACACGAGTTCGAGGCCCGCTTCGGGCGAGAGTTGCAAGGGCCCGACCGAAACGTCGGCGCCCAGTACGCCATCCAGTCCTACCTCAGCTACCAGGGCGCCAAGTTGGTCGGGCGCTTCGACCCCAACAGCTACATCGTGCTGAGCGAAGCGATGAACCACCACGACGTCGGTCGCGGTCGCGGCGGCGCGGCGGCGGCCCTCGCGGGCGTCGACGTCGCGGTGAGCGTGGCCGGCATCCGCTCCGACCGCCTCTACCCGCTCGAACTCCAAGAGCAGCTGGTCGACCTGCTCCCCCACGCCGATCCGCTGACGGTCATCACGTCGCTCTACGGCCACGACGGCTTCCTGCTCGAGGTCGAACAGGTCGGCAAGGTCATCGACGCCGCCCTGAACAAGTAGTCGGCCCAGCAAACACGAAGCCGGGCCCCAGGGCCCGGCCGCGTGTCAGTAGAAAACGGGAACTACATCATCCCGCCCATGCCGCCCATGCCGCCGTCGCCACCACCGCCGGCGCTCACCGGCTCGGGCTTGTCGGCGACGATCGCCTCGGTCGTGAGCAGCAGTGCGGCGATGGAGGCCGCATTCTGCAGGGCCGATCGGGTGACCTTGGCCGGGTCGATGACGCCGGCCTTGACGAGGTCCTCCAGTTCACCGGTCACGGCGTTGAGCCCGACCGAACCCTTGGCGTCGGCCACTTCGCGCACCTTGACGGCACCCTCGTAGCCGGCGTTCGCGGCGATGTGGCGAAGCGGGGCGTCGAGCGAGATCGCCACGATGCGCGCACCCGTGGCCTCGTCGCCGTTGAGGGTCTTGATGAGCTTCTCGACCTCGACGCGCGAACGCACCAGGGCCGTGCCGCCGCCGGCGACGATGCCCTCGTCGATCGCGGCGCGCGTGGCGCTGAGGGCGTCCTCAATGCGGTGCTTCTTCTCCTTGAGCTCGATCTCCGTCGCGGCGCCGACCTTGACGACGGCCACGCCGCCGGCCAACTTCGCCAGGCGCTCCTGGAGCTTCTCGCGGTCCCAGTCCGAGTCGGTGTCCTCGATCTCGCGCTTGATCTGCGCGACCCGTCCGGCGACGTCGGCCGTGGTGCCGGCGCCGTCCACGAGGGTCGTCGCGTCCTTGGTGACCACGATGCGACGGGCCCGACCGAGCAGGTCGATCGTCGCGGTCTCGAGCTTGAGGCCGATCTCCTCGGAGATCACGGTCCCGCCGGTGAGGATCGCCATGTCCTGGAGCATCGCCTTGCGACGCTCGCCGAACCCGGGCGCCTTGACGGCGACGCTGGTGAAGGTGCCGCGGATCTTGTTGACGACGAGCGTGGCCAGGGCCTCGCCCTCGACGTCCTCGGCGACGATCAACAGGGCCTTGCCCGACTGCATGATCTTCTCGAGCACCGGCACGAGGTCGTGCACGGCCGAGACCTTGCCGCTGGTGAAGAGGATGTAGGCGTCCTCGAGCACGGCCTCCTGGCGCTCGGGGTCGGTCACGAAGTACGGCGACAGGTAGCCCTTGTCGAACTGCATGCCCTCGGTCAGTTCGAGCTCGATGCCGAAGGTGTTGGACTCCTCGACCGTGACGGTGCCGTCCTTGCCGACCTTCTCGATAGCCTCGGCGATGACCTCGCCGATGGAGGAGTCGGCCGCGGAGATCGTGGCGACCTGGGCGATCTGGGTCTTGTCGGATGAGACGTTCTGGCTCTGCTTCTTGATCGACTCGACCACGACCGCGACAGCCTTCTCGATGCCGCGCTTGAGCCCGGCCGGGTTGGCGCCGGCCGCGACGTTGCGCAGGCCCTCCTTGATCAGCGCCTGGGCCAGCACCGTGGCCGTCGTCGTGCCGTCACCGGCCACGTCGTTGGTCTTGGTGGCGACCTCCTTGACGAGCTGGGCCCCCATGTTCTCGAAGGGGTCCTCCAACTCGACCTCGCGCGCGATCGACACGCCGTCGTTGGTGATGGTGGGCGCGCCGAACTTCTTGCCGATCACGACGTTGCGGCCCTTGGGCCCGAGCGTGACCTTGACGGCGTCGGCCAACTTGTCCACGCCGGCTTCGAGGCCGCGACGGGCCTCTTCATCAAATTTGAGCATCTTCGACATTTGTCTTCCTTGTCCTGGTGACGAGCGGCGACGGGGTCGCCGCGGTGGCTACTTCTTGGAGATGGTGGCGAGTACGTCACGCCCGGAGAGGATCAAGAGGTCCTCGCCGTCGACCGTGATCTCGGTGCCGCCGTACTTGGAGTAGACGACCGTGTCGCCGACGCTGACGCCGGTGGGGATCAACTCGCCCGAGGTCTCGGCGCGCCGTCCGGGGCCGGTCGCCAGGACCTCGCCCTGCTGGGGCTTCTCCTTGGCGGTGTCGGGGATGACGAGACCGGAGGCCGTGGTGGCCTCGGCGACGTCGGGACGGACCACGATGCGGTCTTCTAGGGGGTGCAGCTTCATGATGTATTGCCTCCTGTGCAATTAGCACTCGAACCTTGTGACTGCCAATTTAGCAGCCTATCGCCCCGAGTGCCAAAGTGAGCCGCCAACGACCTCGACCTAGGGCGAGAGGCGCTGGCGGGTCCAGGAGCCTGGCGCCCCCACCCCGTCGGGCAGGTAGGCCACCCGGTCGTGCAGTCGGTCCTCGCGGTGCTGCCAGAATTCGAAGCGGTCCGGGGTCAGTTCGTAGCCGCCCCAGTTGTCCGGTCGGGCCACCTCGGCGCCGGCGAACGTGACCTCGAGCTCGCCGACCCGGTCCTCGAGCTCGCGCCGGCTCGACAGCGGTCGGCTCTGGGCGCTGGCGTGGGCCCCGATCTGGTGGCCGCGGGCCCGGGAGGCGAAGTAGGCGTCCGAGCGCTCGGCGTCCATCCGGGCGACGGTCCCCTCGATGCGGACCTGACGGCCCTGGGCCCCGTTGTACCAGAGCAGGGCGCCGTGGGGGTTGGCCGCCAGCTCGTCGCCCTTGCGCGAGTCGTAGTTGGTGTACCAGCCGAAGGTTCGCTCGTCGACGTGGCGCAGCAGCACCATGCGCGCACTCGGTCGCCCGTCGGGGGTGGAGGTGACGAGAGCGATCGCCTCGCGCTCGGCCATCACGGCGCTCGCCTCGGCGAACCATCGCCGGAACTGGACGAAGGGGCTCGGGTCGCAGTCGGACACGTCGAGGGCCACCCACTGGCTCACGGCACGTCCGCCAACTGCCAGTTGGGCCGCGCCGAGAGGTCGAAGTCGCTCGGCCCGCTCACGCGCAGCCGGTGCAGGCCGGCGGCGGCGATCATGGCGGCGTTGTCGGTGCACATGACGGTCGCGGGCAGGTGGCTCTCAACGCCGAACTCCCGGGCCAGCCGGGACAGTCCCGCGCGCAGCGCCGAGTTGGCCGCGACGCCGCCGGCGAGCGCGACACCGGCGACCTCGTGGGTCTCGAGCGCGCGGCGCACCTTACGCAACAGCTGCTCGCAGACGGCCGCCTGGAAGGAGGCGGCCACGTCGACCAGGGCGACGTCGCGGTGCTTCTGCGTCGCGCGCACCACGGCCGTCTTGAGCCCGGAGAAGGAGAGGTCCAGGTCGGAACCGGTCATCGAGACGGGCAACTTCAGCGCCGTCGCCGTGCCGCTCTGGGCCAGGCGGTCCATCTCGGGGCCGCCGGGGTAGCCGAGGCCGAGCCAGCGCGCGATCTTGTCGTAGGCCTCGCCCGCGGCGTCGTCGATCGTCTCGCCGAGCACCACGTGCTCACCGGGCCCTCGCTGGAGCACGATCATGCTGTGCCCGCCGGACACCAGCAGCGTCAGCAGCGGCCACTCGAGGTCGGGCGCTTCGAGCAGCGGCGCGGAGAGGTGGCCCTCGAGGTGGTTGACGGCGACGAAGGGCACACCCCACGCGAGCGCGTAGGCCTTGGCCGCCGAGAGGCCCACCAGCAGCGAGCCGATCAGGCCGGGGCCGGCCGTCACGGCGACGGCGTCGAGCGCCGGGTTCGTGGGATCGAGCCCGGCCAGTTCGAGGGCCCGCGCCACGACCGGTCCGATGGTCGTGACGTGCGCGCGCCCGGCCAGCTCGGGCACCACCCCGCCGAAGGAGCGGTGCTGGTCCATCGAGGACTCGATCACCGACGAGCGCACGTGCAGGTCGGCGTCCACGACGGCCGCGGCCGTGTCGTCACAACTCGTCTCGATTCCCAGTATCACGGGCACGGAACCAGGTTAGGTGTCAGGATTCGGCGCGGAGAAGTGACGCGGGCAGGTCGGCCCAGAGCACCAGGGCATCCTCGCGGGTGCGTTCGTAGTAGTTCTTGCGCACCCCCACCGGTCGGAACCCGTAGCGGTAGTAGAACTTCTGCGCCCGGGTGTTGGAGGTCGCCACCTCGAGCGTCGCGCGCGTGATGCCGCGTGCCAGCGCGTCCTCCCAGGCCTCGTCCATCAGCGACGTGGCGACGCCGCGACCCTCGTGACCGGGCAGCGTGCCCAGGGTGTTGACGTGCAACTCGTCCAGCACGAACATCACGCCGAGGTAGCCAACGATCCTCTTGCCCTCGACGGCCACGGTGTAGCGGCGGGTCTTGGTATTGGTGATCTCGTCGAGCAGCATTCCCCGGGTCCAGGGTTCGGGGAACTGCGCGATCTCCAGTTCCAGCAGTTCACCCACGTCGCGGCGTTGCGCCAGGCGCAACGACCACGAGGTCATAGGGGCCGGTCACGCGTCGCGAAGTTCGCCACCGCGTCGGCCTCGCGCAGGTAGAGGGGACTGACCGAGAGGGCGGGCGCCGCCGCTTCGCCGAGCCAGAGCGCGGCGTGCATCGACGGCACCATCTGGACGTAGTGCAGGGCGCGGGTCACGTGGCCCAGGTCGGTGCCGTAGTGGGCGGCGCCGTCGCCGGTGAAGGTCACGTCGACGTTGCGCGACGCCCAGCGCCTGGCCACCTCGCGCGGGGTGGCGACGTCGGGTTCGTCGAGCACGCGAACCGTGTCGTCGAGGTCGAAGGTCTGCACGAAGACGTCACCGCGGCGCCCGTCGACGGCCGCGACGAGCGTGCCGCGCACGCCGGCCTCGAAGGCACCGTGGGCCAGCAGTTCGAGCGACGACAGACCCACGACCCCACAGCCCAGCCCCTGGGCGAAGGCGTTGGCCGTCGCGACACCGACGCGCAGTCCCGTGAAGAGCCCCGGACCGCTGTCGACGACCACGCGGTCGATCTCGCGCGCCCGCACGCCGGCCTCGCGCATCAGGGCGCTCATGCCGAGCGTCAAGGTCTCGGTGTGCTGGCGGTTCTCGTCGACGACCCGGGCGATCTCCACGCCGCGGCTCGTGCGCACGCCCACGCAGCAGGCCTGGGTGGCCGTCTCGATCGCTAGAAGATTCACTCCCGCTCCCACCTGTCCAGATCGCCGTCGCGCCCGTGCGCGAGCGCCCCGTCCACCTGCAGCAGCCGGTTCTCGTGTCGATCTACCTCGAATTGAATTGTAAGCACTTCACGCCCGAAGAGGGTTGACGCCAGGTCACCCCATTCCACCAGGGCCACCGCGGACTCCTCCACCAGTTCACCAAGCGCCAGATCGGCCACTTCAGCGAGGTTCTGCACCCGGTAGACGTCGGCGTGCAGCAGCGTCGAGATGCCCCATTCGTTGTGACAGTCGTGCGGGCGCACCATGGTGAACGTGGGGCTGGTCACCCGCTCGACGACCCCGAGACCCCGGGCGACGCCCTGGACGAAGGTCGTCTTGCCGGCCCCGAGCTGGCCCGACAGCAGCACGACATCGCCTGGGCGCAGCAGCGAGGCCAGCTCCTCGCCGGCGCGCTGGGTGTCGGTCGCGCTCGCGCAGCGGCGCAGCCAGCTCACGCACGCTCCACGAGCGTGCGCAGCACGCGCAGGTCGGCGCGCATCACGGCCAGCACCGCCGCCCCGCCACGCAGCGCCGCCGCGGGGTGATAGGTCGCGAGGCCGGGGCCGCTCGCCAGCTGCGCGACCTGACCGTGGGTCTCGCCGATGCCGCGCTCGAAGCCGAAGACGGCCCGCGCCGCGGTGTTACCCAGGGCCAGCACGACCCGGGGGGCGACGTCACCCAGTTGGGCGACGAACCAGGGGTGGCAGGCCTCGAGCTCACGGTGGTGCGGCGTGCGATTGGCCGGAGGGCGGCACTTGACGACGTTGGTGACGAAGCACTGTTCTCGCGTCAGCCCCACCTCCTCTCGGATAAGGCGGAACAACAGCAGGCCGCTGCGGCCGATGAACGGCTCGCCGCCCTCATCCTCGGTGCGCCCCGGCGCTTCGCCGACCACCATCAGGGCCGGTGCGTGTGGGCCCGAGCCGATGACCACGCGCTGGCGCGTTCGTGAGAGGTCGCACTTGGTGCAGGTGGCGAGCGCCTCGAGGTCGATCACCCTAGGCCACCAGCACCCGCGGAACCCTCGCACTCACGGCGCAGACGATCTCGTGGGTGATCGTGCCCGCGAGGCGGGCCAACTCCTCGCACGAGATCTCCGCATCGCCCTGGCGGCCCATCAGCACCACCTCGTCTCCGACCCGCACCTCGTCGTCGCCGCAGTCGACGAGCAGCTGGTCCATCGTGACGATGCCCGCGAGAGGGCGGCGCTGTCCAGCGATCAAGACCTCGGCCCCGGCGTCGAAGAGGCGGCGCGCGTAGCCGTCGGCGTAGCCAAAGGGCACGGTGGCGACGTACGAACGCTGGGTCAGGGCGCGCTGGCGACCGTAGCTCGGTCTCTCCCCGGCCTCGAGCTGTCGCACGGCCGAGACCCTGGTGCGCAGCGTCATGACCTCGCGCAGGCTCAAGCCCCGCTCGACGAGCGTGCTCGAGAGCCAGGGTTGGGTGTAGTAGCCGTAGATCGCGAGTCCGCAGCGGACCATCGACTGGCGGGCCTCAGGATAGGCCATGGCCCCGGCGCTGTTGGCGAGGTGGCGGACCCGGGGCGCCACGCCGCGCGCGGCCAGAGAGTCGGCCACCTCGTCGAAGAGGGCGATCTGGGCGCGGGTGAAGGCCCGGTCCTCGGCGCTCGATCCGTCGGCGACGCTGAAGTGGGTGAAGATGCCCTCGAAGTCGACGTTCTCGCTCGAGACCAGCAGGTCGGCCGCCTCGTCGACGTGCTCAGGATCGACCCCCATGCGATGCATGCCGGTATCGACCTTCAAATGGACCCGATGGCGGCCCCCGAGCTTCTCGGCGACGCGCACCACCTCGCGCGCCCCCTGGCGCGACGCGACCGTCAGCGTGAGGGAGTTGAGGAAGCCGTCTTCGATGGCCGACGGATCGGCCTCGGCCTGGACGAGCACGGG
The DNA here is from genome assembly GCA_050010495.1 of Acidimicrobiales bacterium. Lineage (GTDB taxonomy): Bacteria > Actinomycetota > Acidimicrobiia > Acidimicrobiales > RAAP-2 > RAAP-2. The sequence continues at coordinate 93,672 of JBEKKW010000002.1, forward strand.
CACCACCACGCCGCTCTCACGCAGTTCGATGCCTTCGTCGACGATGGCGACACCGAAGGAGTGGGCCCCACCTTGAAGAACGGCCGGGGCGATCAACGCCGCGCCGTGACCGTACGCGTTGGCCTTGACGACCGCGCACAAGGCGGCGTCGCCCACGAGCGTGCGCATCGCCGTCACGTTGTGGATCAGTGCCGAGACGGAGATCTCCGCTCGGGCCGGCCGGCGAAGACCTTCAGCCAAGGTCGTGCTGGCGACAGCCCACGACGAAGGCCGCGGCACTCGACGGGGTGTGCGACAGCGAGACGTGCAACTCGTCGACACCACGCTCGAGCGCCAGTGCGGCCGCCCGGCCGTGCAGCACCACCGTCGGCGCCCCGCTGTCGTCGCGGCGGACCTCGATCGACGTCCACGGCGCCGCGCCGAAGCCGACGCGCAACGTCTTGAGGACCGCCTCCTTAGCCGCGAAGCGCGCGGCCAGGCGTTCGGGACGGTTGCGGGCGTCGGAGCGCTCGACGTCGGTGAAGAGCCGTGTCGCGATCCTCGGGTGGCGCGCGAGCGCCAGCTCGAAGCGGGCCACGTCGACGATGTCGACGCCCACCCCCACTGTCGCCACTACTCGACCGTCACGGTCTTGGCGAGGTTGCGGGGCCGGTCGACGTTGCGGCCCAGGCCCCGGGCCATGAAGTAGGCGAAGAGCTGCAGCGGCACGATGTCGACCATGGGGCTGAAGATCGGCTCCGTCGCGGGCACGCGCAAGACGTAGTCCGCGACCGCGGCGATCAGCTCGTCGTCGTCGGTCGCGACCGCGACGACGGTCGCGCCGCGGGCCTTCACCTCGGCCAGGTTGGCCAGGATCTTCTCGTGCATCGCCAGGTCGGTCACGACGGCGACCACGACGACGCCCGGCTCGATGAGGGCCAGCGGGCCGTGCTTGAGCTCGCCGCCGGGGTACCCCTCCGCGTGCAGGTAGGAGAGCTCCTTGAGCTTCAAGGCTCCCTCCAGCGCGGTGGGAAAGCCCACGTGACGCCCGAGGAAGAAGAAGTCGTGCGCCCCGAGCAGCTGGGTCGCCACCTCGCGCACGCAGTCGCGCCGTTCGAGGGCCGTGGCGACCTGGGCGCCGACCGCGTGCAGTCCCTGGAAGAGCGCGTCGATGTCGGACTCGTCGAGCGTGCCGCGCAGCTGCGCGAGGCGCAGGGCCAGCAGTTCGAGGGCCGCCACCTGGGCGACGTAGGCCTTGGTCGAGGCGACCGAGACCTCCAATCCGGCGCGGGTGTAGATGACGGCGTTGGCCTCGCGGGCCAGCGAGGAGTCCATGATGTTCGATATCGCCACGACCCGCGCGCCGCGGTGCTGGGCCTCGCGGGTGGCCATGATCGTGTCGATCGTCTCGCCGCTCTGGGAGACGCCGATCACCAGCGTGCCGATCTCGACGACGGGGTCGCGGTAGCGGTACTCGCTCGAGATGTCGACCTCGACGCTGATGCGCGCCCAGCGCTCGATCGCGTACTTGCCCACCAGGGCGGCGTGGTGCGACGTGCCCGCCGCCACCAGCACGACGCGCTTGACGTCGCGCAACTCGTCGTCGCTGATGCGCAGCTCGTCGAAGGTGATCGTCCCGTCGGGCCGGCGACGGTCCAAGAGGGTCGTGCGCAAAGCGTCGGGCTGCTCGTTGATCTCCTTGGTCATGAAGTCGTCGTTGCCGCCCTTCTCGCTGGTCTCTAGGTCCCAGTCGATGGACAGCTGGTGCAGCAGCACCGGCGAGCCCTCGAGGTCGACGGCGCGAAAGCCCTCCGGCCCGAGACGCACGACCTCGTCGTCGTTGACGGCGTAGAAATTCTTCGCCCGGTCCAGGATCGCCGGCACGTCGCTGGCCAGGTACGTCACCCCGGGGGCGGTGCCCACGACGAGCGGCGAGATTCGCCGGGCCGCGACGATCACGTCCGGCTCGGTCGCGTCCATCGCCGCGAGCGCGAAGGCCCCGCGCACCACGAGCAGGCTGGCGCGCACCGCGTCGAGCAGCTCCAGGCCGGCCAGGCGCGAGTCCTCGATCAGGTGGGCCAGCACCTCGGAGTCGGTGACCGAGGTGAACACGTGGCCGTCCGCCTCGAGCTTCTCCTGGATCTCGGTGTGGTTCTCGATGATGCCGTTGTGGATGATGGCGATGTTGCCCGAGCAGTCCAGGTGCGGGTGGGCGTTGACGGCCTCGGGGGCGCCGTGGGTGGCCCAGCGGGTGTGACCGATGCCCGACGTGGCCCCGGGCGGGGCCGCCTCGCACTCGAGGCGCAGCGCCGCCACCGACTCGGTCCCGGCCGCGCAGCGCGCGCGCCAGGTGTGGCCGTCACGCGAGAGGGCGATCCCGGCCGAGTCGTAGCCGCGGTACTCCAGGCGCGCGAGACCCTCCAGCAGCGTCGCCAGCGTGTCGGAGGATCCAACGACCCCGATGATCCCGCACATGGCCTCAGCCTACTCGTGGCCCCAAAATCTCTGATTTTGAAGGCTTACGAGCGAAAGAGTCCGGCCAGGCGCGTGCGGAACTCGTCGACGAAGGAGCCGTCGAGGGCCTCGATCATCACCCGCACCACCGGTTCGGTCCCCGACGGGCGGATCAGGAGCCGCACGTCCTCGTCGGCCAACCCGTAGCGCAGACGCAGTTCGTCGAACACCTCGTGCACCAGCGCCTCGTCGTAGGCGTCACGCGCGACGTTCACCAGCGCCTGGGGTACGCGATGCCACGCCTCGTTCGCCTGGCGATCGAGCGGTCCGCGACGCACCACCAGGTCGCCCAGCAACAGGCCGGTCAGGAGGCCGTCGCCGGTGGGTGCCAGGTCGCGAAAGATCAGGTGGCCGGACTGCTCGCCGCCGAAGGGCCAGCCGTTCTCCTCCATCGCGATCAGCACGTTGCGGTCGCCGACGTCGGTCTCGACGACGGCGACATCCATCTCGGACATCGCCCGGTGCAGTCCGAGGTTGCTCATCGACGTGACCACGAGGCCACCGCCGAGGCGCTCGCGTCTCAACAGGTCCTTGGTGAAGAGGATCATCAGGTCGTCTCCGTCTCGCACCGTGCCGGTCGAGTCGACCGAGATCAGGCGATCGGCGTCGCCGTCGAAGGCGAGCCCCAGGTCGGCGCCCAGTGCGCGCACGTGCGCGACCAGGTCCTGGGGGTGCGTCGAGCCACACCCCTCGTTGATGTTGAACCCGTCGGGCTGGTCGTGCAGCATGGTCAGCTGCGCGCCGGTGGCGGCGAACAGGTCGCGGGCGACGTGCGACGCCGCTCCGTTGGCGCAGTCGATCACCAGGTGCAGCGTGGAGAGGTCGGTCGGGACCAGTGCGCGAAGGTGCAGCGCGTAGTCACGTTCACCCGACGCGTCGACGGGCGGAGCCTCGAAGGAGTCCACGGGATTGGCGGCCGCGCAATTGAGGGCGCGGCTCACGGCCTCCTCGGTGGCGTGGTCGAGCTTGGTCCCCCCGAGACCCAGGACCTTCAGGCCATTGTCGAAGTACGGGTTGTGTGACGCCGACACGACGACGCCGACGCCGTCACGCCGCTGGGCGATGAAGGCCACCCCGGGCGTCGTGAAGCAGCCCAGGTTGGTGCAGACCGCGCCCCCGTCGCGCAGGCCCGTCAGGACCGCGGCGGCGAGGTGGGGCGAGCTCTCCCGGGTGTCGTAACCGACGTAGACCGGCGCGGTGAACACGGTGGCGACGGCGCGGCCCAGTCGGTAGGCCAGGTCGACGGTGATCTCCTCGTAGGCCCGACCGCGGATGCCGTCCGTGCCGAAACGCACGGTCCCCTCCATTACCGCTTGGAGTACTGGGGCGCCTTACGGGCCTTCTTCAGGCCGTACTTCTTGGTCTCCTTCTTGCGCGAGTCGCGCGTCAGGAGTCCGGCCATCTTGAGTACCGGTCGCACGGCCTCGTCCAGCTCGAGCAACGAACGTGAGATCCCGAGGCGCAGTGCGCCGGCCTGACCGGCCACGCCGCCACCCTCGATGGTGGCGTCGATGTCATAGGTCTGCTGGGCGTCGATGAGGCGCAGGGGCTCCATGACCATCTGGCGATGGGTCGCGGAGGTGAAGTAGTTGTCGAAGGCGCGCGAGTTGATGGTGATGGTGCCAGTGCCGGGGCGAAGCCGCACGCGGGCCACGGCCTCCTTGCGGCGACCGGTGGTCTGGGTGAGCGGTGAGGGCACGGTGTTCTCCTCCTAGGCCCGGCGGATCGCCGAGGTGTCGTAGTTCGTGGGCTGCTGGGCGGCGTGGGGGTGCTCGGCGCCGGCGTAGACGAAGAGCTTGTCCATCTGGGCGCGGCCCAGTCGGTTCTTCGGGACCATGCCCTTGACGGCATCGAAGACCAGCGTCGCGGGGTCGTTCTCGAGCAACGACTGCCAGGACGTCGCGCGCAGGCCGCCGGGGTAGCCCGAGTGGTGGTAGGCGAACTTCTGGGCGGCCTTGTTGGCCGTCAGCACCACCTTGTCGGCGTTGATGATGATCACGTTGTCACCGGTGTCGAGGTGGGGGGCGAAGAACGTGCGGTGCTTGCCTCGCAGCAACGAGGCCGCCACGGTGGCGACGCGACCCAGCACGAGGCCCTCGGCGTCGATGACGAGCCACTCGCGGGTGATCTCACTGGCCTTTGGTGTGTACGTGCGCACGAAACTTCCCTAAATCTCGTTTGTCGGATCCGAATGGGGATCCAGGGGACGTCCCATTCTAGGAAAAACGGGGCAGGCAAGCAAATCTGGGTCGCCAAGCCTTCTATCCGCGCCCCCGTCCTGCGTTCAGCGGCGTCGGTGGTCTCGAACGGCGAGCGTCGGCCTCACCAGATGGTGACGCGTCGCTCGGGATCGAGCCAGAGCCCGTCGCTCGGGGAAAGGGCGAAGGCCTCGTAGAACGGCTCGACGTTGCGAACGATCTGGTTGCAGCGGAACTCGTTGGGCGAGTGGGGATCGATCGCCAAACGGCGCTCGACCTCCTGGACCCTCTGCTTGTCGCGCCACACCCGGGCCCAAGCGAGGAAGAACCGCTGCGCGGCGCTCAGTCCGTCGATCACGGGCCCGTCCTCTCCGTCGAGGGAGAGAAGATAGGCCTTCCACGCGATGCCCAGGCCGCCGAGGTCGCCGATGTTCTCGCCGATCGTGAGGGCCCCGTTCACGTGCAGGTCCGGGGTGAGGCGCGGGGCCAACTCGTTGTACTGCTCGATCAGCACGGCGGTGCGCTCCTCGAAGGCGGCCCGGTCCTCGGGCGTCCACCAGTCGCTCAAGCGGCCCTCGCCGTCGTACTTCGAACCCTGGTCGTCGAAGCCGTGGCCGATCTCGTGGCCGATCACCGCGCCGATGCCGCCGTAGTTGGCCGCGTCGTCGCGCTCGGCGTCGAAGAAGGGCGTCTGGAGAATCGCGGCCGGGAAGACGATCTCGTTGAAGCCGGGGTTGTAGTAGGCGTTGATCGTCTGGGGCGTCATGAACCACTCGTCGCGGTCGACGGGCCCACCGATCTTGGTCAGTTCCCGGTTGAACTCGAACGCGGCGATAGCGCGCACGTTCGCGATCAGGTCGTCAGCGTCGATGACCAGGTTCGAGTAGTCGCGCCACTTCACCGGGTAGCCGATCTTGGGCGTGAAGGCATCCAGCTTCTCCAGCGCTCGCCGACGGGTCTCTTCGCTCATCCACTCCAGCGAGGTGATGCTCTCGCGATAGGCCTCGGTGAGATTGGCGACCAGCACGTCCATGCGGGTCTTGGCCTGGAGCGGGAAGTGGCGCTCCACGTAGATCTTGCCCACCGCCTCGCCCATCGCTCCTTCGACCAGCGAGACACCGCGCTTCCAACGCTCGCCCAGTTCGGGCGCGCCGGTCAAGGTGCGGCCGAAGAAGTCGAAGTTCTCGTCGACGAACTGGTGCGAGAGGAACGGCGCATGGGAGCGAATGACGTGCCACCTCAGCCAGTCGCGCCAGGCGTCAAGATGCTCGTCGTCCAGGAGCTGAGCGAGACCTTCGATGAAACTGGGCTCGCGCAGGACGACTTCGTCGAGGGCACCTTGTGGAGCGCCGAGGCCGTCCTTCCATGCGTCAAGCGTGACGCCAATGGCGTTACTCGCGTTCACGAACAGCGATGACGCTGCTCCCCACGCCATCGGGTTATAGGTCTTCTCCTCGTCGCGCGTCGCGACGTTGTCCCAGTGGTGCGACGCGATTTCCGTCTCGAGGTCGAAGACCAATTGCGCGCGCTGATCGGGACGGTCGACGCCAGCGAGCTCGAACATGCGACGCAGGTGAGCGAGGAACGCTTCGCGCACGGGGGCAAAGTGCTCCTCGCGGTAGTAGCTCTCATCCGGCAGCGAGATTCCACCCTGCTCGACGAAGACGAGGTAGCGACTCGGGTCGCCCGGATCGGCGTTCACGAACAGTCCGTAAAAGCCGGCCAGGCTTTGTCGCTGAAAATCTCCGACAGCGTTCAACAGTTGATCGATCGAAGCTACGTTGTCTATCAGTCCCAAGAGACCATCAAGAGGCTGCGCCCCGCGCGACTCAATTGCGCTCTCATCGACGAAACTCACATAAAGATCGCCGAACTTACGGGCCTCACTTCCTTCGGGTGCCGAACCGGCCTGCTCCACGATGGCCCGGACCGCCTTCTCGGCCTCTTCGAAAAGGATGACGAAGCTGTTGTACGTGGCTTTATCGGCCGGTATCTCGGTGCGATCGAACCAACGTCCATTGACGAAGCGAAAGAGGTCGTCCTGGGCACGGACCTCGTCACTCAGGTCGGCGACTTCGATTCCTGAATACTGCGAGTGCGCGATCATCGGGTACACCTTAACGAGTAGACACGCGACTTTGCGTCGGACCGGTCTGCTCAACGCGATTCGTAGTGTCGCGATGGAGCCACTCGACTAAATTCGCGGCGAATCAGAGGCTCCCGGTGCCCTATAGGGGAATGAGCCACAGTAGTGGCCTCGAAAAGTAAGGGGGATCCGAGGCCCGCTTGGTCGATCGTGTGAATTCATTCCCGACGACGACGTTGTTTTTTCCGCTCTGTTGTCAATAGGGCAACCATGGATTCGTGTAGCGCTGCTCGCCGTGATTCGCGTGGTCGCGGCAATTTCGTTCGGTCGAGGTGCATTGCGTCCCGCGCTCTTTCACGCTTGTCGATGCGCCACTAACTTTCCTTGGGGTTTTCCGAGTGAGACGTGCTTGATATTTGCAGAAACTCGCCGAACAACCTCATGATCACTTCCCCGCTCGAACCCTCCGGCCGAAGATCATGCACGTGGGCCGATGTACCCGCACCACCTGTAATTAGCCTCCTACGTGATAGGCAACATGCCTGTAGTGGAAGTTGAGGTGAAAGGATGTGGCAGTGTCAATGGACATGGGTGCCGTGCGCCGGGCAACCCCGGAGGACCTCGATGCGTTGTTCCGGCTCGACGGCGTTGCGCCAGGCGATTTGGAGCGACGGACGAGACTCAATACTCGGGTGCGGTCCGGCGAAGTAATCCTGTTCGAGCGCGACGGATATCCATCGGGTTACGCGATCATTCGACCGCGCTCGTTCTTCGGGTGCGATTTCGTGGAGTCGATCATGGTGGCCGCTGACGATCGCCGTTTCGGTATTGGCAGCCTCTTGCTTCGCCAAGTCGTCATTCTGTCGTCCACCGTTCGGATTTTTTCATCAACCAATCGGTCCAATACTCCGATGACCGCGCTCTTGCATAAGGAGTCCTGGCAATTCAGCGGGCAACTCGAAGGGATCGACGTGGGAGATCCGGAGATGGTCTACTACAAGGATCGAGCGTGAGCACCCGTACAATCTGGTTGAACATTCTGCGGATCACACCGCAATGTACGGATGCGATTCCCTTACGTCGGGCCCCGATCGCTACGAAGTTTGAGCGATTCGAATTTCGCGCGTAAAAATTCCTCCTGCTAGCGAACCTTCCTACTGCGCTAGTCGGTGGGTGATCCCAAGACGTCCAAATCTCGTTCGGCGAACAATCGGTGCTCCCACTCCTCATTCAGAATTATGAGCAGGCACTTGCGCACCGGAAAACTCTGAGGTGGCGGCCAGCCTGGCGCCTGCACCGGTTCGGTATCGGCGTCCAGGGTCGCGATCGTAAGGCCTTCGATGACGTGGCCCACCGTCTCCATCCGTCCTCGGCGCAGTTCGAGCACGGTATCGAGGGAAGGCCGCGCGGAACGGTCGGAGGGCACACCGGGAATCTCGCCCATCTCGTCCATGGGAAGGCCCAACGGGTCCCACGGCGTAGGGTCACCGAGAATCGCCCGATTGACCCAACAATCAGTGGCGAACACCAGGTGTCGCAGGGTTTCGATGAAGGACCATTCGTGGTCCACCGATTCGTGCAGTAGTTCGGGGTCCAAACGTCGGGCCCGCTCAACGGTTCCGTTCCACAGTCGTTCGACGATGTCCCACGCCTCGGCGAAGGACGCTGGATCGGTCGGGCGCATCTTGGCGCGTAAGGGATGGCGGGTGTCGAGTTCGGACTCGATCAGCGGTCCCACGTCGACTCCATTGATCTTCAGGTTTTGGACCAAGCCGTGGATGTCGACGTCTACCAGATCGACGCCGCGCATCACGGCCCGGCTGAGGTCCACGGCACGCATCCGTGCGTCGCTGAGATCGACGCGCTCGAAGTGGGATCCGCGGAGGTCGACGTCAATGAACTCCGCCATTCGGTCATCCTACGGGCCACGTCGCCGGGACCTCGAAACCATGACCCACGGGGCCGGACGCCATTAGTTCTGTCACGCTGGCGGCGCCTTCTTGGTCCAGCACCGAACGAAAGTGAAAATTCGCCTGTACGTGGTTGGAAAGGTGGTTGTCACATTCCGGGACCGGTCCGCGTCAATAGGGTGTGATCAACATGGAAGAGACCAATTTCGAGATCGAACGGCCCCGCCTGACCTCACTCGCCACCCGGATACTCGGCTCGAGGGCCGACGCCGACGACATCGTCCAGGAGGCCTGGTTGCGATTGTCCTGCGCCGACGGCATCGACAACGTGCCCGCGTGGTTGACGACCGTGGTCACGCGGTTGTGCCTCGATCACCTGCGCCGCAGACGTCCCAGCGGACCGATCGAGGCCCAACCAACGCCCGACCCTCGACAGACCAATCCGGAGACCGACGCGCTGTTTGCCGAGAGGATCGGCGAGGCGATGCAGGTCGTCCTGGAGACCCTCGCACCAGCCGAGAGGGCGGCATTCGTGCTGCACGACGTGTTCGGCTACCCCTTCGATGAGATCAGCGAGATCATGGGGCGCTCGCAGACCGCGGTGCGCCAGCTGGCCAGCCGCGCGCGACGCAAGGTGCAGGGGACTCCCGAGCCGGTCGCCGCGCAGCAGGCCCGCGCACACGATCGCCAGGTCGTGGACGCCTTCATCACTGCCGCCCGGGGCGGTGACCTCGCCACGCTGCTGTCTCTGCTCGCGCCCGACGCCGTCATGCGCGCTGACCTCGTCGGTCAGCGGATGGGCACGGAATCGGTCTACGAAGGCGCGACCGCGGTCGCCGGCCGATTTAACGGCACCCGGGGAGCCTTGCCGGTCACCATCGACGGCGAGCTCGGCGCGGCCTGGTTCCAGGCCCGGACCATCATGGTCGCCTTCGTCTTCCACGTGGAGGCGGGCCTCGTCCGCGAGGTCGAGCTGATCGCTGACCCCGAGGTGCTCACGACCATGGACGTGGTCCGCGTCCGGGCGAGGCCGAGAGGATGATGCTCCCGCCAGCGACCATTCATGAAGAGCTGCAACCAAGTGAAAGGAAGTGAGTCGAATGAAGACCATGACGTGTCAGCAGTTGGGTGGCCCGTGCGAGTATTCGCATCACGGCACGACCGCCGATGAAGTCATCAAGTCACAGGATCGCCATCTCAAGGAGATGGTCGGCAACGGTGACACCGCGCACGAACGGGCCTCGAGCGAGATGAAGGCCCGTTGGAAGAACCCCATCAAGGGAATGGGATGGTACAAGAGGGCCAAGAGCGACTTCGCGAGTCTGCCCGAGGATTGACCGGGATCATTCCTCTGCGGTCGCTTCGATATTGAGACCGGTCGGCGCCCTACCCGCCTTCACACGATCGGTCAGTCGCCCGCCGTGGGACCGGCCGGTGTCACGGGTGGCCAACTCTTGGTCGCCACGCCGAGTTGCTTGGCGAGTGCGTCGACCGCCAGGTAGAAGTTGAGGGGGTCCCCGTTGGTGATCCCCTTCGAGTCGGCGTTGAGGCCCCGCAGGTCGGCCTCGATTAGTCGGTCACGCGTCACGACCTCCGTCGCAACCCGCCGCGCCCCGGTCGGGACCGATATCGTGCGTACGGCCGTGTCAAAGGCCTCCCGCGCGGCCAGTTCCTCGGCGACGCCGCGCATCTGGGACGCCCGATTCGACGAGTTCTCCTTGATCGCGGCCTCGAAGGTCGCGGCGACCAGCGCGTCGTAGGCCGCCACGAACATCCGGGCGGCCTGGCTACGTGATGGCGAAACCTCATGGGGCGCGTTCGCGATCGAATACGTCACCGGCGCCTGAGAGGAGTCGCTGGGAGTCACGAGCAGTAACGCCACCAGCGCCGCCACCACGCCCGGGCTCGCCCACTTCATGTCGCTACCTCACCGTCCGCTCGGCTCCGGGCCCATGGTAGGCACGGCGGTGCGACCTCAGAAAACGGCACGATACCCTAAGGCATGGCCCATCAAGAAGGTCCCTTCAACCGCCACCCTTTCGACCACCGCCAGCACGTCAAGTTTGCCTGGTCCGTGCTACACGAGGTGCCCGAGGCTGAGGCGATGGAGATCGTTCGATCCGAGATCAGCGAGTTCGCGCGACTCCACGCGCCCGGCAAGTATCACGAGACCCTGACCCAGTTCTGGGTCCGCCTGGTCGCTCACACGCGCGAACACGCAGTGGCGCACGACGAATTTGACGAGCACCTTGAGCGCTTCCAGATCCTCACCAACAAGAACGCGCAGGACCATCACTTTTCAACGGACGTCCTCTGGTCGGACCGAGCTCGAACGAGCTGGGTCGAACCGGATCTCCTGCCCATGCCCTGAATCGGTTCCTCCTCAGGGCGAAGGTGCCGGCGGTCGATGCCGGTTGCCACCTTGAAACGTAGGGTCATGCACGAGGGCCTGCCCCCGGACCCGTTCGCCGTGCGCGGATGGTCCCCTACGCCGAAAGGCCGTAGCCGGACGGCCCCCCGTACTCTGGGCCGTACCCCACGCCCACCAGCGCCAGCCCTCCCGGCGGCGCGGGTGAGGGCAGGCGGTCCCGGTCATGGCTCGCCAGGCGATCGGCGAGGGTCGCTTCGGGCAGTTCGCCCCGTCCGATCGCGACCATCGTCGAGACGAGACAGCGCACCATGTTGTGACAGAACGACTGGGCCCGGATGGTGAGGCGCAGGGCCGGCTCGCCCGTCGGACCGAGGGCCCAGGTGTCCGCGACCCTCGCCCAGTTGACCTCGAGGACCTCGCGCAGGAGCGGCTCGTCGGTGACCGAGTTGGTCGGGCGGCGACAGAAGGCGCGAAAGTCGTGGGTCCCGAGGATGTCGACGCCGGCCCGGTTCATCGCGTCGACGTCGATCGGCCCGGTCACCGACCAGGACCACGCGCTCGTCAGTCCCAGGGCCGGCGGGCCCTCCTCGAGCACGAGGTAGCGGTACTCGCGCCAGGTGGCCGAGTACCGGGCGTGGAAGTCGTCGCCCACGGGCCGGGCCTTCATGATCCGCACCCGGCCGGCCAGTTGCTTGTTGATCGAGTGCACGAGGCGCGGCGTCTCGGGGCCGCGGTCGTCCTCGAAGAAGCGCGTGGGCAGGTCGACGTGCACGACCTGGGCGAAGGCGTGCACCCCGGCATCGGTGCGGCCGGCCCCGACGACCATCGGTTCCTCAGTGAGGCGCAGGGTGCGCGCCAACGTCTGGCGCAGCAGCCCGACGACCGTGACGGTCTCGGGCTGGTAGGCGAATCCGCTCAGGCCGTTGCCGTCGTAGGCGAGGTCCAGGCGCCACCGTTGGGTGGCGTCGAGCGAACGATCAAACGAACTCAATGCGCGCCATCGGGGCGTTGTCGCCCTGACGCGGACCGAGCTTCAGGATCCTGGTGTAGCCGCCCGGGCGGTCGCTGTAGCGCGGGGCGATCTCGGTGAAGAGCTTGTGGGTCATGTCCTTGTCGCGGATGAGGGCCACGACGCGCCGCTGGGCGTGCACCGATCCCTCGGGCGAGTTCTTCGCGGCCGTCACGACCTTCTCGACGATCGGGCGCAGGGCCTTGGCCTTGGCCTCGGTCGTCACGATCGACTCGGCGGCGATCATCGAGGCCACGAGGTTGCCCATCATGGCCTTCTGGTGCGCGCTGGAACCGCCGAAGCGCTTGCCCTTGGTGGGAGTGCCGCGCATGGTCAGTCCTCGACTCGCAGCGACAGTCCGCGCTCTTCGAGGCGGTCATTGACGTCCTTCAAGGACGTCGCGCCGAAGTTCGTGATCGAGGTGAGGTCACGCTCGGTGGCGTTGACGAGCTGCGCGATGGTGTTGATACCGGCGCGCTTGAGGCAGTTGCGCGAGCGCTCGGTGAGACCGAGCTCCTCGATGCGGATGTCGAGCTCGCTGGCGGCAGCCTGGGCCGAGCCCACGTCGCCGAGCTCCAGGGCCGGAGCCTCCTCGTCGAAGTTGCCGATCAGGCCCACCAGGGACCCGAGGGTCTTGCCGGCCGAGGCCAGCGCCTCGCGGGGGCTGATGGAGCCGTCGGTCTCGATGTCGATGACCAGGCGGTCGAAGTCCTTGGACTGCTCGACGCGCACGGGCTCGATCTCGAAGCTGACGCGACGGACCGGGGTGAAGATGGCGTCCAGGGGGATCACGCCGATGGTCGACGAGCCCTTGTTGCCCTCGGCCCCGACGTAGCCCTTGCCACGCTCCACGGTCAGCTCGAAGCTGAGCACGCTGCGCGGGTTGGTCAGGTAGGCCAGGTGCAGGTCGGGGTTGAGGATCTCCACGTCGGCCGTCGTCGACAGGTCGGCGGCCGTCGCCGGGCCCTCGCTGCGCTTGTCGAGGCGCAGCGTGACGGGCTCGTCGGAGTGCACGATCAACAAGAGGTCCTTCAGGTTCAGGCAGATGTCCTGGACATCCTCCTTGACGCCCTCGATGACGCCGAACTCGTGCAGCACGGCGTCGAACTTCACGCGCGTGGCGGCGGCGCCGGGGATCGACGAGAGCAGGGTGCGGCGCAGCGAGTTACCGAGCGTGTGGCCGAAGCCGGGGTCCAGCGGGCCGATGCCGAAGGACTGGCGGTTGTTGAGCTCGTCGCCGAGGGCCTCGATAGTGGGTCGTTGGATGATCAGCATGGGGACTCCTTAAGTTCTTTTCTGCTTCGGTTACTTCGAGTACAGCTCGACGATGAGCTGTTCTCTGATCGATTCGTCGATCTGCTCGCGCTGGGGCACTATGCGCACGGTGACGGAGAACCCGTTCTCCGCGGTCTCCAGCCAGCCCGGGACCGTGCGGTCCAGGATGTCGAGGTTGCGCTTGACGTTGAAGTTCTCGCGCGTCACGTTCTTCAGCGCCACCACTTCACCGGGACGGACCCGGTAGGAGGGGATGGTGACGCGTTTGCCGTTGATGGTGACGTGGCCGTGGCGCACGAACTGGCGGGCCTGGGCGCGCGAGGCGCCCCAGCCGGCCCGGTAGGCGACGTTGTCCAGGCGCAACTCGAGGAACTGCAGAAGGTTCGTGCCGGTGATGCCGGGGCGGCGGTTGGCCTCTTCGTAGAGGTTACGGAACTGCTTCTCGAGCAGACCGTAGATACGGCGGGCCTTCTGCTTCTCGCGCAGCTGGGTCAGGTACTCCGAGCCCTGGCGCTGGCGGTCGCGGCCGTGCATGCCCGGGGGGAAGGCGCGGGTCTGGCGATCGGAGTTCTCGGCGACGGGGCACTTCATGGAGAAGCACCGTTCGCCCTTTAAGTAGAGCTTGGTGCGCTCACGGCGACAGAGTCGGCACACGGGTCCGGTATAGCGAGCCATGGCCTTAACCCCTGCGCCGCTTCTTGGGACGGCACCCGTTGTGCGGCAACGGGGTGACGTCCTTGATCGCGACGACCTCGATACCGGCCGCGGCCAGCGAGCGGATCGCGGTCTCGCGGCCCGAGCCCGGTCCGCGCACCAGCACGTCGACCTTCTTCACGCCGTGCTCCATCGCGGCCCGCGCGCACTTCTCGGCGGCCAACTGGGCGGCGAAGGGCGTTGACTTACGCGATCCCTTGAAGCCGACGTTGCCCGAGGAGGCCCAGGCGAGCACGTTGCCCTCGGGGTCGGTGATGGACACGATGGTGTTGTTGAAGGAGCTCTTGATGTGCGCGACCCCGAAGGCCACGTTCTTTCGTTCCTTGCGCCGGCCCTTGCGGACCGTGGTCGGCTTGGCCATTACTTCGTAACCTTCTTCTTGCCGGCGACGGTGCGCTTGGGTCCCTTGCGGGTGCGGGCGTTGGTGCGAGTGCGCTGACCGCGCACGGGCAGGCCCTTGCGGTGGCGGATCCCCTGCAGGCAGTTGATCTCCATCTTGCGCTTGATGTCCTGGGCGACGTCGCGGCGCAGGTCGCCCTCGACGGTGACGTTCTGGTCGATGTAGGTGCGCAGCTTGTTCACGTCGGTCTCGCTCAGGTCCTTGACGCGGATGTTCTCGTCGATCCCGGTCGCCTTGCAGATCTGTTCGGCGATGGTCGAGCCGACGCCGAAGATGTAGGTGAGGGCGATGACGACGCGCTTCTCGCGCGGGATGTCCACTCCGGCAATACGGGCCATGGTCTACCTAGCCCTGACGCTGCTTGTGGCGCGGATTGCCGCCACAGATCACGCGCACCGTGCCGGCGCGTCGTATGACTTTGCACTTCTCACATATGGGTTTTACGCTGGCGCGAACCTTCATGTATCTGCTTTCTCGACTTTGGAAGAACGTGAGTTACTTGTAGCGATAGGTGATGCGTCCGCGGGTCATGTCGTAGGGCGTGATCTCCACCTGGACCTTGTCGCCGGGGAGGATGCGGATGCGGTGCATGCGCATCTTTCCCGAGCTGTGAGCGAGGACGGTGTACCCGTTCTCGAGCTCCACGCGGAACATGGCGTTGGGCAGTGGCTCGACGACGGTTCCCTCAACGGTGAACGCGTCTTCCTTTGGCTTACTCAGGTTCTCTCTCCTTGTTACAGCACTGCGGGACGTGAAGGGGCAAACTCCCCCACGGATGGACCTCTTCGACTTCGAAAAGGTCGGCTGACTATTCTACCGAATTTCTTGCCAAACGCAAAACTCGGCCCTCGAATGGCCATTTCGACACCTCCATCTTACCGGCGCGGCGAGATTATGACCACGGACCCTAACCCCGCCTGCGCTGGTGGGTTCATGCTGGATGCATGGTTGACCAGGAGTATTTGCTCGCACGAACGGTCCTGAACCGGGCCACCTGTGTGGACCTGCTCAAGCAGTCGACGCTCGCCCGGGTGGTCATCTCGGTGCGGTGCCTGCCCGCGGCGCTGCCCGCGCTCATCGCCCTAGTGGAGGACCGCGTGGTGGTCGCGAGCGCCGAGGAGTCGGTACTCTTGGCGGCCAAGCGCCATGACGTGATCTCGGTCCAGGCCGACGGGCTCGAGGAGGACGGCGCCATCTGGTCGGTGATGGCCTCGGGACTGGCGTCGCGGGTCAAGGAGGTCGAGGGCCTTTCGCAGGCCGTACAGGAGTCGCTGGCCCTCGGGGCCGCCCTCGTCGAGGTGCCGCTCACGGTCGTCGTCGGGCACCGCATCGGCTGAGTTTTACCCCCGCGGCACCTATGCGAGACTGGACGGCGTGGCGTTTCATAAGGTCCTCGATCCCCAACGGCTGCACGCACTCATCGACGCGATGCTGCTCATCGAGACCGACGCCAGTCTCGCCGAGTTGCTCCAGATCATCATCGACGCGGCCAGCGAGCTCGTCGGGGCCCGTTACGGCGCGTTGGGCGTCGTCACGCGCGACGGCATGACCCTCTCGCAGTTCATCACCCACGGGGTCGACGACGAGTCCCGGGCCGCGATCGGCGAACTGCCCCACGGGGGCGGACTGCTGGGCGAGATCATCGTGCACCCCGAGTCGCTGCGCGTCGTCGACATCGCCCGCCACCCCACGTCGGTCGGCTTCCCGCCCAACCACCCGGCCATGACCCGGTTCCTCGGGGTGCCGGTCAAGACCGGCGACGGCCACGTCTACGGCAACCTGTACCTCTGCGACCGGGTCGACGGCCAGGAGTTCAGCGAAGAGGACGAGCAGCTCGTCGAGTCCTTCGGACGGGCCGCCGGCCTCGTGATCGACCAGGTGACCCTTCGCACGCAGTTGCGCGACTTCACGCTCAGCGAGGAGCGCGAGCGACTGGCCCGCGACCTGCACGACACGGTGATCCAGCGCCTCTTCGGCGTCGGGCTCTCGCTGCAGCTGGCCCTGATGTCCCCGCTCGACGAGCCGACGCGGGCCCGTGTCAACAACTGCATCAACGAGCTCGACGAGACGATCCACGAGATCCGCACGACCATCTTCGAGATCGACCAGGACGACCTCAACGGCGTGCTGCTGACCAAGCGCTTCGAGGCCCTCACCAACGAGGCCGGGGTCCGGCTCGGCCTCGACGTTCAACTGCACCAGTCGAGCGAGGTCGACGACGTCACCGATCGCGCCTGCGCGCGCCACGCCGTGCAGGCGCTGCGCGAGATGCTCTCGAACATCGTGCGCCACTCCGAGGCGAGCGCCGTCTCGGTCGACATCGAGGTGGAGGGCGACCTCATCGTGCTCACGGTGAGCGACAACGGGCGGGGCTTCTCCTCCCAGGTCGGTCCCGGTCGAGGTCTGCGCAACCTCGCCTCGCGGGCCCGCGAGCTGGGCGGCAACTGCGTGATCGACTCCGAGTCGGGCCGTGGCACAATGGTGCGATGGTCGGCCAAGCTCGCGGGATGACGTGATTCGCCTGCTGCTCGTGGACGACCACGAGATCGTGCGCCGGGGACTGAGCGAACTGCTCGAGACCCACGAGGACCTGGCGGTCGTCGCCCAGGCCGGCACGCTCGAAGAGGCGATGGCTATCGACCTCGACCTCATCGACGTCGCCGTGCTCGACGTGCGCCTGCCCGACGGCAGCGGCGTCGACCTGTGCCGGTCACTGCGCGAACGACGGGTCGACCTGGCCTGTCTCATGCTGACGTCGTTCGCCGACAACGACGCGATCAGCGCCTCGGTGCTGGCCGGCGCCAAGGGCTACGTCTTGAAGAACGTGCGCGGCGACGACCTCGTCACGGCGATCCGTCGGGTCGCGCGAGGCGAGATGCTGCTCACTCCCGACCAGGTCGAGCGGGCCCGCGAGCGATTGCGGCGCCAGATCGCCGAGGACATCCGCCTCGAGAGCCTCAGCCCCCAGGAGAGCCGGATCCTCGAACTGCTGAGCGAGGGATTGAGCAACCGCGAGATCGCCGCCGAGATGTTCCTCGCCGAGAAGACGGTCAAGAACTACGTCTCGAACCTGCTCGCGAAGCTGGGCTTCCAGCGGCGCACCGAGGCGGCCCTGTTCGCCCAGCGCCAGCACGACCGCCAGCACCCCCAGGAGAGCTAGGCGACGGTGAAGACCTCGGGACCGTTGGCCGTGACGGCGATGGTGTGCTCGAAGTGGGCCGACAGCTGGCCGTCGGCCGTCATCACGCTCCAGCCGTCGTCCAGGACGTAGGTCTCGTAGGTGCCGACGTTGACCATCGGCTCGATGGCGAAGACCATGCCCTCTTTGAGCGTCGGGCCGGGCGTACCGGGCCAGTAGTTGGGCACCTGGGGGCTCTCGTGCATCTCGGTGCCGATGGCGTGGCCGACGTACTCGCGCACGACGGAGTAGCCGGCCGCCTCGGCCACGTCCTGAACCGCCCGGCCGACCTCGTGGAGGCGCTGGCCGATGACCAGCTCGTCGATGCCGGCCCACAGGGCCCGCTCGGTGACCTCGAGCAGCCGCGTCGCGGCCGGACTGATCTCGCCCACGCCCGCGGTGTAGGCGGCGTCGCCGTGGTAGCCCTCGACGATCGCGCCGCAGTCGACCGAGATGATGTCGCCCTCTTTGAGGGTGTAGCCGTTGGGGATGCCGTGCACGATCATGTCGTTGGGGCTGGTGCAGATCACCGCAGGGAAGCCGTGGTAGTTGAGGAAGTTGGACCGGGCGCCGCGCCTGGCGAGCACTTGCGCCGCGACCTCGTTGAGCTCAGCCGTGGTGACCCCGGGGCGAATCGCGGCCCGGGTCACCTCGTGCATCTCGGCCACGACCTTGCCGGCCCGACGCATCTTGTCGAGCTCGTCGCTCGATCGCCTCACGCCAGCCCTCGGACGCTGATCACCGACTGGATGGCGACCGTGACGTCGTCGGGGCTCTGGTCGCCGTCCACGCGCACCAGCAACCCGCGCGAGTCGTAGAAGCTGAGCAGCGGCTCGGTGTCGCGCTCGTAGGCCTCCAGGCGCTTGCGGATCGCGTCGGGGTAGTCGTCGGCGCGCTGGATGACGTCGCCGCCGCACTTCGAGCAGGTCCCCGAGATCGCCTCGACGTCGGACTCGTTGTAGATCGAGCCGCACTCCTGGCAGACCCGGCGCATCGCGAGGCGCTGGGTCGCCAGTTCGGTCGAGACGTCCAGGTCGATGCAGAGTTTGATGCCGTCGTCACCCAGGAGGTCCTCGAGGGCCTCGGCCTGGGCGATCGTGCGCGGGAAGCCGTCGAGCAGCGCGCCGTCTTTGGCGTCGGCCCGCTGGAAGCGGTCGTCGACCAGCTTGATCACCAACTCGTCCGAGACGAGCGCGCCGGAGTCGAGGATGGCCGCCACCTCGCGCCCGAGCATCGAATCGGCCTGGACCGCGGCGCGCAGCATGTCGCCGGTCGAGACGTGCGGGATGTTGTAGCGGGCCGCCAGGCGCTTGCACTGGGTCCCCTTGCCCGCGCCCTGCTTGCCCAAGATCACGAGATTCAAGCGATTGGTCATCACTACTTCTTCAGGAAGCCTTCGTAGTTTCGCATCATCAACTGGCTGTCGATCTGCTGCATCGTCTGCAACGACACGCCGACCGCGATCAGCAGGGTGGTGCCGTAATACGGGAACTTGTTGATGTTCCACAGCGCCATGAGGATGCTCGGCACCACGGCCACCGACGCGAGGAAGACGGCCCCGACCACCGTGATCCGGCTCAGGGTCTTGGCGAAGTACTTCTCGGTCGGCATGCCCGGTCGGATGCCCGGGATGAACCCACCCTGCTGGCGCAGCATCTCGGCCTGCTGGTGCGGCTCGAACGCGATGTAGACGTAGAAGAAGGTGAAGGCGAAGATCAAGACGAAGTCGGCCACGATGTAGAAGAAACTGGTGGGGTGCAGCGAGTTGTTGACGAAGTTCTGGAAACTGGCCCAGGGCACGACGTTCGACATGAGGATCGGGATGTACAGCACCGACGAGGCGAAGATGATCGGGATCACGCCCGACTGGTTGACCTTGAGGGGGATGTAGGTCGAGTTCCCGCCCATCTCCTTTCGCCCGACGACGCGGCGCGCGAAGGTGACCGGTATTCGCCGCTGGCCCTGGTCGACGTAGACGATCAGCACCAGTAGGACCAGGGAGATCACCAGGATGATGAGGAACTTGAAGATCCCGCCCTCGTCGAGCACCGCCCGCCCGCCCGAGGGCAGGCTCGAGACGACGTTGGCGAAGATGAGCAGGCTCATCCCCTGGCCGATGCCGCGCTGGGTGATGAGTTCGGCCAGCCACATCACGAAGGCCGTGCCGGCGGTCATGATGAGCACCATGAAGAGCCCGAGCCAGAGGCTGAACTTGGGGATCAGGTTGATGTTGAAGCCGAGCAGGGCCTCGTCGTGGCCGTGGAAGGCGTAGATCAGGCCGGTCGACTGCAGCAGCGCGAGGCCGATCGTCAGGTACCGGGTCGTCTGGGTGATCTTCTTCTGCCCGACGGCCCCCTGGTCGCGCCACTCGGTGAGCTTGGGGATGACGGTCGTCAACAGCTGGATCACGATGGTGCTCGTGATGTAGGGCATGATGCCCAGGCCGAACACGGCGAGGCGGGTGAGGGCCCCGCCCGAGAAGAGGTTCAAGAACCCGAGCGCCCCGCTGGCCCCCGCCTTGGACTGCAGCAGGCGCACCTGGCTCCAGCTCACGCCGGGGATGGGCAGGTTGGCGCCGAGCTGGTAGAGGCAGATGATGCTGATCGTGAACAGGACCTTGTTGCGAAGGTCCGGTACGCGGAAGATGTTGGCGAGGCGCTTGAACACGTATCTGGCCTAGCGGTTCTGGTGCTGGTTGCCCGACGCAGGTGGACGAACGGCGAAGGGCTTGTCGAGCACGGTCGTCGTCCCGCCCGCGGCCTCGATGGCGGCCTTGGCCGACGCCGAGAAGCCGTGGGCCGACACGTTCAGTTTCGTCGTCAGCTCCCCGCGCCCGAGGACCTTGACGAGGTCCTTGCGACGGGCCAGGCCGCGCTCGACGAGCACGTCCAAGGTGACGTCGCTCACCCCGAGCTGGGTCAGGGCGTCGAGGTTGACCGGCGTGTACGACACGCGGAAGGGGTTCGTGAAGCCCTTCATCTTGGGGATGCGCTGGATGAGGGGCAACTGGCCGCCCTCGAACTGCGCCGGGATCTGGCGGCGGGCCTTCTGGCCCTTGGTGCCGCGTCCGGCCGTCTTGCCGCCCTTGCCGGCGATGCCGCGCCCGACGATGCGCTTTCGGTGGGTCGAGCCCTCGGGCGATTTGAGATCGTGCAGCTTCATTCGTTGACCTCTTCCACTTTGATCAGGTGCGGTACGCGCGCGATCATCCCGTGGATCTCGGGACGGTCGGGCAGCACGTTGGACTGGCCGATCCCGCGCAGCCCCAGCGCGCGCAGGGTGGCGCGGTGCTTGGGCTTCGTGGCGATCGCCGAACGGGTCTGGGTCACCTTCAGCGACATCTCAACCCTCCGTCTTGAAGAGGTCGCCCTCGCGCTGGCGCTCGCGGTAGGCCCGCAGCGTGCCCGAGGGGATGACGTGGTCGGCCGGGTGGTCGCGCAGCGCCGCGATCTCCTCGGGCCGGCGAAGCTGCTTGAGGCCCTCGATCGTGGCGTGGGCCACGTTGATGCCGTTGGAGGATCCCAGCGACTTCGCGATGATGTCCTTGACGCCGGCCATCTCGAGGATGGCCCGGGCCGCGCCGCCGGCGATCACGCCGGTGCCGGGGGCGGCCGGCTTCATGAGGACCCGACCGGCGCCCGAGGAGCCGAGCACCGGATAGATGATGGTCGTGCCGGCGAGGGGCACGTCGAAGAGGTTCTTGCGGGCCTCCTCGATGCCCTTCTGCACCGCGAGGCCGGCCTCCTTGGCCTTGCCGTAGCCGAGCCCGACCCGTCCGTTGCCGTCGCCGATCACCATGAGGGCGGTGAAGGAGAAGCGCCGGCCGCCCTTGACGACCTTGGAGACCCGGTTGACCTTGATGGTGCGCTCTTCGTACTGCTCGACGTCAGTCATCAAAACTCCAGTCCGGCGGCACGCAGGGTGTCCGCGAAGGCGGCGACGCGCCCGTGATAGTCGAATCCGCCGCGGTCGAAGACGACCGTGGTGATCTGGGCGGCCTTGGCGCGATCGGCGAGCAGCGAGGCCACGGCCTTGGCCCCCTCGACGTTGCCGCCGCTGGTGCCCTTGAGCGAGGCCTCGACCGACGAGGCGGCGGCCAGGGTCCGGCCGTTGACGTCGTCGATGATCTGGGCCGAGATGTGCTTGTTGGAGCGGCTCACCGCGACGCGGGGACGCTCGGGCGTGCCGCTCAGGCGGCGCCGGATCCGCTTGTGGCGGCGCTGGCGTAGTTCGTGGGTGGTACGGGCCATCACTTGGCTGCCTTTCCGGCCTTGCGCGCCACTCGTTCGCCGAGGTAGCGCACGCCCTTGCCCTTGTAGGGCTCGGGCTTGCGGAGCTTGCGGATCGAGGCCGCGACCTGACCGACGACCTCCTTGTCGGCACCCTTGATGATCACGCGCGTGGGGGCCGGCACCTCGAAGGTGATCCCCTCGGGGGCGGTGAACTTCACCGGGTGCGAGAAGCCGAGGGCGAGGTCCAGCACGCCCGGTCCGCCGGCGGCGGCGCGGTAGCCGACCCCGATGATCTCGAGCTCCTTGGACCAGCCGTCGGTCACGCCGACGACCATGTTCGACACCAGCGTGCGCGTCAGGCCGTGCAGGGACCGGTACATCGTCTCGTCGTTGATCCGCTCGACGCTCAGTACGTCGCCCTCGCGGGTGATCGTGATCCCCTCGGGCAGCGTGCGCTGCATGGTGCCGTTGGGGCCCTTGACGGTCACGACGTTCTCGGCCACGTCGACGTCGACGCTCGAGGGCACGGTGATCGGGTTACGTCCGATGCGCGACATCAGCGAACCTCCCGGGTCATGGCGTTACCACACATAGCAGAGCACCTCGCCGCCGAGCTTGGCCTTGCGGGCTTCGCGGTCGGTCATCAGGCCGTGGCTGGTCGAGACGACGGCCACGCCGACGCCGCCCAGGACCTTGGGCATCTGGTCGGACTTCTTGTAGATGCGCAGTCCCGGCTTCGAGACGCGCTTGATGCCGACGATGGTCTTCTTGCGGTCCTCGGAGTACTTGAGGTTGATCTCGAGCGTCGGCGCGGGCTTGCCCTCGGCGCGGGTCACGGTGTAGCTCGCGATGAAACCCTCGCGCTCGAGGACCTTGGCGAGGTTCTCCTTGAGCTTGGAACTGGGCATCTTGACGCTGTCGAACATGGCCGCGTTGGCGTTGCGGATCCGCGTGAGCATGTCGGCGATGGGGTCGGTCATTGTCATAACGTCTCCTACCAGCTGGCCTTGGTCACGCCCGGCACCTCGCCCGCGTGCACCATCACGCGCAGGCAGATGCGGCACAGGCCGAACTTGCGGTACACCGAGCGCGGTCGACCGCAGCGCTCGCAGCGCGTGTAGGCGCGTGTCGAGAACTTCGGGGTCTTCTGCTGCTTGATTCGAAGGGCTTTCTTCGCCATGTCTATCGATTCTCCTGCTTGAAGGGGAAGCCGTAGGCGCGCAGGAATGCGCGTCCCTGCTCGTCGTTCGCGGCCGTGGTGACGATGGTGATGTCGAAACCACGCGGCGCGTCGATCTTGTCGTAGTCGATCTCGGGGAAGATCAACTGGTCGTTGATGCCGAAGGTGTAGTTGCCGTGTCCGTCGAAGGAGTTCGGCGACAGACCGCGGAAGTCGCGGATGCGCGGGATCGCGAGGCTTAGGAGGCGGTCGAAGAACTCCCAGGCCCGGTCCCCGCGCAGGGTCACCTTCACGCCGATGGCCTGCTCCTCGCGCAGCTTGAAGCTGGCGATGGACTTCTTGGCCCGCGTGACGATGGGCTTCTGGCCGGTGATCTGCTCGAGGTCGCGCTGGGCCCCCTCGAGCAGCGAGACCTGCTGGGTCGCCTTGCCCACGCCCGAGTTGAGCACGATCTTGGACAGGCGCGGCACCTGCATGATGTTGTCGAGGCCGAGCTCCTCCTTGAGGGCCTGGCGGATCTCCTGGTCGTAACGGACCTTGAGCCGCGGGCGCAGGGCCGTACTCATAGCGCCTCCCCGCACTTGCGACAGACGCGGACCTTGGTGCCGTCCACGTCGCGCACGCCGACCTTGGCCGGACCCTTGTGCCCGCCGCACCACAGCGCCACGTTGGACACGTGCAGCGGCATGAACTTGTCGATGATGCCGGCCTGCATCGTCGCGCCCTGCTGCTTGGTGTGGCGCTTGGACACGTTCAGGCCGTTGAGGATCACCTGGTTGCTCGAGGGCATCGCCTCGATGACCTCGGCCCGCTCACCGCGGTACTTGCCCGTGAGCACGAGCACGTCGTCTCCCTTGCGGATCTTCATTAGAGCACCTCCGGGGCGAGCGAGATGATGCGCATGAACTTCTTGTCGCGCAGTTCACGCCCGACGGGTCCGAAGATTCGCGTCCCGCGGGGCTGGAGCTGGTCGTTGATCAAGACGGCGGCGTTCTCGTCGAACTTGATGTAGGAGCCGTCGGGGCGGCGCTTCTCCTTGGCCGTGCGCACGACGACGCAGCGGACCACGTCGCCCTTCTTCACGGCCGCGCCGGGGATGGCGTCCTTGACGGTGGCGATGAAGACGTCACCGATCGAGGCGTAGCGCCGTCGCGAGCCGCCGAGCACGCGGATGCACAGGACTTCCTTCGCTCCGCTGTTGTCGGCCACCTTGAGGCGGGACTCCTGCTGGATCATCGCGCACGCTCCACGATCTCGGTGAGGCGCCAGCGCTTGAGCTTGGACAGCGGGCGGGTCTCCTGGACGCGCACCCGGTCGCCGATCTTGGCCTCGTTGGACTCGTCGTGCACGTAGAGCTTCTTCGTGCGCTGGACCGTCTTGCCGTAGCGGGGGTGGCTGACGCGCTCGTTCACCGCGACGACCAGCGTCGAGTTCATCTTGTCCGAGATAACGATGCCCTCGCGGACCTTGCGGGGGTTCTCCCGGGTTTCGTTGGTCGAGTCAGTCATGACTACTCACCTTCTTCCATATTCTCGGCCGCCTCGATCTCGCGCTGGCGCAGGAAGGTCGCGAGGCGCGCGATGTCGCGGCGGACCTCGCCGAGGCGCGATGAGTTGTCGAGCTGGCCGGTGGCCAGCTGGAAGCGCAGGTTGAATAGTTCGCGCCGGGCCTCACTGAGGCGCTCGAGCATCTCGGCGTCGCCGAGCAGTCGCATCTCGGCGACCCGTTCTCTGGTCTTGGCCATCAGATCGTCACCTCCGGCGTGCCGTGGGTCCCGGGACGGATGACGAACCGGGCCTTGATCGGCAGCTTCTGGATGGCCCGCTCCATGGCGGCGCGGGCCAGGGCCTCGTCGACCCCACCGAGCTCGAACATGATGCGGCCGGGCTTGACGACGGCGACCCAGAACTCGGGGTTGCCCTTGCCCGAACCCATGCGGGTCTCGGCCGGCTTCTGGGTGACGGGCTTGTCGGGGAAGATGCGGATCCACACCTTGCCGCCGCGCTTGACGTGGCGGGTCATCGCGATTCGGGCTGCCTCGATCTGGCGCGCGGTGATCCAACCGGCCTCGAGGGCCTGGATCCCGAAGTCGCCGAAACTGAGGTCGACGCCACCCTTGGCCTTGCCGGCCATGCGGCCGCGGTGCTGCTTGCGGTGCTTTACCTTGCGGGGCATCAACATGGCTACTCGGCGTCCTTTCGGAAGTGGGGCGCGTCGATGTGGTCCTGTCCGGTGCGCCGCTCGATCTCTTCCTCGACGCTCAACTGGGCCTCGACCTCGGCGCTGGCCGCCAACAGGTCGGCCGGCGACACGTCGACGATCGACTCCTCGACGACTTCGACGGCCGGCTCGGCCTCGACCCGGCGCCGTCCGCCACCGGCGCGCACGACGCCCTTGGGCGCGGCGCCGACGGCCCCGACGACGGGCACGGCGTCGCCGGCGGCCATGGCCGCCTCGCGCACGATCTTCTCGTCGTTGCTCAGCTGGTAGGGCAGGATGTCGCCCTTGTAGATCCACACCTTGACGCCGATGCGCCCGGTGTTGGTACGGGCCTCGCGAAAGCCGTAGTCGATGTCGGCGCGCAGCGTGTGCAGCGGGACGCGGCCCTCGCGGTAGGACTCACGGCGCGACATCTCGGCGCCGCCGAGGCGACCGGAGGCCTGGATGCGCACGCCGAGGGCGCCGGCCTTCTGCACCGTCTGGATGCCGCGCTTCATGGCGCGGCGAAAGGCCACGCGACGCAGCAGCTGGTCGCAGATGCCCTGGGCGATCAACGCCGCGTCGAGCTCGGGCTGCTTGATCTCTTGGATGTTGAGCGAGATCTTGTTCTTCTGGCCCGTGATCTTCTCGAGGTCCTTCTTCAGGCGCTCGGCCTCGGCACCGCGGCGCCCGATGACGATGCCGGGACGGGCGGTGTGGATGTCCACGCGCACCCGGTCCGAGCTGCGCTCGATCTCGATGCGGCTCACGGCCGCGCTCTCGAGCTGCTTGGTGAGGTAGTCGCGGATCTTCCAGTCCTCGATGACGAGGTCCTTGTAGCCGCGCTCCTTGAACCAGCGCGACTTCCAGTCGGTCGTGATGCCGAGGCGGAAACCGTAGGGGTTGACCTTCTGACCCATTAGTTCGTCTCCTCGGTGGTCTCGGGCTCGCCCGCGGCCGTCTCGTCCACCGTCTCGTCGCTTGACCCGTCGGCGGACTCTTCAGCCGCATCGTCGGACTCGGGGACCTCGGCCTCGTCGCTCACGTTCTCTCCTTCGTCGACGGCCTCGGTCTCGATGACGGCCATCTCGGTCTCGTTGTTCTCGTCCTCGAGCACCTCGGTGTCGACGACGTCGTTCTCGGCCTCTTGGGCGGCCAGCTCGGCCGCCGTCTCGCGCTTGTTGAGGCTCGCCTGCTGGTCGGCGCGACGACGCGACGACGCGACCCGTCGGGTGCGCGACACGGCCGCCTGGGTGTTGCGCTGGGAACGCAGGACCTCGAGGCGCTCCTCGGGCAGGCGCGACACGATCACCGTGATGTGACAGGAGCGCTTGAGGATCTTGCCGGCGCGGCCGCGCGCACGGGGCGTGAAGCGCTTCATGGTGACGCCCTCGTCGGCGAAGGCCGCCGAGACGAAGAGCTCGTCGGGGTTCTGGCCGTCGTTGGTGACGGCGTTGGCGACCGCCGAGGCGAGCACCTTGCCGATGACGTCGGCCGCCTCGCGCGAGGTGTCGGCCAGGATCTCGCGGGCCGTCTTGACGTCCTCGTTGCGGATGAGGTTCAGCACGACGCGGGCCTTGCTGGCCGACATGTGGTAGCCGCGCAGCGTCGCGCGGGTGCCCGGGCGCTCATTGGTCTTGGCTCCGGTCATCAGCGCTTGCCCGTCTTCTCTTGGCCGGCGTGGAAGCGGAAGGTGCGCGTGGGGGCGAACTCGCCGAGCTTGTGCCCGACCATCGACTCGTTGCAGAAGACCGGCACGTGGCGGCGCCCGTCGTGCACGGCGAAGGTGTGACCGACCATGTCGGGGATCACCGTCGATCGGCGGCTCCAGGTCTTGATGACCTTCTTCTCGTTGGCCGCGTTCATGGCGTCCACCTTCTTCAGGAGGTGGGCGTCGATGAAGGGACCCTTCTTCAGGCTGCGTGACATGTTCTACCTACCTCCGCGCGCCGCGTCCACGGCGGCGTCGAATAATGAGCGCGTCCGACTGCTTTGGCAGACGCGTACGACCTTCGGGCTGGCCCCAGGGCGAGACGGGGTGACGTCCACCGGACGTCTTGCCCTCGCCGCCACCGAGCGGGTGGTCGACCGGGTTCATGGCGACGCCGCGCGTCTGGGGACGGATGCCCTTCCAGCGGCTGCGTCCGGCCTTGCCGACCTTGATGAGCTCGTGCTCGGAGTTGCCCACGATGCCGAGCGTCGCGCGACAGTCGATCGGCACGCGGCGCATCTCGGTCGAAGGGAGTCGAAGGGTGGCGTAGCCGCCGTCCTTGGCGACCAGCTGGACGCCCATGCCGGCGCTGCGGGCCATCTTGCCGCCGCCGCCCGGTCGCAGCTCCACGTTGTGCACGGTCGAGCCGGTCGGGATGAAGCGCATGGGCAGGGCGTTGCCGGTACGGATGTCGGCCTTGGGGCCCGACTCGATGACGTCGTCGACCTTGAGGCCGTTGGGGGCGAGGATGTAGCGCTTCTCGCCGTCGGCGTAGTGCAGCAGCGCGATGCGGCAGGTCCGGTTGGGGTCGTACTCGATCGCGGCGACCCGGGCCGGCACGGCGTCCTTGTTGCGCTTGAAGTCGATGATGCGGTACTGCTGCTTGTGGCCGCCGCCGCGGTGTCGCGAGGTCTTGCGCCCGTAGCTGTTGCGTCCGCCGGTCTTGGGCTTGGGCGCGAGCAACGACTTCTCCGGCGTGTCCTTGGTGACGTCGGCGAAGTCCGAGACCGTCTGGAAGCGCCGTCCGGGGCTGGTTGGTTTGCGGTGTCGCAGGGCCATGGCAGTCCTTAGTTCTCGAAGAGGTTGATCGTGTCGCCCTGCTTGAGGGTGACGATGGCCCGCTTGGTGCCGGGGCGCACGCCGGTGACGCCGGTGCGGCGGTTACGCGTGGACTTGCCCTTGCGGTTGAGGGTGTTGACGTTGACGACGGTGACGTTGAAGGCCTGCTCGACGGCGTTGCGCACGTCGACCTTGGTGGCCGCGGGGTCCACGACGAAGACGTAGGTGTGCTTGTCCATCAGGGCGTAGGTCTTCTCCGAGACGACCGGGCGGATCAGGATGCTCATGGCGTCACGCATCAGCGGGCCTCCCTGGCCACGGGCAGCGTGGCGTCGGTGAAGAGGATCCAGTCGGCGTTGAGCACGTCGTAGGCGTTGATCTCGCCGGCGTCGATGGTCTTGACGTAGTCGAGGTTGTTGAACGAGTGGATGGCCACCACGTCGTCGCGCGACAGCACGACGAGGACCTTGCCCTCGAGGCCGAGCGCGGTGAGGGCCTCGACGGCGACCCTGGTCTTGGGCAGGTCCCAGTCCGCGAAGCCGTCGACGAGCGCGATGCGCTCCATCGCCGCGCGGTCCGACAGGGCCGAGTTAAGCGCCAGGCGGATCATCTTCTTGGGCGTCTTCTGCTCGTAGGAGCGGGGCTTGGGTCCGAGCGCGATGCCGCCGCCGGGGTAGTGCGGCGCGCGGATCGTCCCCTGGCGCGCTCCGCCGGTCCCCTTCTGGCTGAAGGGCTTCTTGCCGCCGCCGCGCACTTCCTTGCGGGTCTTGGTCGACTGGGTGCCCGAGCGCTTCGCGGCGAGCTGGGCCTTGATGACCTGGTGCAGCACGGCCATGTTCGGTTCGATGCCGAAGATGGTGGGCTCGAGCTCGACCGTGCCGAGCGCCGTGCCGTCGAGGCTGGAGCGCGTGACGGAGCGCGTGGTCGGCTCGGGCCGGTCCTTCTTCACGGGTCCGCGCAGGGTGAAGACGTCGCTCATCGCTGGCCTCCGGCCTTCATCGGGTTCTTCACCGACGTGCGCAGCACGACGACGCCGCCGCGGGGGCCCGGTACGGCGCCCTTGACGAGCACGAGGTGGCGCTCGACGTCGACGGCGACGACCTCGAGGTTGGTGGTCGTGACCTGGGCGCCGCCGGTGCGGCCGGCCATCTTGGTGCCCTTGAAGACGCGCCCGGGCGTGGCGCAGGCGCCGATCGAGCCGGGGGCGCGGTGGTGCTTGTGGTTGCCGTGCGCGGCGCCCTGGCCGGAGAAGTTGTGGCGCTTCATCGAACCCACGAAGCCCTTGCCCTTGGAGACGGCGGTCGCGTCGATCATCTCGCCCTTTTCGAGCACGTCGGCCAGTATCTCCTGGCCGACCTCGTATCCGGAGACGTCGTCGAGGCGCAACTCGACGAGCTTCTTGCCCGGGGTGACGCCGGCCTTGTTGAAGTGGCCCAGCTCGGGCTTGGAGAGCGTCGACGTACGGCGGGTCCCCCAGGTGACCTGCACGGCGCTGTAGCCCTCCTTCTCGGGAGTCTTCACCTGGACGACGCGCGCGGGGCTGACGCGCACGACCGTGACGGGTACGGCCCGGTTCTGGTCGTCCCAGACCTGGGTCATGCCCACCTTCTCGCCGACGATCGCTTTGGCCGCCACGTCAATCCCTCTCTCATTCGCGCGTCGGTTCTCCGACACACAGACGCTCCGCCGGGCCACAAAACCCGAACGGAGCGCTCGACTTGTTTGGTTCAGCGTTCCCTTCCAGGCAACTGAACACATCGTTTGTCCACCAAAACCAGGTTTTGGCTGGCCCACCTCGTTCAGGGGGGCTACTTAGCGTACACCGTGGCGCCCCGCGCACGCAAAGCCGCGCGAGCCGACGGCTAACTCTGGCGAATCTTGATCTCGATGTCCACCCCGGCCGGCAGGTCCAGGCGCTGGAGCGAGTCCACGGTCTTGGCCGTGTGGTCCACGATGTCCAGCAGCCGCTTGTGCACGCGCATCTCGAAGTGCTCGCGGCTGTCCTTGTGCTTGTGCGGGCCGCGCACCACCGTGTAGCGGTGCTTCTCGGTGGGCAGCGGCACGGGGCCCTGGACGCGGGCGTTGGTGCGCTCGACCGTCTGGACGATCTTCGCGGTGGACTGGTCCAGGATGCCGTGATCGAAGGCCTTCAACCGGATGCGGATCATTTGACGATTGTCGGCCATATCGCTACTTCAGGATCTTGATGACGCGGCCGGAACCGACCGTGCGTCCGCCCTCGCGGATCGAGAAGGTCAGGCCCTCTTCCATCGCGATCGGCTTGCCCAGGGTGACGGTCATCTCGGTGTTGTCGCCGGGCATCACCATCTCGGTGCCGGCGGGTAGCTCGATGGTGCCCGTCACGTCGGTCGTGCGGAAGTAGAACTGAGGCCGGTAGTTGGCGAAGAACGGCTTGTGGCGCCCGCCCTCCTCCTTGGTCAACACGTAGACGGCCGCCTCGAAGAGGGTGTGGGGCGTGATCGAACCGGGCTTGCACAGGACCTGTCCGCGCTCGACGTCCTCCTTCTTGGTGCCGCGCAGCAGCGCGCCGAGGTTGTCGCCCGCGCGGCCCTCGTCGAGCAGCTTGCGGAACATCTCGATGCCGGTGACGGTCGTCTTGGTGGTCGGGCGCAGTCCGACGATCTCGACCTCGTCGCCGATCTTCACCACGCCCTGGTCGACGCGGCCGGTCACGACGGTGCCGCGGCCGGTGATGGACATGACGTCCTCGATCGACATCAGGAAGGGCTTGTCCGTCGAGCGCACGGGCTCGGGGATGTAGGAGTCGACGGCGTCCATCAGTTCGATGACCTTGTCGCCCCACTCCTTGTCGCCCTCGAGGGCCTTGAGGGCCGAGACGCGCACGATCGGCACGTCGTCGCCGGGGAAGTCGTAGCTCGTCAGGAGCTCGCGCACTTCCATCTCGACGAGCTCGAGCAGCTCCTCGTCGTCGACCTGGTCGGCCTTGTTCAGCGCGACCACGATGTAGGGCACGCCGACCTGGCGCGCGAGCAGCACGTGCTCGCGGGTCTGGGGCATGGGGCCGTCGCTGGCCGACACGACCAGGATCGCGCCGTCGATCTGGGCGGCGCCGGTGATCATGTTCTTGACGTAGTCGGCGTGGCCGGGCATGTCGACGTGGGCGTAGTGGCGGTTGGCCGTCTCGTACTCCACGTGGGCGATCGAGATGGTGATGCCGCGCTGGCGCTCCTCGGGAGCCTTGTCGATCTGGTCGAAGGGCGTGAAGGAACTGCCACCCACGCGCTCCGAGAGGACCTTGGTGATGGCCGCGGTCAGGGTCGTCTTGCCGTGGTCGATGTGACCCATCGTGCCGATGTTTACGTGCGGCTTAGTGCGCTCGAACTTCTTCTTTGCCATTGTCGGGGGCTGACTTTCTCTCTAGTGACCGGTCCACTGCGGACCCGTCGGGGTTTCCTTGGCCCTCCCCGACGACGGTTTGGACCGGGTTTCGCTGGTTACCCAGCGTTGTTACGCACCGGTGGCCTTGGCGACGATCTCCTTCGCGATCGCCTCGGGTACCTCTGCGTACATTTTAAATTCCATCGTGTACGTCGCTCGCCCTTGAGTGCGAGAACGCAGGTCAGTAGCGTAGCCGAACATGTCGGCCAGCGGCACAAGGGCCCTAATCGCCTGGCTATTGCCCCGCTGTTCCATGCCCTCGACGCGGCCGCGCCGCGCCGACAGGTCGCCGATCACGTCGCCCATGTAGTCCTCGGGCGTCACGACCTCGACGGCCATGATCGGCTCGAGCAGGACGGGGCTCGCGAGGCGGGCCGCCTTCTTCACCGCGATCGAGCCGGCGATCTTGAAGGCCATCTCCGAAGAGTCGACGTCGTGGTAGGAGCCGTAGGTCAGGCGCACCCGCACGTCCACGACCGGGTACCCGGCCAGCACGCCCGAGGTGAGGGCCTCGGTGATGCCCTGGTTGACGGGCTGGATGTACTCCTTGGGGATGACCCCGCCGGTGATCTCGTCGAGGAACTCGTAGCCGCCGCCGGGGCCCGTGGGCTCGAGGGTGATCACGACGTGGCCGTACTGGCCCTTTCCGCCGGTCTGGCGCACGTACTTCTCCTCGACCTTCTCGACCTTCTTGCGGATGGTCTCGCGGTAGGCGACCTGGGGCTTGCCGACGTTGGCGTCGACGGCGAACTCGCGCAGCATCCGGTC
>JBEKKW010000003.1:0-78416 GCA_050010495.1 Acidimicrobiales bacterium
GCTGCTGGTGATCGGTCTCTCTCTCACACTGTCGTCGACGGTGCGCGCCTTCACGGTGGGCGTTGGTGCGCTGTCGTTGATGGCCCTGGTGCTCTACGCCAGCACCCGCTACGTGGGGCTTGGCGAAGGTGGCATCGAGAGGGTGGTGGCGTACCCCCAGACGATCTGGCTGATGGCCTTCGGCTGGTACCTGTTGGCGCTCGGCCGTCCTAGAGCCGCGACGCCCACTCCGGCGAGTTGAGGATCTCCTCCAGACGTACCAGGAAGCGGGCGGCGTACGCCCCGTCGACGGCGCGGTGGTCGAACGTCAGCGCGAGCAGTCCCACCGAATGGATCGCGACCGACTCTGCGCCCGAGGACGAGGTCACCACCACGGGCTTTCGAGCGACGCCGTCGGTGGCGAGGATCGCGACCTGGGGCTGGTTGATGATCGCGCCAGTGAGCAACGTCCCGAACGGCCCCGGGTTGGAGATCGTGAACGTCCCATCCTTCGTGTCGTCGATGGTGAGCTTCTTGCTACGCGCTAGCAGGGCCAGCTCGCGGATCCGGCGAGCAATCGTCGTGAGGTTCCCGTCGCCACTCTCGCGCAGGACCGGCACTACCAGGCCCTCACCGTCTAAGTCGACGGCGATGCCGAGGTTGACGTCGTGATGGATGATCAGTTCGTCGTCGCCGACCGACGCGTTGAGGTGGGGGAAGTCCCGTAGCGCCTCGATGACCGCTAACGCATTGAACGGCAAGTACGTGAGGCTGAAGCCCTCGCGCTCCTTGAAGGCGGCCCCGTGGGACCGACGCACCGTTTCGACGCGCTCGTAGTCGACCTCCTTGACCATCAGGGTGTGGGCCGAGGTCGCCTTGGAACGAACCATGTGCTCCGCGGTGAGCCGACGCAACCTCGTGAACGGGATCACCTCGTCGCCCTGGCCCGCAGTGGGCGAGGCGGCCTTCTGTCCAATCGTCGCCTCCACGTCATGACGGCTGATCCGTCCGTTGGGGCCGGTGCCGACGATCGAGGCGGGGTCGAGTGAGTGCTCACTCAGGAGGCGGCGCACGATCGGTGAGAGAGGACCCGGTCCCGACTCTGGGGTGGAGACCCCTGCTTGCGCGGCGGCCGCGGCGAGGACGTCCTCGCGAGTGATACGACCGTTGGGGCCGGTGCCGACGATCGACGCCGGGTCGAGATCGTGTTCTGCGAGCAGGCGGCGAACGACGGGTGAGAGTTGGACGCTTCCAGCGCCCTCTGAACCCTTGGCCGATTTCACAGTGGCCCGGGTGCTCGCTTCGCGCGGCGCGTGCGGGGCGGCCCTCTTCGAAGCGGCCGGCGTGTACGTCTCGCCTTCGGCGGCGATGACGGCGAGCAGTGTCCCCACGTCGACGGTGTCTCCCTCCTCTACGAGGATCGCGCTGAGGACCCCGCTCGATTGCGCGGGTATCTCCGTGTCGACCTTGTCGGTCGAGACCTCGAACAGCGGCTCACCGCGCGTCACGGCGTCACCGACACTCTTGTACCACTTCGCGACGGTTCCGTCAGCCACGGTCTCGCCCAGCTGGGGCATGGTGACCTCGAACATGCTCTCCCTTCCTCTAGCGCAGCGCTAGTTGTGGTCGCACGAGCGGGGACGTCGCGCCCAGTGCGAGGCGATGCGGCGTCACTCCTATGAGTTCATCGCCTTCGACACCGTTACGACGATCCGCTCCACCGAAGGGATGGCCAAGTCCTCGAGGGCCTCGGCGGCAGGCAAGGGGATGTGGGGCGTCGTGATTCGCACCACCGGTCCGTCGAGTTCGTAGAAGATCTCTTCGCTCACGATCGACGACAACTCGGCGCCCCAACCGCACAGCCGCGGATTCTCCTCAACGGTGAAGAGCCGCCCCGTCGCCGCGATCTCTCGTAGCAACGTCGTGGTGTCGAGCGGCACCAGCGAGCGGACGTCGACCACGGTGCAACTGATGCCCTCCTCTTCGAGCTGCTCGGCGGCCTGCAAGGCCCTGGGCACCATGTTGCCCAAGGCGACGAGCGTGGCGTTCTCGCCCTGGCGCAGTATCTTCGCGGTGCCGAGCGTGTCAACGATCTCGCCGTCGGGTACCTCCATCTTCGACGCGTAGAGGGCCTTCTCCTCTAGGAAGATCACGGGGTCGTCGTCGCGGATCGACGCGGCCATTAGCCCGACGACGTCGAGGGCGCTCGAAGGCACGACGACCTTGAGGCCGGGGATCATCATGGCCCAGTTCTCCACGCTCTGCGAGTGTTGAGCCCCAAAGCGCAGCAGTCCCCCGTTGCCCGATCGAATCACCAGCGGGAACGTCAGCTGGCCGTTTGTCATGTAGCGGCTCTTGGCGATCTCGTTTGCCACGATGTCCCAGCACACGGCGAAGAAGTCGGCGAACATGATCTCGGCGACGGGACGAAGACCCGTCATCGCCGCGCCCATCGCGGCGCCGAGGATGGCCTGCTCGCTGATCGGGGTGTCGCGAACGCGAACGGGGCCGAACTCGTCGAGCAGTCCCACGGTGCCCTTGAACACGCCGCCGGCGGCGCCGATGTCCTCGCCGATCATCACGACCGACTCGTCGCGGCGCATCTCCTGCGCGATGCCGCGAGCGATTGCCTCTCGATAGGTCAGTTGCGCCATGAGGATCCTCCGTCCGCCCATACGTCCTTCATCAGTAGGTCCTCTCCCGGCACGGCGCCGGCCTTGGCCTCCTCGGTCGCGCGCTCGACCTCGGCCGCGACCTCTTCTTCGATGGCGGCCAACTGCGCCTCGCTCGCCCTTAGCTCGAGCAGGTGCGAGCGGTAACGGGGAATGGGGTCCTTGGCCATCCATTCGGCGACCTCGGCGTCCGGTCGGTACTTGCCGGGATCGGCGCGGGAGTGGCCGCCATGGCGATAGGTCTTGGCTTCGATCAGGCTCGGCCCCTCGCCGGCGCGGGCCCGAGCGATCGCGGTGGTGGCGACCTCGAAGACGGCCTCGACGTCGTTGCCGTCGACGATGATGCCCTCCAGTCCGTAGGCGGAGGCCCGGTCGGCCGCCGGGTGCTCGACGGCCGTCACCTCGCTGGTGCGGGTGTACTCCATCCAGAGGTTGTTCTCGCAGACGAAGACGACGGGCAGTTTCCAGATGGCGGCCAGGTTGAGCGCTTCGTGGAAGGCCCCGATGTTGACGGTGCCGTCACCGAAGAAGCAGACCGCCACCTGATCCGTTCCCCGGTACTGCGCGCTCCAGGCCGCGCCGCAGGCGATGGGCATGTGCGCGCCGATGATCGCGTAGCTGCCCATCACGCCGTGCTCGACACTGGTGAGGTGCATGGAGCCGCCCTTGCCGGCCATGAGGCCGTTGGCCCTTCCGAGCAGCTCGGCCATCACCGCGGTCATCGGGACGCCGCGGGCCAGGGTGTGCGCGTGGCCGCGGTAGGTGGCGAAGGTCCAGTCGTCCTGCTTCATGGCCGCGGCGAATCCGACCGCGATCGCCTCCTGGCCGAGGGAGAGGTGGCTCGTGCCCTTGACCAGGTTCTCGAGGAACAGGTCGTAGGCGCGGGCCTCGAACTGGCGAAGAGCGACCTGGCTGCGATAGAGGTCGAGCCGTTCGTCCAAATCCAGTGAACCGGGCAGGATGGTCTCGGCAGTCATTCGTACTCCTTGAACTCGCTCGTGGTAGGTCTCTTTGCGCGGAACTGCGTGACTCGCGATGACGCCACGTCGGGAAGTGTTCACTCGCACTAAACGATAGTCCTCGCGATTTCCTACGTGCCACTCATTGCGTCCGTCGGCGCCGCCCCCGCGTTGACGGTCCGGTGCCCTAAAAAATGTTCACCAGTTTCTCTGGGTCAAGGGCCGGGAGTCGTGCGCAGGCCGTCGTCCACGCCGACCGGCTCGTCGGCCATCGACAGTCCGGCGCTGCGCGCCTGCTCGGCGAGCAGCACGGCGAAGTCGTCGCTCCCGAAACCGGCTCCGATGGCGCTCGCGACCATCTCGGTGCAGAGCGCGGCGACGGGCATGGCGACACCGGAGGCCTTGGCGGCGTCCATGCCGAGGCGGAAGTCCTTGAGCAGCAGCGTCGTGGTGAACGTGGGCGAGAAGTCCAGCGAGACGAACGCGGGCGTCTTGTACCTGGTGAACGGCGAGCCGACGATCGAACTGTTGATGAATTCGAGCAGCGCGCTGCGCTTGATGCCCCCGCGTTCGGCCAGCACGACGATCTCGGCCAGTGACTGGGTCATCGCACCGAGGAACATGTTGTGACAGATCTTCACCAGTCGCGCCACCTCGTCGGTGCCGACGTAGGTGACCCCGTGGCCGAGCTGGCGCAGGTGGGGGAGCGCTTGGTCGAAGGCTTCGCGCTCGCCCGACACCGCGAGCGTCAACTGGCCCGACGCCACGACCTTGGGGTTGCCGCTCACCGGGGCGGCCAGGAACTGCGTGCCGCGCAGGCCGCTCGCGTGGCGGACCTTCGCCGACGTCTCGGCCGATACCGTCGAACAGTCGATCAGGATCGCCGGGGCCCGGGTCGGATCGCTCAATACGCCGCCGGGACCGACCGTGACGTCCAGCACGTCGTTGTCGGCCGCCACCATCACGAAGACGATCGCGCATCCGGCGAGGTCCGCGGGGCTGGCGGCCATGGTGGCGCCGAGCTCGACGAGGGGCTGCGCTTTCGAGGCTGTTCGATTGGTAACCGTCACCCGATTGCCCGCATTGATGAGCCGCGTCGACATCGCGGTCCCCATCCTGCCGCAGCCGATCCATCCAATGTCCAGCTCGTCGCTGCTCATGAATACTCCTCATCTAGTTCTTCCCCGCCGGGGATCTCGTCGACGTGACCGGCGACCTGGGGGCTCTCTCGCTCTGTTCGCCGAACGTGGAGGCTATCCATCAGGGCGCAGCAACGTCAATCATCGAACCGGTCGCCGTCGCGGCGCGAGGACCGAGAAGTCGTGCGGGCACGCCTCAGTGCTGACTGCCGAGCATCTCGATGTTCACCCATATCGCCTCGACGGGAACGTCGCCCACGTTGGCCAATCGGTGCGGACGACTCGAGTCGAACCCAATGGAATCTCCCGCGCCGAGGCGGTACGTCTCGAAGCCCAGGGTGATCTCGAGGGTTCCGCTGAGCACGAATCCGTATTCGGTCCCGACGTGTCGGATCAATCGCCCTTCCATGGTCGAGGATCCTCCGACGTCATAACGCACGAACATGAAGTCCGTCTTGTCGCTGCGCCCGACCGTCAGCGATTCCCAGGTGACGCCGGAGTCGAGGACCAGGACCTTGCGGTGACCCGGGTGCACGACGGGCGAAGAGGTTGGTCGCGATATCGGTCCGTCGTTCGGGGAGGACGGTCCTCCGTGGGAGCTGCCGTAACTCGTGGACGTACGCCACGAGTTGTTGGAGGCGTCGATCGCCGTACCGTCGGCCCCGGAGAACTCTCCGTCGTCGGAGACCTCTCCCTCGCCCTCGCTTTCGAAGAGTTCGTCGGTGGTGATGTCGAGGGCGGAGCAGATCGCGAAGAGGGTAGCCACCGACGGCTGGGCCTTGCCGGTCTCGAGTTGCGAGATGAAGGATGCCGAGACGTCTAAGTCCCGGGCGAACTGGCGCAAGGTGATGCCGTGGGCCAGCCGCTTCGTGCGTAGTCGCGCCCCGATGAGGCCCGGCGTCATCGCGTCACCGTTGGCGCTGGGCGCACTCGTAGGCCCGGTGGTCGGTTCGGCGCGAAGCGAGGCCTCAGCCTCCTTCGCGGTCGAGGTTGCGGTCCGTCGCCGATTCGGCGCTGAACTCTTGGGAACCGCCATTGCTACCTCTTATCAACTCTCGTCGTTGCCGCGGCATCCTCAAAGCGAGTCCGTCGCACCATCGCCAACCCCGTGAACATGAAAATCCTAGTTAATTTCAAACTATTGCCCCCGTTTCAACTTGGCGGCGAGGTGTTCCCACTCGCGGCTGAACCGGTAGGAGTGCCGAGCCGGCGGCTGGGGGGCCTGCACCTCGATCCATCGCACGAGGTCCGACCCGCGATTCTCGAAGCCGTGGTCGGCCCCGACACCGGCCCACAGGACATCGCCCGGGTGCA
Source organism: Acidimicrobiales bacterium (assembly GCA_050010495.1). Taxonomy (GTDB): domain Bacteria; phylum Actinomycetota; class Acidimicrobiia; order Acidimicrobiales; family RAAP-2; genus RAAP-2. The sequence continues at coordinate 6,064 of JBEKKW010000003.1, forward strand.
ACACCATCAGCTCGCCGTCGACCAACGCGTGCACTTCTCCGGCGACAAAGACGTAGGCCTCCTCGAAGGGGTGGTCGTGGGGGTGGGCGATGGCGGTCGGTTGGTAGTCGACGACGAACATCGTGTGCAGCTGCGCGCCCTGCTGCTGGTCGATGAGCATCTTGACGCCGATGCCGCTGTAGGCCAAGAGGGCCGTGGCCATGCTGGGCGAGACCGTGGGCGCGTTCACGCTCGACCCCGCGGCCAGCTTGTGCAGGTCCATGGCGTCGGCGTCGAAGCGCACCGCATTGCGATTGCGGGGATCGCGCATGTCGGGCACGACGGGGTCGGTTTCGACCAGCGGCTCGCCCGTGAAGAACGTGTCCTGGCGGCGTCCGTCGTCGAGCTCGGCCGGCGATGACATCTGCAGCCAGGTGACGGGCCCGTCGAGCGCACGAAGGGAGTAGGGGGTGCCGATCGGCACGGTGATGCAGTGATCGGCGGCGAGCAGGGTCGTGACCCCGAACGTGGTGATGCAGAGTTTTCCGGAGAATACGTAGACGCTGAACTCGAAGGAGTGCAGGGCGGTGTCGAGGTATCCATCGGAATCGAGATACCCGACACTCAACGTCATATGGACCGAACCGGTCGCGCCCGTCACGAGCACCTGGCGGCGGAACCCCTTCGAGTGGCCCTCGTAGGACTCGAGGGCCACCGCCTTGTCGCTGTCGATCTTGGTCGCGTAGTTCATAGTCTCTCCCCTCCCCCGGCGCGGCCGGCGTAGCGCCTACTTGAGGAGCCAACCTCCGTCCACGGCGAGGTTCACTCCATTGACACCGGAGTTCTCGAGTAGAAACTCGACCGAATGGACGACTTCCTGCATCGTCACGAGGCGCCCGAGCGGCGTGCGCGCGATGATGTGGCTGTTGTCCTTGTTCTCCCAGAAGGGACTGTCGCCGACGATGCCGGGGTGGATGGCGTTGATGCGCACCGGTGCGAGCTCGGTCGTCAGGCTGTGCACCAGACCCACGACGCCGCCGTTCACGGTCGACACGGTCGTCGAACCGGGGTAGGGGCGCTGCAGGGCGAGGCCTCCGAACAGCACGATCGATCCGTCGGGGGTGAAGCGCTCACGAAGGGCGTGGATCGATTCGGCGTAACCGACGAGCTTGAGTGTGACCAGACGTATGGCCCGGGCGACGTTGTAGTCGGCGATCGTGTTGGCGTCGCGCTCGATCGCGGGGATCACCAAGTAGTCGAGGGTCTCGATGTCGGCCAGCGACGCGGCGATGGAATCGGGTTCGGCGAGATCGACGGCGATCCCGACGGTGTTGAGACCGATCTCCGCGGCCGCCTTCTGCGCGCTTTCGGACGTGCGGCCCGACAGGAAGACGGTCGTCCCCTTGTGCGCCATCGATTTGACGATCTCCTTGCCGATACCCGACGTGCCGCCCAGGACGACGGCGGTCCGCGACGCGGCTCCTGATGTTGGTGCTGGCATCGTCCCCCCTTGCTGTTCAGTAGCAATAAACATATCCGAATTTCTCGACGGGCCGAGAGGATTCTCGCGCCGGTGCTAACGGCCACGTTCTTGCGCCGACGAACGCGAATGCCCCTCGAGGATCGATCCAAAGCGCGCTGATTCAGGGTACCGTAACGCATCGCACCGTACACCGAGGCGCCGACAATGACGTCCGCACGCCACCGCGATGGAGGGCAATCTCGCTGTGAAGTACTTCTTGACGCGAGTGAACACGGTGCTACACTCCGGGAGAATCTGAACCATTCGACCAGGGGGGGAGAATGAACAAGCCCATCAGCACGTCCGGCGAGTCACTCGAGCACGGGCGCGCGATCGTCTTTCGAAACGGAATTGTCCTCACCATGGACGACGGGAACCACGTCCTGCACGACAGCGACGTCCTCGTCGTGGGTGGGGTGATCGCCGAGGTCGGCCCGGGGATCAAGGCTCCCGAGGGCGCCCTCGAGATTGACGCCCGCGGCGGGATCATCATGCCGGGCATGATCGACACCCACCGTCACATGTGGCAGACGGCGATGCGGGCCTACGGCGCGGACTGGACGTTGTCGCAGTATTTCGTGTGGTACTACCTCGAGCACGGCAAGAACTTCCGCCCCCAGGACATCTACGCCGGCAACCTACTCTCGGCGATCGAAGCCGTCGACGCGGGGGTCACGACGTCAGTCGACTGGTCGCACGGGCTTCAGACGACCGACCACGCGGACGCGGCGGTCGACGCCCTCGAGGTGGTACCGGCCCGCTTCATCCTCGCGTACGGCAATATCCAGCGCGCGCCGTGGGAGTGGACCGCTGACAAGGAGTTTCGTGACTTCTTCAGCCGGCGCTTCGATGGTAAGGGCGACATGCTCCGGTTCCAAATCGCCTTCGACGTGGTCGCCGGTCCGGAGTTCCCCGAGCGGGCCGCCTTCGAAGTGGCCCGGGACCTGGGCGTCCCGGTGAACACCCACGAGGGGGTGCTCGGGGCCAACGGCGACGACAGTATCCGTCTAATTCATGAGAATGGCTTCATGACCCCCGACACGATGCTGGTGCACTGCTCCACGTTGTCGGACGATTCCTACCAGCGCATCGCGGCCAGCGGCGCCTCGGTGTCGGTCGCGACGGAGTCTGAGCAGAGCGCTGGCCAGGGCTACCCCTCATCGTGGAAGTTGCGTCAATTCGATATCCCGATCTCCCTGTCGCACGACACCTCGGTGTGGTGGAGCGCCGACCTGTTCACCGCAATGCGCACGACGCTGGGCGCCGATCGTTCCCGCCAGCACTTCGAGGCGCACCAGAAGGGCGAGACGGTCACCCAGCTCGACGTCCGGTCCGAGCACGTGGTCGAATGGGCGACCCGGGGCGGCAGCAAGGCGTTGGGGCTGGACAGCAAGATTGGCAGCATCGAGGTCGGCAAGCGGGCCGATATCGTGCTGCTGAAGAACGACGAGTCGCCGGTCATGTTCCCGATCGTGAATCCCTTCGGGCACGTGGCCATGCAGGCGCAGCGCGCTGACGTGCACACCGTGTTAGTCGACGGCAACATCCTCAAGCACGAGGGCCGTTTGATCAACATCGATCTCGCGAAGGCGAGGAGTTCGGTGGAAGAGACGGTCAGTTTCCTGGCCGACACCCTGGGCGAAGAGGCGTGGAACTCCGGCATGCACCCCGACCTGCCGGCGAAGAAAGAGATCGAGAACCCGTACCACTACAACAAGTAGTGCGGGCGCTCGTTCGGGCGAATCTCCAATGCCGGTCGCCAAAAGCGGCCGGCATTGCTGTGTTTTGAGGCGCAAATAGATTGTTCGGTGTGACTTGACACGTTTAGTGAACATCGCTAGTGTCAACCCGTTGGCTGTGGAACGGCCCCGAAGGGGGCGGCGGTTGACACCGGTCGTGCGATGTGGTGCGTCGGCATTGATAGGGGGGACAATGATGGTGAAAACCAAGATGCGTTGGGTTGTCGCGTTAGCTGCGGGGGCAACCCTGCTGTCGACGACGATGACCGGCCTGGGCGTCGCGCAAGCGGCCGCCAAGCACAAGCACTACACGGTTGCGTACATGTCGTACGGCGTGGCGAACAGCTACGACGCGCCGATGCTGGCCGCCGCCGAGGCGGTTGCGGCGGCGGACGGCGTGAAGGTCCACGTCTTCGACTCCCAGAGCTCGTACACCACGCAGGTGTCCCAACTCCAGGACGTCGTGGCCTCGGGCCAGTACCAGGGGATCCTCGTGCAGCCGATCTACGGCGCGGCCTTGATCCCGACCATCAAGTTGGCCATCAAGAAGAAGATCAAGGTCGTCAATATCGACCAGATCCTCGGCACGAACTACGCCAGCGACCAGATCGAGGTGCACGGGCTCTCGGGCAACGTGGTCTTCTTCCCGTCCAAGATCGGCTCCCAGTTGGCCACGTTGGCGAACCAGGCCTGTAACGGCGCCAACCCGTGCAACATCGCTCTGATCCACAACTACTTGGGTGACGAGCCGGACTCCGCCATTACGACGGCCTTCGACGCGACGCTCGCGAAAGACCCGAGCGACACGATCGTGGCGTCGGCTGACGGCCTCTACGAGCCTTCAGTCTCTTTGACCCAGGTGCAGGACATCCTCACCGCCCACCCCAACCTCAACGTGATCGTCGGGGCGGACCAGAACTGCGAAGGGGCTCAGTCGGCTCTGACCGCGATCAAGAACACGTCGGTGCAGTTGGTCTGTTACGGGGCCAGTGCGGCCGGTGTCGCGGCGCTGAAGAGTGGCGCGTGGTTCGCTGATGTGGCACAGATGCCCGCCACTGAAGGTCAGTTGGGAATGATTGCGCTGGTGAAGGCCTTGAAGACCGGGAAGGGCTCCGGCTCGCAGAACCCCGTGGCGGCCCTGCCGGACAACGGCATCCTCACGAAGGCCAACGTCAACACATTCACCGCCGAGTGGCCGGGCTGATCCCGCGACACTCGGTACTCAAACTTCCCTGTTCTGACAAGGCGGTCTTGACCCAACATGTCTGAACGGACGTTTGAAGAATCTCCCCACCGGACCGCGGACACCCTCGGAGGCGACCTAGTCGTCACCGGGGTGTCCAAGCGGTTCGGTGGGGTCCCTGCATTGGACGACGTTTCGCTCACCATCGAGCCGGGCAAGGTGCACGCGCTGATCGGAGAGAACGGCGCGGGCAAGTCGACGCTCGGCAAGATCATCTCCGGCGTCATCGAGCCCGATGAGGGGTCAATGACGCTGGCCGGACGGACGATCACGTTGCGCTCTCCCCGCGAGGCGCTCGCGAACGGCATCATCGCCATAGCGCAGGAGCTCACCATCGTGCCCGGCCTGACGGTCGTCGAGAACGTCTACCTCGGATCGGAGGTCGCCTCCGCCGGTTTCGTGCGACGCAGGGAGGCGAAGCGCCGGTTCCGCGAATTGGCCAAACGAATCGGCTTCAACCTCTCGCCCGACGTACGCGCGGGGAATCTCACGATCGCCGACCAGCAGAAGGTCGAGATCATGCGAGCGCTGTCGCGCAATGCTTCGATCGTCGTTATGGATGAACCGTCGGCCGCCCTGTCGAGCAACGAGGCCGCGGCGTTGCACGAGATCATCCGATCCCTGGCCCGCCGGGGTAGCGCGGTCGTGCTCATTTCGCACTTCCTATCCGAGGTCCTCACGCTTTCGGACACCATCACCACGCTGCGCGACGGTCGTCTCGTGCGCACCGTCGCGGCCGCGGACGCGACCGAGGACTCCCTGATCGAGGGGATGCTCGGGCGGTCGTTGTCCTCCGCGTTCCCCGAGAAGGGACCCGTCGACCCGGACGCGCCCGTGATTCTCGAGGTCGAGCACGTCAGTGCGCCGGGGGTCGAGGACTGTTCTTTCGTCCTGCGTCAAGGTGAGATCCTCGGGATCGCCGGCCTCGTCGGGGCCGGACGTTCGGAGTTGGCCCGCGCCGTCTTTCGTGACGCGAAGGTCTCGGCGGGGACGGTTCGACTGGACGGCGCGGAACTGGCGGGGCGCCACCCGAATCGCTCGATCGCCCGCGGCCTCGTGATGATTCCCGAATCGCGCAAGCAGATGGGCCTCATGATGGGTCGTTCGGTCAAGGAGAACATCTCACTGTCGCGTCTCGATCTGGTGAGCCGACTGGGTTGGATCGCACCGATTCGCGAGCGCCGGGCGGTCGCGGGCCTCATGAAGAGGGCCGACGTCCGGGCCGCCAATATGGGTATGCAGGCAATGATGCTGTCCGGTGGCAACCAGCAGAAGTTGCTCTTCGCGCGAACCATGATGTGCACGCCGTCGGTGCTGATCGCCGACGAGCCCACGCGTGGTGTCGACGTCGGATCGAAACGCGCGATTTACGATCTGCTGGTGCAGATGGCGCGCGACGGCATGGCGATCATCGTGATCTCGTCCGATCTCGAGGAGGTCCTCGGGCTCGCGCACCGCACCCTGGTGATGCGCCACGGACGCTTCACCGCCGAACTCACGGGTGAGGACATGAACGAACAAGCGGTACTCGCGGCCGCATTTACCGAAACTGGCGCCACCTAAGGAGATGTGATGGCGAACGTGACCCCCGAAGAGATCGAGCCGTTGGTCGACGGCGACCAGGCGTGGTCGATGCGCGCTGGCGCCTCGAGGCTGATGCGCTCGTGGCGCACGGCCGGGATCGCCATCCCCTTCCTCATCCTGTTCGTGATCCTCTCGATCACCAGCTCGCCGTTCCTGCACACCACGAATCTCATCAACATCCTCGACCAGCAGGCGTCGACCCTGTGCATCGCGGCCGCGGGGACCCTGGTGCTGGTCGCGGGCGGCATCGACCTCTCCGTCGGGGCGACCTACGGGCTCGCCACCGTGGTGGCGGGCGAGATCGCCGCCCACCATTCACCGGTGCTCGCGATCGTCGCCGCGATCGCGACGGGGCTGTTGGTCGGGCTGGTCAACGGGCTCATCGTCACCGTGTTCAAGATCAATGCCCTTATCACCACCCTGGCGATGTCGTTCGTCGTCGGCGGGATAGCCCTGCGGGTGTCCAGCGGGAACCTCATCGTCCTCTCGGCCACCTCGGGGTTCTACAAGTTCTCCAATTCGCAGTTCCTCACCGTGCCCAGTGCGGTGTGGATGACCGTCGTGTTCGTGATCGTGCTGGGCCTGCTGTTGTCGCGAACGACCTTCGGGCGCTACATGGTCGCCTCGGGCGGCAACGCCGAGGCCGCCCGATTGGCCGGGGTCCGGGTCAACCGGATCCGCGTCATCACGTTCGTCCTGAGCGGCGGTGCGGCCGGTCTCGGCGGGGTCATCGACATCTCGCGCTTGCTCAGCGCGCAGGCGGCCAGCGGCGGCACGACCCTCGCCTTTACGGTGCTGGCCGGGATCGTCGTGGGCGGCACCTCGATCGCGGGCGGTGAGGGTTCGGTCTGGCGCACGGGCATCGGCGTGCTCTTCATTGCGTTGATCGGCAACGGGTTCAACCTGCTCGACGTCAACCCGCTGTACCAGCAAATCGTTCTCGGGATCATCCTGCTGATCGCGGTGGGCCTCGACGCCTGGGCCCGCCAGCGTCGGCTCTAGGTCCCGGGCAGTAGTTTTCAGAATTGGGAGGAATGATGGGAAGCCATACCTACGGCAGTAACTCGGTCGACTGGGAGAGCCGCGTCGACATGCCGCGCCTGCGCGAGGCGCGCCTGGCCAACCTCCAGCGCGAACTCGAGCGTTCGGACCTCGGCGCGCTGCTCACGTTCGACTTCCACAACATCCGCTACATGACCGGCACCCACATCGGCACCTGGGCCATGGACAAGCTGATCCGCTTCGCCCTGTTGCCGCGCGGCGGCAAGCCGATCGTGTGGGACTTCGGCTCGGCGGCGCGCCATCATCAGCTCTACAACCCGTGGCTGAGCGGCGTGCAGCTGTTGCCCGACGGCACCGAGGTGCCCTACGACGGAGCCCGGGCGGGGATTTCGACGCTGCGCGGCGCAATCCCCCCCGGGGCCGACCGTGCCGGATCCGTGGCCGCGAAGGTCAAGGAGGTGCTGCACCAGTTCGGCCTGGAGAACGAGGCGGTCGGGGTCGACGTCGTGGAGATGCCGGTGCTGGCCGCCTTCGCCAAGGAGGGCATCTCGTTGGTCGACGGCCAGCAGGTCTTCCTCGAGGCGCGCCGGATCAAGACCGGGGACGAGATCCTGCTGCTGACCCACGCGGCGTCGATGGTCGATGCCGCGTACGAGGAGCTCTACACATTCCTGCGACCGGGCGTGAAGGAGAACGAGTGCGTGGCGCTGGTGAACAAGACCCTGTACGACCTGGGATCCGAGCACGTCGAGGGCGTCAACGCCATCTCGGGTGAGCGCTGCTCACCCCACCCCCACGTCTACAGCGACCGCCTCATCCGTCCTGGTGACCCCGCATTTTTCGACATCCTTCACAGCTTCAACGGCTACCGGACCTGCTACTACCGCACCTTCGCCGTGGGCAGCGCCTCGGTTGCCCAACGCGACGCCTACACCAGGTGTCGCGAGCTGATCGACACGGCCATTGCGCTCGTGAAGCCGGGGGCGTCGACGGCCGACATCGTGTCGATCTGGCCCAAGGCCGAGGACTTCGGGTTCGAGAACGAGGAGGCGGCCTTCGGCCTGCAGTACGGACACGGCGTAGGCCTGTCCATCTGGGAACGGCCGATCTTCAGCCGGATGATCTCGCTCGATCACCCCGAGGTGCTCGAAGAGGGAATGGTCTTCGCCCTCGAGACCTACTGGCCGGCGAAGGACGGCTGGTCGGCCGCGCGCATCGAAGAGGAGGTCGTGGTGACCGCCGACGGTTGCGAGGTGATCACGAAGTTCCCCGCCGAAGAGTTGCTCGTCGCGGGGAAGCGTTACTACGCGGCCGGTGGTTCGCAGTTGGACCTACGAGAGTCCCAGTCGAACCTGAACACGACGTGGGGACGGGGGGAGTCGAAGTAGTGCAAGGGCGCGATCGCCGCGGCCCGCGGCGTTGCACCCACGAAGGTGCAGTTCTAGTATGTTAAGTGGCCGTTAACGGCCGTACGAAGTTCAGTGACGGTGCCCGCGTGACGCGGCACCCCAAACCAATGGATAGGACCCTCATGAACGATGTTGCGACCAAGGTCATCGCCGTCACCGGCGCCACCGGAGCCCAGGGAGGCAGCCTCGTTAGGGCGATCCTCGCTCACCCCGACGGCGGATTCAGCGCCCGGGCCATCACCCGTGATCCCAACTCGGACAAGGCCAAGGCGCTCGCCGCGCTGGGCGTCGAAGTGGTCCAGGCCGACCTCGACGACGAAGCGAGCCTCGCCGCGGCCTTCGCCGGGGCCTACGGCGCATTCTGCGTCACCAACTTCTGGGAGCACTTCTCGCCGCAGAAGGAGAACGAGCAGGCGGCCAACATGGCCCGGGCGGCCAAGGCGGCCGGTGTGGCGCACGTGATCTGGTCGACGCTCGAGGACGTGCGTGACTGGGTCCCGCTCTCCGACGATCGCATGCCCACGCTGCAAGACAAGTACAAGGTGCCCCACTTCGACGGCAAGGGAGAGTCGAACCACTACTTCTCCGACGCCGGCGTGCCGGTGACGTTCCTCAACACCTCCTTCTACTGGGAGAACATGATCTACTTCGGGATGGGACCGAAGCGGGGCGAGGACGGCGTCCTCGCCATCACCTTCCCCATCGGCGACAAGAAGCTCGCCGGCATCGCGGCTGGCGACATCGGCGGCTGCGCCTACGGGATATTCTCCAACGCCGACACGATCGGCACGACGATCGGCATCGCCGGCGGACATCTGACGGGAGAGGACATGGCCGCCGGACTGAGCAAGGCGCTGGGCGAGCCGGTCAACTACAACGCCGTGAGCGCGGACCTGTACCGGTCCTTCGGCTTTCCCGCCGCGGACGAATTGGGCAACATGTTCCAATTCAACGCCGAATTCTCCGACGAGTACTGCGCCGCTCGCCCCCTCGACGCAACCCGCGCGCTCAACCCCGACCTTCACACCTACGATCGTTGGCTCGAGGAGAACGTCGCCAGCATCCCACTCGATTAGGAGATTCCTCACGGGACTATTTGTCGCCACCAATGCGCGTGGCGCTCGACGGTTAGAACTCTTGGTAGACCGCGGGATCCTGACCGGCCAGGCGACCATCGGGTCGGGCCAGCGAGTTGATTGCGGCCACGTCCTCGCCCGTCAGCGCGATGTCGAAGACGTCGAGGTTCTCGCGCTGGCGTTGCGCCGACCTCGACTTGGGAATCGGGACGGCTCCCTGGTGCACGTGCCACGCCAGGACGGCCTGCGCCGGGGTGACGGCGTGGGCGGTGGCGATCCCGGCGATGACGGGGTTGGCGAGGAGGTCACTGTCGCGGCCTAAGGGACTCCACGACTCGGTGATGATCCCGTGCTCGCGGTGGTAGGCCAATTGGTCGGCCTGGGGCCAGTACGGGTGCAGTTCGATCTGGTTGACCTCGGGCAGTTCGCCGGTCTCGTTCCAGAGCCGCTCGAGGTGCTCGGGCAGGAAGTTGCTGACCCCGATGTGGCGCACCAGGCCGCGGTTGCGGGCCTCCATGAGCGCTGTCCACGCGCCGACGTAGCGGTCCTCTAGGGGGTTGGGCCAGTGGATGAGGTAGAGGTCGATGGTGTCGAGGCCCATTCGCATGGCGCTCTCCTCGATGGTGGTGCGGGCCTCGTCAAAGTCGTGATGGCGACCGGGCAATTTGGACGTCACGATCAGCTCGTGACGGGGTAGGCCGCAGCGACGTACGGCGTCGCCGACCGCACCCTCGTTCTCGTAGTTCACCGCAGAGTCCAGCAATCGGTAGCCGAGGCCAATGGCCTCGGAGATGATTCCCGAGCCGGCGTCGCCGTCGAGGGAGTAGGTGCCGAGACCGATCGCGGGTAGGGAAAGGCCCGAATGGCCCGAGAGTGAGGGTACAGCCATGATCCACCTTTCTGTGACGAAGACGAGCTGGGAAGGTATCAGGGTACCAAGCACGGCACGACGCCGTCTTCTTGCACTGACCGTTAGGGTCCAGTCATGAAGAAACGTCTCGTTACCCGCTACGCCACGAAGACCAAAGATGACGCCGACGAGAACCAACGGCGGATCGAGGCCGTGTTCGACGAGTTGGCGTTGGCCCAACCGGACAACGTCAGTTACCTCGTCCTTCGTCTGGCCGACGACTCGTTCGTCCACGTCTCATTCCACGATCACGGTGACGATGAGGTGAACCCGATCTCATCGACGAAGACGTTCGCGCACTTCCAAGAGAACCACGGCGATCGAAGAAGGGGCGACGTCGATCAGCAGACCGCGACCCTCGTCGGGGCTTACATCACGGCCATCGGCTGACGGAGCAAAGGCCCGGCGCCGGGGCGGGAACGTGAGTGCCGTAATCCTCCGCGCCGTTCGCCGTCGCGAGGTGCGCTCGCGGGTCAGGGCGTCGTCGTGTCGATGAGTCGAGCGATGTGGCTAAGGTCACCCGCGCTCGACCCGAGGTTGATGGCCATCTCGGTGGCGAGTTCGGCGTTGACGCGCGTCCTGACGGCTCGGCCCTTCGCGGTCAGGGTAAGCATCCGAACGCGGCGGTCGACCGGATCGGGCACCCGTTCGACCAGCCCCAGGAGTTCCGCTCGATCGACGAGCCCGGTCACGTTGGAGGGGTCGCAGGACAGGTCCTCGGCGTAGGCCCTCATCGACATCGGCTCATCGAGCATGCGCAGCAGTCCCACCTGCTGCGGGGTGAGTTCGTGGCGGGCGGCCACCACCGACACGATCTGATTGACGCGGTGCGATACGTCCAGGAGTCCATTGACTAGTTGGTCTGCCGCGGGGGACTCGTCCTTCGTCACCCGTCAAGTCTCCCAGGGAAACCTTGACCGCATCAAGTATTTGTGAAACACTTTAGTTCATCAATGGTCGAGTGAATGAACTAAAAGGAGTCCCACCATGCTGAACCTCAAGATCATCGTCGGCAGCACCCGCCCGACGCGGTCGGCCGATCTCGTCGCTCCGTGGGTTATCGAGCGGGCCACGAGCCACGGTGCCTTCGACGTCGAGGTCCTGGACCTGCGCGATTGGCCGTTGCCCCTGTTCCAGGAACACATGGGCAGCATCGGCGACTTCGCCGACCCCACCTACTCCGACCCCCTGGTGCGCAAGTGGAACCAAACGCTTAAAGGGGCGGACGGACTCCTGGTCGTCACCGCCGAGTACCTGCACTCGATTCCGGGGGTGCTCAAGAACGCCCTCGACTCGGTGTTCGTCAGTTGGGCGCTTCGCAACAAGCCTCTGGCGTCGGTCGGCTACAGCGTCGGTGTCGCGGCCGGGGTTCGAGCGGTGGAGCATCTGATCGACGTCGCGATCGAAATGGAGATGGTGCCGCTGCGCGACACGGTTCTCATTCCCAATGTCACCACGGCGTTTGACGAACACGGGGTGCCCGTGGATCCCATGGCCCAGATCGCGATGACCATCCTGCTCGACGACCTCGAGTGGTGGGGCACGTTGCTCGCCCGGGCCCGCGCGGAAGGTGAATTGGCACCTGGAAGCCTGCGGGTTCGTTCCGAGCTGGCCAAACTCAATCCTTCTTGACGCGAGCACTGGTCCCTTTCGCCTCGACAGTTCCATATCGTCCGCGGCTGTCGACACAAAACTGAGAGTTCTTTGCTCCGTGTGGCCCTGATGGCGCGAGTGAGAATGGGCACTGAAAGAACGACGCAACGGGAGTGCATGATGTTCACCAGTCATCTAGCGGATGTGTCCTGCGCTCGCCTTGCTCGGTAGCGAGATGGCGAAGGGCAAGACGATCATCAAGATTCCCATGACCAGGATCGGCCAATAAACGAGTCTGCGGGTCATACCCTTCTCCTTCGTTGGGAATGGCTGCAGACGACGCTCGTGAGAAATGGGCCTTCGCCGATCCCCCCGTGCTATCGTATACTATTATCATGATGGATTAAGTCGTATTTAGGGGGACGCGGCCGACGATATTTTGGGCCACGACGAAAGGAGCACCATGGCAGTACGTGATGAAGTCTTGGCCGCAAACAAGGAGTACGTCGATACGTTCGGTGAGAGGGGCGCGTTGGCGCTGCCGCCCGCTCGGCAGATCGCGATCCTGACCTGCATGGATGCGCGTCTAGATCCGGCCAAGTACGCCGGCCTGGCCGAGGGTGACGCCCACGTGATCCGCAACGCCGGCGGTCGCGCCAGCGACGACGCTATCCGTTCCCTCGTCATCTCCTACAAGCTTCTTGGCACCAAGGAGTGGTTCGTCATCCATCACAGCGACTGCGGCATGGAGTTCTTCACCGACGAGGTGATCCGCGGACTTCTCGCGCAGAGCCTCGAGACGGCGTCGTTGGGGCCAGACGGGTTCTTCGACGTCGGCCCCGGTCCCGGTTCGGGGGAGGGCGCGTTCATTGATTGGCTGACTATCTCCGGAACGAACCAGGGCGTCGTGGAGGACGTCGAGCGCATTCGCCGTCACCCCCTGGTCCCGGGCCGAATCCCGATATACGGGTTCGTGTACGACGTTCGTACCGGGGCACTGATCGAAGTGCCGGAGGCCACGAAGGCGGGCGCGGCCAAGTAGTCGGCCCCGCGTAACCGAAGGTGCTCGTTGCGCTCAGGCGTGGGCGATCCGGTGTGGGACGGTTATCCCATCGGGTAGGAAGAAGAGAGTTCGTCAGATGAACCGGGCCGTGCGAAGTACCAGCCCTGACCGCATTCGACACCGGCGTCGCGCAGCACCAGGGCGTCGTCTCTCGTCTCGACGCCCTCGGCGACGACGGTGGTGCCCGCTCCGTGTCCGAAGTCGACGAGCGCGTTCACCAGCGTTCGCAGCACGGGGTCGGAGGCCACGCCGGCGACGATGCTTCGGTCGAGCTTGATGATGTCGGGTGCCGTCAACAAGATATGGCGCAGCGACGAGAACCCGGCGCCCACGTCGTCGATCGCCAACCGCATGCCCATGTCCCGCAACGGACTGAGCGACGAGGCGATGGCCGCGTAGTCCTCGACTTGATCGTGCTCGGACAGCTCGATGACGATTCGATTGGCCGGGAGTTCAGCGAGTTGCTCCAGACAGTGCTCGTCGAGCAGGGTGAGCGGTGAGAAGTTGATCGCCAGGTACCCCGAGATCTCGGACAGTTGAGCGGCGGCGCATTGAAAGGCCAGTAATTCGAGTTCAATGCCGGCGCCAATCGACGTGGCCTCGCCGAACACCTCGTCGGGCGGCTTTCCCCATTCGGCCGGGAACCGGCTGAGCGCTTCGGCCCCGACGCGCAGGCCCTCGGTCAGTTCGACGATGGGCTGTAGCACTACGTGTGGTCCGCCCGAATAGATGATCGGCTGCAGCTGGTCGCGGATGGAGGCCTCTCGACGACGCTCCTGCACGCCCGGTTCGATGATGGTGGCGGCCGCACTCGCCAGGACCTCCATCAGGGCGCGGTCCCGCTTCGTGAGCTCGTTGTCGGCGCTGAAGCCGGCGGCGCAGAACGTGCCGTAGAGCGTTCCGTCGCTCAGTGAGACGGGCACCGACACGTAACTTCGTATGCGCGGGAATCGTGCCGCCGGCAGCCGCTTCGCCTCGGGGAGCTTGGCGACGTTGGGGATCACGCTGGGCAGTTTGCCGTCCAGGATCGCCTGGCAGAGTGACGTCGCCTGAGGTTGGGTTTGGCCGTCTCGGAAGAAGGGGATGGAGGATTCGACCACCTCCAGGTGCTGAGTCTCGCCGTCGAGTCGGCTCAGGAACGTCATGCTCAAACCGAGTGAGGTCTTAGCGATTCGCAGGAGTTCGGCGATCTTCAACTCCGAATCCGAGCGTTCGCGTCGATTCGATGCCATCTCTCTCGACACTAGGTCATGGGATGTGGAGTGCCATTCGATCGTTGACCGTTCGGCTTCCAAGATTGCCACCTTCCACGCTCGGAGACCCCCGGTTCAGGTGCCGCGCAGAGAGCCGTGAATCAGGGGTGTCGGCACAGCGTGGCGCCGTCACTGGAGGTTGCGGGCATCGACCGTTCGTCGAAAGTGGCTTGGGGTAAACCCTGAGTTGACCTCAGCGCGCCCTTCGAACGTGAGGGTAATCCCGGATTGTCCTTTGCGGGCCTGGTGCCTACTGTCCTTGGTAGGCCAGAGTAAGGGAACGGGAGTCGCAATGGGTGAGGACACGTACCACTTACGTCTTCGCTGCACCCATGGGGCAGAAGATCTCCCTCTCGCCCAAGGAGTTTCTTCGCCGTCGAAGGTCTCAGAGACGATGGCGCCCGTCGGAACGACGAAGAGACTGGCGAAGCGCAAATAGCCCCCAACGTCGATTGACATGGCGATGTATATCGAGTAGCATACTGAGTATGCATAACATCGTGAGCCCCCAATGAGCATTCGCCACTCCTTGTTGGCCCTCTTGAGTGAAGGCCCCAAATACGGGTTCCAGTTGCGTCAGGAGTTCGAGGCCAGCACCGGCGACGTGTGGCCACTCAACGTCGGCCAGGTCTACACGACACTGGACCGGCTGGAGCGCGACGGCCTGGCACACTCTGACGGCGTTGATGCCGATGAGCGCCAAAGGAACTTTCAAATCACCGAAGAGGGCGAGTCGGAATTGGCGCGATGGTTGCGAACGCCACCCGATCTCACGCAGCCGCCTCGGGATGAACTCGTCATCAAGGTCCTGGTGGCTTCCCGCTTGCCGGATGTCGACGTCTACGAGGTGATCCAGATCCACCGCCGCTATTTGGTACAGCTGATGCAGCAGTGGACCCATCTAAAGGAGGACGAAGCCCACTTCGACCTGGCCTTCGCCCTGGCGGTCGACGCGGAACTGTTTCGTCTGGACGCGGTCGTTCGCTGGCTCGACGCCGCGGACGGTCGACTTCGGCGCGCCAGTCACGAATCGACGACGGACGTCGCTGACGCACCCCCGCGTCTGGCGCGAAGGATGGGAGCACACCGATGAGCATGCTGGAGTTGAGGAACGTCTCGAAGGTCTACGGCGAGGGCGCCACTGAAGTCGACGCCATCAGCAACATCGACCTCACGGTCGATCGTGGATCGTTGGTGGCGATCATGGGGCCGAGTGGCTCGGGAAAGTCCACCTTGTTGACCATCGCGGGGAGCCTCGAGCAGCCCACCACCGGTGACGTCTTGGTCAACGGCAAGAACGTGGTGGGCATGTCGCGCAACGACAAGGCTCGGCTGCGCCGTCGAACGATCGGCTACGTGTTTCAGGACTTCAACCTGCTCGCGGGTCTGACGGCCGTCGAGAACGTCTCACTGCCATTGGAGCTTGACGGGATATCGATGAAGAAGGCGCGAGCGCAGGGCATGGCCGCGCTCGACGAACTAGGTCTGGCGGACCGCGCCGAGAGCTATCCCGATCAGCTCTCCGGTGGGGAGCGTCAGCGCGTGGCCATCGCCCGGGCCGTCGTGGGTGAGCGGAGTCTCCTCCTCGCCGATGAGCCATCGGGCGCCCTCGACTCCATCAACGGCGAAGCCGTGATGCGGATGATCCTGAGCGCCTGCCACGGCGGCGTCGCCGCTCTGGTCGTGACCCACGACGCGAAGCTGGCCTCGTGGGCCGACCGCGTCGTCTTTCTTCGTGACGGAAAAGCCGTCGACGAGACGTTGCCCGCGATGCGTCCCGAGGATCTCCTCGACGCGGCGAACACCTCGGATTCATGACGTCAGACGCCCCCAGCGATCGCCATTCGGAGGACGGGGGCCTGCCCGCACGGCGAGCCGTGACTCGATGGGCGTGGCGGTTGCTGCGACGCGAGTGGCGACAGCAGTTGCTGGTGTTGGCGCTCATTGCGGTCGCCGTGGCAGTCACCACCGTCGGCGTCGGCGTCTCGACGAACACGCCTCTGTCGCACTACGTCGGCTTCGGAACGGCACAGGACCTGGCGACCTTCTCAAAGAACGACGCGTCCACCAGATCCACGATCCAGTCGTGGCACCGGCGCTACGGCGCGGTCGACGTCATCGACAACGAAACGGTGACGGTGCCGGGGTCCGTGGACACCTTCGAGCTTCGTGCGCAGAATCCCGACGGTCCGTACGGTCGGCCTCTGCTCTCGCTGGTGTCGGGCCGCTATCCGACGAAGGGGAGCGAGGTGGCGCTGACCTCAGGCGTCGCCTCGGACCTTGATCTGAAGGTGGGTGGTCGCTGGAGCGAGGGAGGCGTGACCCGCACAGTCGTCGGCATTGTTGAGAATCCGATGAACCTCTTGGACGCGTTCGCGTTGGTGGTGCCGGGGCAGGTGCCGTCACCCACGGAGGTGACCGTGCTGTTTGATGCCCCCGTCGGTCGCAAATCGCTCGGCAGCAACGTGATCACGCCAGCATCGGTGGCGCAATCCAACCTCCTCAACCCCGAGACCATCTCCATCGTGCTCGTCACGATGGCGATGCTCCTGATTGCGCTGGTCGCCATCGCGGGCTTCACGGTGCTGGCCCAGCGCCGCCTGCGCTCGATCGGGATGCTCGGCGCGCTAGGCGCCACCGATCAGCACATCCGACTGGTAGTGCGCGCCAACGGCGTGTTCGTGGGACTGGTGGGGGCCGTCATCGGCTTCGTCGTGGGCTTCGCGGCGTGGGCGGCCTATCGACCAATCTTGGAATCGAGCGCCCATCACGTCGTCGGCCTGTTCGCCTTACCGTGGTTGGTCATCGTAGTGTCCGTCGTACTCGCCGTGGCGGCCGCATATTTCGCCTCGACGAGACCCGCACGGGCCATGACCCGAATCTCGACGGTTTCGGCGCTCGCCGGACGCCCGGCTCCGCCGAGGCAGTTACACCGCACCGCGGTTCCCGGCATCGTATTAGGTGTCGTGGCCTTTTTTCTGCTGGGCGCGGCCGGTGCGAGTGGCGGGCAGGGGGATGGCGTGGGGGAGTTGGCCCTCGGATTCGTCTCGTTGACCATCGCGGTCGTGCTGCTCTCGCCCTTCCTACTCACCCTGCTCGATCGATTCTCCCGTCGAGCACCGCTGGCGATTCGCATGGCGACGCGAGACCTCGCCCGTTACCGGGCCCGTTCGGGATCGGCCCTGGGCGCGATCAGTGTCGGCGTGCTGATCGCGATGGTCGTCATAATCGCGTCGGCGGCGCGCTTTGGCAACGTGCTCGATTACGCCGGCCCCAACATCTCATCGACACAACTGCTCATCTACACGCCGAACGGCCCCTACGGGCCGGGCGGGCCCGGCAACGTCGGGGCCGGGAGTGGCACGTCCGCGCCATCGCTGACGTCAATGGCCCGCAGTGCGCGCGACATCGCGACCGCCCTGGGCGCCCACGAAATGATCAAGCTCGAGACCACCAGCGCGACCCTGCAACACGCCGCGCCTGGACGCAGTTACTCCGGACCGCTCTACGTCGCGACGCCACAACTGCTCAAGGCCTTCGGGATCAAGAAGTCCACGATAGACCGGACCACCGAGATCCTCTCGATGCGACCTGGTTTCGCTGGGCTCAGCAAGATGCAGATTGTCTACGGGAACTACTACAGCAGTGAGGGTAAGGGAGGGCCCGGCGGCAATCAATGGCCCTGCCCCAAGAGTGATTGCTTCGCGAATCCCTCCATGCAGGAAATCAGCGCCTTGCCCTCGGGGACCTCTGCGCCTAACACGGTCATTACTGAGTACGCGGTTCAGCAACTCGGCCTCACGCCCATCACGTCCGGGTGGCTGGTCGAGACGTCCAAGCCGTTGAGCGCGGCGCAGCTCACGGGCGCCCGGGGCACTGCCGAGGCGGCCGGACTCAGCATCGAGAGCAAGTCGAGCATTCCCACGTCGGCCGCCATCATCGATTGGGCCACCCTGGTCGGGATCCTCCTCGCACTGGGAATACTGGCCATGACGATCGGCCTGATTCGAAGCGAGACGGCAGGCGATCTGCGCATCCTCGCGGCGACTGGGGCCAGCAGTCGTACGAGGCGCAGCCTGACGGGGGCAACGGCGGGGGCCCTGGCTCTCGTCGGCGCCGTGGTCGGCACGGCTGCGGCCTACCTTGCGATGTTCGGCTTCAGCCGCACGAATGCCTTGGACGGGATCAGCTCGCTGGCGTCGGTTCCGGTGGCGAACCTGTTGACGATTCTGGTGGCGATGCCCGTCGTGGCGGCGATAGTCGGATGGCTCGCGGCCTGGCGTGAACCGCCAGGCCGTTCCGGGCAGGTCATTCAGTAACACCATCTGTCTCGCCCCCAAAGTCACCATGCACGATGTTGGTGCGGATCACATATCAATGACGAGCCGACCTCATTGTTCAAACTCCAGTCCGGCGATGACCGGGCAGGACATTAGGAGAGTCCCCGATCGGTGAATGGTGCTTGACGGCAGCGGAGGTACTTAGTAGGTTGTCCGACGTCAGACAAATGCGGCTGGGCCCCCGCCACCGCTCCATCTAGAGGAGGAACACGGTGTCACACTTTTCTTGGCAAAGGCTGGGATTGATCGCGAGCAGTCTGGGTCTACTCGCGTCGACGACGCTCGCAGCGCTTTCGGGGCCGACTGTCGCCGGTGCTTCGACGTCGCAGAGCCTTACGTGGGGAATTACGTCTAATGACCCGTCTCTCGACCCAGGACTGGTGTACGCCATCGACCCCAACATCATCACGGCGGCG
The DNA here is from genome assembly GCA_050010495.1 of Acidimicrobiales bacterium. Lineage (GTDB taxonomy): Bacteria > Actinomycetota > Acidimicrobiia > Acidimicrobiales > RAAP-2 > RAAP-2. Next base: position 25,193 of record JBEKKW010000003.1, read on the forward strand.
ATGTGCAACTCGTTGCTGCAGTTCGGACCCCAGGGTCAGTTGGAGCCCGAACTGGCATCGTCGTGGAAGCAGACCAGTCCCACCTCCTACGTCTACAACCTCGTGCACAACGCCCGGTTCTGGGACGGGAACCCCGTCACTGCGGCCGACGTCGCCTTCTCGGTGAATCGCATCGCGAGCGCGAAGTTGGCGAGTCCTCTCCTGTCCCTCTACCAGACCGGCGACCTGAAGAAGGCGGTCGTCTCGGGCAAATGGCAGGTGACCATTGAACTCAACGCGCCCAACCCCATCGCCCAGGACCTACCCGCCACTCCGGTCGGCCAGGTCGTCGAAGAGAGCGTGGTGAACAAGTACGGTTCGTCCTTCGGCTCGACGCCGGCCAAGTCCATGTGCAGTGGGCCGTTTCGTCCCGTGACCTACGTCAATGGGTCCGAAACGGTCCTTGACGCCGTGCCGAACTACTGGGACGCCGCGGCCGCCCCGAAGATCAAGAGCATCACGTTCGAGCAGGTGAACGACGCGGAGGCCCTGATCGCCGGTTTGCGAAGCGGAACGATTAACGGGACCTACGACCTGCCGGCCCGTGACGCCTCGACGTTGGCGTCGGACTCGAGCCTCAAAGTGAACATGGTTCCCTACGGCGGCGACGCCAACTACATCAGTCCGAACGTCGAGAAGGGACCGTTCGCCAACGCCCTCGTGCGTCGGGCGTTCAACCTGGCGGTTCCGCGCAGTGCCTTGGCCTTCGCCGTGGACGGCACGAACGGTCGCCCGCTGAAGGACATCGAGACGCCCGCACTGTTCACCCAGGACACGTCGTTGTACATGGCGGCCTACAATGCCCTCCCTAACCCCGACACCGCGAACGTGGCCGAGGCGAAGAAGCTCATCGCGCAGGCGCACGCCAAAGGTGAAACCGTGACCATCGCGGTGGAGTCTTCGCTGACCTCTGACACGGTGTCGGCGGCTCTGCAGCAGATCGGTCAATCGATTGGTCTCAACGTGAAGATCGACAAGTTGACCCCATCAGCCTTCGGCAACGTCAGTTACAGCGCCACCTGCCCCCGTTCGGTCAATGCCCTGCTCAACTGGTGGAACCCCGACTTCCCGGCTCCGTCGGCGGAGATCGTGCCGCCGTTGGCCAGCAACTATTCGGACGTCTCGTGCTACTTCTCCAAGACCTTCAATGCGTTGCGTGCCCAGTGGGCCGCTACCGCTAATGGATCGGTGGCCCAGGCCAACGCGACGATCGCCATGATGAAGCAGCTGACCAAAGACGACGTGTACATACCCCTGTACTCTGACCCGCTGGTCATGGTGGAGCCGTCGAACCTCGCGGGGTACACCCAGACGCAGGTGTTCGTCTATCAAGACTTCCCCGACCAGGTGCACTTCACATCGTAAGATTTCGGTCCGAGGGCGGACGTGCACCGGCAACAGAGGTCAATCGAAAGGTTGGTGCTTGATGACAGCGGTAGTTACCGGCGCCGCGACCGGGATTGGCGCCGCCATTGCGCGAGCACTGGCGCAGGCCGGGCATCGAGTGGCCGTCACGGACCTCGATGTCGAGGCCGCGGAGCGCACGGCGGCCTCCATCGAGGGTGCGGTGCCGTTCCCGTTGGACGTTCGGAGCCGTAGGTCGATCGAGTCGGCGTGCCGTGACGCGGTCCACGCGCTAGGGCCCCTCGATGTCTGGGTGTCGTGTGCTGGTGTATCGTCCATGGCGCGCTTCGTCGACCTGACCGACGAGGAGATTGATCTGAATTTCGACGTCAACGCTCGCGGCGCCCTGATCAGCGGTCAGACCGCGGCGCGACAGTTCATCGACCAGGGGGGCGGCGGCTCCATCATCAATGTCGCGTCCATGGCGGGTAAGCGGGGCGGGGTTCCCTATCTCGCCCACTACGTCGCGTCGAAGTTCGCGGTCGTCGGGCTGACACAGGCGATGGCGTGCGAACTCGCGCCCTACGCAATCCGAGTGAACAGCGTGTGCCCGGGGTATGTTCGCACCGGGATGCAGGACCGAGAGATCGTGTGGGAGGCGGAATTGAAGGGGATCTCGGCGAGCGAAGTCGTTGATTTCTACGTGGCCGACACGCCGTTGCGACGTCTGCAGACACCTCAGGAGGTGGCGTCCGTGGTCGTGTTCCTGGCGAGTGACGAGGCGATGTCCATAACCGGAGAGAGCGTCGCCATCAACGGCGGCAGCTTCATGGACTGATCGTGTCCCAGAATCGCTCCGCTCGCAACGGCGAAGGTCCGGGCCGTGACAAGGCAGCACGGCTCGACCATTTAGGCCCGTCAGGAGCGGCGTTGCGACGAAAGGCCTTGCCCTTGCAGGTCCGTGACAGCATCGCGACCCTGGTCGCCGAAGAGATGCGTCCGGGCGATCCATTGCCCAGCGAGATGGCCTTCGCCGAACGTCTGATGGTCAGTCGCTCGACGGTGCGCGAGGCTATGAAGTTGCTCGAGCAGGAGGGCCTCGTCGAGACGCGCCGCGGCTCGGGCCGGTTCGCCTCCGCGCTGTCGGGGCTGCACCCCGAGCGACCGATGACCAAGTTCGAGAGCATCACCAAGATGTTGGCCGAGTTGGGATACGAGTCAACCACGCAGGTCGTGAGCGTGCTGACCCGTGAGAGCACGTCCAGTGAGCAGTTGGCCTTCGACGTGAAACCGGGCTTCGAGGTGATTGAGACGCGGCGGCTCCGCGAGTACCAGGGTTTGCCCTGTATCTATTCGCTGAATGTCCTCGACCCTCGAACACTCAACACGAAGGTTGAGGACATTGACTGGCGTGAGTCGGTGGTGCTCATTCTCGAGCGGATGGACCACGAGATCGTGGCGTCCTCGGCCCACATCTCGGTGGTGTCGGAGCCTCTCGAGAAAGACGAAGTGTCCCAGATTGGTCCACAGGCCGGTCCGTGGCTCATGGTCGACGAGCAATGCGTGACCCGTCTCGGTCGGTGCGTACTGATCTCACGCGATTACCACCTGGGAAGCCTGTTCAGTTTCAGCGTCGTCCGTCGGCGCGAAGAGGACTACGGTTTTCCAGGGCCCGCGTGAGTGGGTCGAGATAGTTCGTGCGGGCGGGAGTCTTTCAAGGAGTGGGGGACATAGCGGTCCTGGAGGTTGGCGACCCAACATGTGGTGAGACTGACGTGGTCATAGAGGTGGCCAGCTGCGGCGTGTGCGGGACGGATCGGTCAATATTCCGTGGCGAGTACGAGGTGGCGCCCCCCATGATCCTGGGCCACGAGTACGTGGGAACGGTGGTCGAGGTCGGCAGGTCCGTCACGAGGTTGGCGATAGGCGATCGGGCGGTCGTCGATCCGAACGTGGTGGACGGTATCTGCTTCTTCTGCCAAAGGGGTCAGTCCCACCTCTGCAGCGGACTGTCGCCACTCGGCGTAGGGCGACCAGGCGGTTTCGCGCAGTGGTCGTTGGTGCCACAGACGTACGCCTACCCGATTCCCGATCAGGTGCCGTTCAGCGACGCCGTTCTCACCGAACCACTGGCCTGTTGCATCAGGGGCATCGACCAGGCGAAGGTGACGGTGGGTGATGTGGTCGTCGTCTTAGGGGCCGGACCCATCGGCGGTCTGTTGATGCAACTGTCGCGCCTGAGCGGAGCGGCCTTCATCATCTGCGTTGAACCGGCGCCAGGGCGGCACGAGCTCGCCCGACGAGCCGGAGCCGACGTCGTCTGCCTGCCCGGTGATGCGTCCGGGGCCCTGCGTGAGATTCGCGGTACCGTGGGTGCCGACGTCGTCGTCGAGGCGTCCGGAACCTTGGCCGGGGCGCAATCAACTTTTTCACTGGTCCGCCGCGGCGGCACCATCTTGCTGTTTGGGGTCTACCCCCAAGGCGGGGACGTGGCGTTGAGCCCCTTTCACGTGAACGAAGACGAGCTTCGCGTGGTCGGCTCCTTGAACAATCCGAACACTCACTCTCGGGCACTGGAACTCATGGCCTCGGGTCGCCTGGAGCTGAGGGGCGTGATCAGCCACCATCTCCCCCTTGATGACATCGCCTTCGCGATGGACCTGGATAATTTTGACCGGCCGGGCAAGGTCGTCATCGACCTCCTGGCGAGTTGACGGATCGAGGGTGGTCGTGATCGGACGCTCGACCGGTGCTTAGATACGTCGCCTCGCGAATCGCGATGCAGGTCGCCGTCCTGATCGCATCGACGATTATCATCTTCGTCCTGCTGCACCTCGCTCCCGGGAACCCGGCCACGTTGATGAACGGTGGCCACCCGCCGTCACCGGCCACCCTCAGGTACTTCAACAAGCTCTATGGCTTCAACCGGCCTCTCCCGGTGCAGTACCTCATCTGGCTGCACAATGTGCTTCGAGGTGATCTGGGAACTTCGGTGGCCACCCGCACGTCGGTGGCGTCGGTCATTGCGCCGCGGATCGGACTGACCCTTTTCCTCACCATTTACGCGGTGGCCATCATGGTCGTGATCGGTGTGCCATTGGGAATCATCAGCGCCGTGTTTCGAAGTGGGCCGTCGGACTTTCTGGCGAGCGTGGGGACCCTCACCTTCACGGCCATTCCGACCTACGTCACCGGCGTGGTCATGGCCGTGGTCTTCGGCGTCGAGCTCGCGTGGTTCCCACCCCTGGGTGGCGGCGGCACCGGTTCGTTCCTCACCCGGCTGGACCATCTGACCCTGCCGGCCGTGGCGCTCGGTCTCTCCTCCCTGGCCCTGGCGAGTCGCATCACGCGTTCTGCCGTCATCGGGGAATTGGAGAAGCCCCACGTCACTGGTGCGCGGGCCCGGGGCTTCTCCGGTCCTCGGGTGGTGGCCAAGCACGCAGTTCGTGGCGCGATGGTGCCGGTCGTGACGATCGTCGGTGCCCAGATTGGCTACCTCTTGGGCGGCGCGGTGGTCATCGAGTACGCCTTCGGGCTCAACGGGTTGGGCACGCTGCTGGTGTCATCGGTGCAGGGTAAGGACTACGCCGTGGTGCAGGCGATTGCCTTGTTCATCACCGCTGAGTTCTTACTGATCAGTCTGGTGGTGGACCTGCTCTATGGCGTCATCGACCCGCGGGTTCGCCTCGTCGGGAGGACGGCGTGAGCGCGGTCACCGGCGACGTGATGGTCTTCGAGCGAGAAACGCAGTCGCGGGTCGCGGGCGGGCATTTGGAGGGACTTTTCCAGAGGATCGTCGTCGTGACCAGTGCCGTCATTCTGCTGGCCATCCTGTGCTGCGCGCTGTTCGCTCCGTTGCTGGCTCCCCATAATCCCAATGCCATCCACCTGTTCGATCCCTACGCTCCGCCGAGCCGGCATTTCCTCTTCGGACAGGACAGCGCGGGGCGGGACATTCTCTCGCGGCTCATCTACGGGTCGCGGCTGTCCTTGCTCGGTCCGGCCATTGTGGTCGCCATCGCCTTCGTGCTCGGTGTACCGCTGGGGTTCCTCGCGGCGTACCGAGGAGGCCTGACCGACGGCCTGATCTCGCGAGTCTTCGATGTGGTGTTCGCCTTCCCGCCGCTGCTCTTGGCCGTCGTCATCGTGGCCACGTTTGGCGCAAGTTTCATCACGGCCGTCTTCGCCGTGGCGGTCACGTACATCCCGTTGATGGGACGGGTGGTGAGGTCCGCCGCGCTGGTCGAGCGTTCGAAGCCGTACGTGGAGGAGTGCCGTCTCCAGGGTTACGGGGCGTGGCGGATCCTCTTCGTGCATATGATGCCCAACATCGGTAGGGTGCTGGTCAGCCAGACGACGCTGTACTTCGCGTACGGCCTCCTGGACCTGTCGGCCCTCTCCTTCCTCGGCCTCGGGGCCCAGCCGCCCCAGATCGACTGGGGCGGGATGCTCGAGAACGCGAATCAGGGCGTGTTCCAGTCTCCGACGGGCGTCATCTTCCCCGCGGTGGCGATTGTGTTGTTGGTGGTATCGCTCAACTTCATCGCCGACTGGGCCTTGGATTACGAGAGTCGAAAGGAGAGCCGGCGGTGAGTGCGAGCGCCAGTGCCGTGACCGCCGCCACTGGGGGCCAATCCTTGAGTCTGCAGGAGGTGACCACCTATCTTCGAGTTGGCAAGGAACTCAAGCCAGTCATCTTGCGCGTCGACCTGCATATCGATCCCGGTGAGATCGTCGGGCTGGTCGGCGAGTCGGGCAGTGGAAAGTCGATGACCGCCTTGACAATTGGTGGAGTACTGCCCCGGGGGGCGGTCACCGAAGGGCGACTGTTGCTGGATGGCGAAAACCTCCTGGAGATGCCGCGTAGTCGCCGCCGAGAGGTGCAGGCCAAAAAGATCGGTTTCGTCTTTCAGGACCCTCGCGCGTACATCGATCCGCTGTGGCGGGTAGGCGACCACATGACCGAAGCGATGCGAGTCCATCTTGGTCTGTCGCGATCCGAATCGCGAGATCGGGCCATCGAACTTCTTGACGCAGTGGGGATCGACCGACCCGAGCGCCGCATGCACCAATTCCCTGACGAACTGTCAGGCGGGATGCTCCAGCGAGTGATGATCGCCGGCGCCCTTTCGGTCAATCCATCGGTCCTGTTGGCCGATGAGGCGACGACGGCAGTTGACGTGACGACACAGGCTGAGATCGTCAAGTTGCTCGCCCGACTCAGCGCGGAACGAGGGCTGTCGGTGTTGTTCATCACCCATGACCTGGCTCTCGCCGACATCGTGTGCTCGCGGGTCTGCGTCATGTACGCAGGCCGAATCGTCGAAGTGCGCGAGGGCCGTCAGATCTTTGATGACCCGATCCACCCCTACACCATCGACCTGCTCGCCGCCCGACCGACGATCCAGCACCGGGTCGCGCGCCTGCCGGTGATCAAGGGTGTTCCCACGAGCGCTATGGATGCGCCATCGGGATGCCCTTTTCACCCGCGGTGCCGGTTCGCCCTGGACGAATGTCGAACGGGCGTTCCGGCGATGGTTCCAGTTCGAGGCGGCCTGGCCCGCTGCTTTCGCGCGCATGAGGACTTGGCGACGCTGGCCCGTGAAGGGTCATCCGCGAGTTCAACGAAGGGCGGTGACGATGCTGCTCGAAGTTGAGGGTCTGTGTAAGGACTTCCGTCTTCGGTCGGGGCTGCTGGGTCGGTCGTCGCGCTTGACCGCGGTCCAGGATGTCTCCTTCACGATTCCCCCATCGGGCTCGCTCGCCATCGTCGGCGAAACCGGTTCGGGCAAGACGACCGTGGCGCGCATCGTCGTGGGATTGGAATCGGCGACGAAGGGAGTCGTCGAGGTCGACGGGGTGATGTTGAGTTCAACTCCTGGCCCCGACGAACGTCGCCGCCGAGCCCGGATGATGCAGATGGTCTTCCAGAACCCGGTCCTTTCGCTCGATCCCCGTCAGGAGATCGGCAGGGCGATCCGCGAGGTCGTTGCCTTCCATCAACTCCGTCCGTCGTCGCAGTGCGATGAGCGAGTTCGTGAGCTCTTGGCGGCCGTGGGGCTGGACGTAAAATTGGCGACCAGTCGGCCGCAGAGGCTCTCCGGTGGGCAGTGCCAGCGCGCGGCCATTGCTCGAGCTCTGGCCGCGGAACCTGAACTCCTCGTCCTTGACGAGCCCGTCTCGGCTCTTGACGTCTCGACGCAGGCGCAAATTCTCAACCTGCTGGCGGACCTCAAGGAGACTCTCGGCATCAGTCTGTTGACGATATCCCACGACCTCGCCCTCGTGCGCCAGTTGTCGGATGACGTCGTGGTCATGTGCAAGGGGGAGATGGTGGAGTCCGGCTCCGTCGATGACGTGCTGTCCACGCCACGCCATGACTACACTCGGCTACTCGTCGAGGCGGTCCCCGAAATCATGAGCCTCTCCCTGCCCGTCACCAACCCCCCGGGTCCTGAAGTTTCTCCGAGTCATGGTCCCCCCGGTGGATCCTGATGGGAGTGACGTACCTGCTCACCGGGGAGAACCCGCAAGGCGCCCACATGTTCGAGCAGTGCAACGGTGGCGCAGTGCTGGCCATCACGACGAAAGGATATGGAAGATGCTGAACTTTGACGAGGATCGGTTCCTGTCGAGTCAACGCGGAGCGTTGGCTCACGGGCCGGGACTCCATGACGTCGTAGCCGAGCACTTGGCTCGTGGTGGGGACAGCCTCTTCTTCCTAGGCGCCGGAGGCGCCGGGATACTGATGACGCCCGCCGCCGACCTGTTGACCCGCGATTCCGCACTGTCGACGTACTGCGTGCCGCCCGCCGAGTTGATGGCCCTCGGCTCGACGCACCTGAACGCTCGCTCGCTCGTGGTGATTCCATCGAGATCGGGTGACACCGTGGAGGCGCTCGACGTTCTTAAGTACAGCCACCGCTTGGGTGCGAAGGTCGTGGCGCTGACTGGGACCGCCGGATCGCCCCTGGGGGAGCAGGCCGACGTGAACTTCACCAACCTGGTCGCCGACGACAATTCTTCAGAGTCGTTCTACCTGCAATCGCTCCTTATCGCCTTGTCCGCGATGGACGTACGCGGTGAACTGAGCGACTACCAGGAGTTGATCACGGAGTTGCAGGGTCTGCCCGAGTTCTTGCTCGAGGCGAAGCGGAATTTCGAGGCGAAGGCGCCCCACGTCGCATCGGCAATCGCCGACTCCCCGTATCACCTCCTCGTCGGTGCCGGTTCTACTTGGCCCGAGGCGTTCTACTTCGGCATGTGCATCCTCGAAGAGATGCAGTGGATCCGCACGAGGCCCGTGCACGCCGCGCATTTCTTCCACGGACCACTCGAACTGGTCGAGGAGGGGATCAGCTGCCTGCTCTTCAAGGGGGAGGACGGTTCGGCGCACCTCGTCGACCGCGTCGCGCAGTTCGTGACCGCGTACGGGGGCCGCCTGACGGTGCTCGACTCGGCGGACATCGTGCTGGGCGGGTCGCCGCGGATGAGGTCATTGATCTCCCCAATTATTCTGGCCACCGTGTTAGAGCGGGTAAGCACTCACCTCGAGGTGATCAGGGACCATCCCCTCACCACCCGTCGGTACTACCGACGGGTGAGCTACTGAAGCGTGTCGACGTCCCACTTCCCAGGGAGACCGTCTCCTCGCGGAGACGTCGCGGAGGTATGCATCATCGGCAATCTCACCATCGACGTGATCATGCGCGGGATCGAGGAGATGCCGGCCTGGGGCCAAGAGACCTTGTCGAGAACGCGGACCGAGTCCGTGGCGGGCCAGGCGGGAAACGTGGCCTTTGCGTGTGCCGCCATGGGGGTGCGCGCCGAAGTTGTCGCTGACGTCGGCGACGACGTGTCGGGCGTCCGCATCCGCAGTGAGCTCGAGGCCGCGGGCGTAGGAGTGCAGGCAGTGAGTGTCGTCCCAGGAGGGTCGTCCCCCCTCAGCGTGGCGGTCGTACGTGATGACGGTGAACGAGCGTTCATCTCGGATCTCGGAAGGCTACGGCCGGTTGATATCGCCGCGGTGGTGAAAAAAATTCCCCAGGTCAATCAGGCCTGCGTGGTCGCCCTGGTTGGCACGGCCAACCTGCCGGACATCGACCTGCGCGCGGCTGCGGGGGTGTTCGCCGAAGCACGACAGGCTGGGGCGTTGACCGTATTTGATCCCGGTTGGGACCCGCAGGGTTGGACGGAGAAGACGGTCGAAGGGATTCGAGCCGTTCTCGCGCAGACCGATGTCTTCCTGCCCAACTTGGATGAGGCACGGGCCCTAACTGGTCGTTCGCTCGCGGGTGAGGTGTTGGAAAGTCTTGCGCCACTCTGTTCGGGTGTGGTCATTGTGAAGGGTGGTGAAATCGGTAGTTACGCCGACGTCGACGGCGCGGTCGTCTTGGTCGAGGCAATTCCCACGGCGGTGGACAACGCCGTGGGTGCCGGCGACGTCTACGACGCGGCCGTGATTGCCGGATACCTACGCGGTTGCGATGTTGTCAAGGGCATGGCTCTGGGGACCGCCGCGGCGTCATTGTACGTGTCGCGTCGGCGCGATCGATTCCCCACCTACGAGGAGGCCGAAGCGTTGGCCGAACGAGTAACCACCTCAACGCTCGAGTAGCAGTGGTGGGCGTGTATCCCCGAATCTGGGGAAAAGGCCAATTGGTCCTTTTCGACGGTGAAGGCATTGACTTATCGTGTCGACATGACACCGCAATCGGATCGGGCCTCACGGGCTTTCTCCCACCTTTCAACCCCTCTGCTCGCAGACGCGCACCTTCGCTGCAAGGTCGATCTGCGCCCGGCGCCACCGGGAATCGGGTCGCTCAGCCCCGAGCTTCGCGTCACGGGCCGGGCCTTGCCGGCTCGACACTACGGAAGTGTCGACATTTTCCTCGAAGCGATCCACGCCAGTGACCCCGGCGACGTCCTCGTCATCGACAACGGCGGTCGTCCCGATGAGGGCTGCATCGGCGACCTCGTGTGCTTGGAAGCGCAGGCGGCCGGACTGGCGGGCATCGTCGTATGGGGCGTGCACCGCGACACGTCGGAGTTGAAAGAGATCGGTCTGCCGGTGTTCAGCTACGGCAGATTTGCCCGGGGCCCAGTGAGACTCGGTCCCCGAGAACCTGACGCCCTGTCGTCAGCCCGATTCGGTTCGACATTCGTCACCAACGATGACGTCGTGTTCGGCGACGAGGACGGCGTTCTTTTCTTCTCGAGTGGCCACGCCCACGAGATCTTCACCGCTGCCCACCAAATATGGGAGGTGGAACGCGGTCAAGCCCTGAAGATCCGTTCCGGAGAGTCACTTCGCCAACAGACCGCCTTCGATCGGTATCTGGCGCAGCGCGAAGGGGACCCGACGTACACGTTTCGCCAGCACCTGCGAACCGTGGGCGGAGCAATCGAAGAGTAATCGCCACTCGCGGCGACTCTCGTCACTGGCTGAGGCTGTCCGACTCCTGCGTTGCCTGGGGCGGATCACCTGAGGGTTCAGGCACCGATGCGGCCTTCGCCGGTTGGACGGCGCGATCCTGCTCGGTGGTGAGGGTAACGCGCAGCCGCACGGCGATCGCGACGACTCCGAGGCAGCCGAGGCACAGCAGGGCGATCCATGCTCCTGCGAGGTGCGCCGCGAGCAGGCTGGTGACCAGGGCCGGGCTGACGATCAGCGCGATGGACTGGCTGAATCCTGAGATCGAATTTGCGCGTCCGCGAATCCTGTCGTCGGCCAGGATGTTGATGAGCGGGTTCCTCGTAGGAGCCACGAAGGTCTCGCCCAGGCCGAATAGGCCGACGAAGGCAAACAGGATGACGATCCGCCAGCCCGGTCCGTCGACGACTTCGGCGAATCCGAGAATGGCCCAGGAGACGGCCCAGATCAGGCCGACGGCGACCAGGGCGGAGCTTCGCCGGTGCCGGCGCACGAGGCGCAGCACGAGCATCTGCATGGCCACGATGACTGCGGTGTTGATGGTGAAGGACAGCGCGATCGCGTGGTCCGAGACGTGGGCCGCCACTGACGCGAAGGCGGGCAACCCGGCATCGAACGATCCCGTGCCGGCGAAGGCGAGCAGCAGCGAAGCGAGAATCATCAATCGGAGCCCGCGGTGGCTCAGGACGTCGCGGTATCCGGCACGAGTTTCATTGACGACCCTCGTTCGCCGCAGGTGGGGCAGCGCGGGCAGCAGGAGCGCGAAAAGAAGACACGAGAGGCCGTTGGCGAGGATGAGGACCTGAAAAGGCCCCGGATGACGGCCTCTGACGACGACCGCGGCGATCGCGGCGCCGATGCCGAGGGCCATGTTCTGCATCGCGAAGTTCACGGCGAAGGCGCGCTGCTGCAGCGCCCGCTCCTGGGTGAGACCATTGAGCATCGTCGAAATCGCGCCGAACATTGGAGTCCACGTCGCGCCGTAGAGGAGCACGGCCGGAAGCGCCGTCAGCGTGTTGTGGGCCCAGGCGAGCGCCGCCGCGTCGACGACCTGTCCTAGCAGGATCATGCCCAGTACCAGCCGGGCGCCCACTCGGTCCATCAGCGCACCGAACGCCAGCCCGACCACGAGGCCGGTTGCCGCGGCCGCCGCCAGCAGTACTCCGACCACCGGCAGCGCGATCGCGCGCGCCTCGTGAAGATAGATGATCATCCACGGCAATACCAAGCCGGTGCCGAGCATCGATACGGTGTTCCCGGCGAGGAACAGCCGAGTCTGGCCCGAGAGTCGCGGAACCGTTGCGCCGTCGCTCCGCTCGGGCATGGACCGACTCACTTGGCTCGACGGGCGATGGCGGTGACTTCGACGCGCATGTTCGCCAACAGGTCCGCACGCACGGTCGTTCGTACCGGCTTGGTCCCGTTCGTAAACTGCGCCGAGTACGCCTCGTTGAACGCCCCGTAGTCCGCCAGGTCGGCGAGATGTACGAGGCAGGATACGACGTCGTCCAGACTGGCGTCCGCTGCTCTCAAGAGGGCCTCTATGTTTCGAAATGCTTGTTCCGTTTGCTCGGCCACGTCGCCGACCAACGTGCCGGATTCCGGAGCGAAACCACCCTGGCCCGCGAGGAAGATCCACTCTCCAATCACCAGACCTGGCGAATACGGACCAAACCCACTCGGCCCCTGCGGGGCCACGACCAGTTCCTTCACCACCCACCTCCCACGTATTTAGAGATTTAGTGATGTGACTATAAGTATCTGAGCGGTCGTGTCTTACAGTCCAATTGGCCTTTTCTGAAAGCGCTGACTGCAGTCTTATCTCGCTCATTGCGTCGACGAGCTAGGTCGCCAACGCACTTGGGGAGGATGACGTGAGTTTCGGGAATACCTACACGGCGGACTACACCGAAACGAAGGAGCGTCGACCTAAGTGGCTTCGTCGCTCGATGTCATGTGTAGGAGTCATGGTTCCAGAGAAGATTACGGCTCATCACCAGCGGTTGCGCTCCCGCCGAGTGAGGTGGCGTCGTCATAGCCACGACGCCTACACGTCATCGTAACGTCAAAGAACGTCGCGAAGCTTCCGCTTGAATTCCCTGATGGCTGCCTCATTTCTCTTGTAGAACGTCCAGGGACCGATTCGCTTGGCGGTCACGAGACTGGCCCTTGCGAGTGCCTGCATGTGAGTCGTGGCCGTCGGCTGCGCGACCCCCAGCTTGTCCGCGATGTAGATCACACATACCCCGTCACGGACCAGGTCTCCGTCACGCTGTGGCGGAAAGTTCGCCACGGGGTCACGCAACCACCCCAGGACTTGCATTCGCTTGGGACTCGCGAGGGCCTTCACCACCTCGGCTACATCGACGTCTAACGCCGTCACGCCCGGAGTCTTACTTTTCACAGGTGTGACCACACGTCCTTCCTTTTACGCAACGAACATATATAGTCGATTGTCTATATCCCTCAACAAAGGTTACCCCATGGCACAAACCAACGGAGTGCTTCCCTGGCCGGTGGACTGGCACGGCGGCGCGTCATTGCATCCGTACGTGGTGTGCGACGTGTTCACGTCGGTACCGCTGGAGGGCAATCAACTCGGCGTGTTCGTCGACGGCAGTCCCTTCACCGACGACGACATGCAGCGGCTCGCCCGGGAGATGAATTTCTCCGAAACGGTGTTCCTGCGCCCATCGACCGACGGCGGTGATGTTGCGTTGCGCATATTCACGCCCCGTACCGAGTTGCCATTCGCTGGGCATCCCGTCATGGGAACCGCGTTCGTCGTCGCCACCGCGCTCGGCGCCGACACCGTGACCTTGGAGACGTTGGGCGGACTGGTGACCATCACATTGGAACGCGACGGATCGCACGTCGTGTTCGGCCGGATGCAACAACCGATTCCATCGCGGCGGCTGTTCGAGCGACCACGTGAGCTCTTGGAAGCCCTCGGGGTTGGGAGGTCCGATTTGCCGATCGAAGTGTACGATGCCGGCGTACCGCACGTCTTCGTAACGCTCAGCGACGAAGACTCGGTCGCCGCTCTCACGCCCGACATGGACGCCCTCGCCGCGCTGGGGATCGCCGCGAACTGCTGCGCCGGCCAGGGCCGCTGCTGGCAAACCCGCGTGTTCTATCCCGCTGCTGGCATATCCGAGGATGCGGCGACCGGTTCGGCGGCGGGTCCCCTCGCAATCCACTTGGCCCGACACGACCGGATTCGTTTCGGTGAGCAGATCGAGATCCGCCAGGGCGCCCAGATCGGCCGGCCGTCGCTGCTCTACGCCACCGCGACCGGAGACGGGGACCGTATCGACAGCGTCGAGGTCGGGGGCGCGGCGGTGATCGTGGCTGAAGGACGGTTCCGCACGGCGCTGGCAAAGACCAATCAATGACCCTCGAGCGATGTTCGTGCGGTGCCGATAGTCAACCAGAGCCCGTCACCTCTGGCCCGCTTCGTGCCTGCGTATCTCCTGGTCGCCCTTGAGGCGCCGAGGTCGGAAATTGGCTCGTTCCGACATGAACCAATAGCAAGGAGATCGGCACTTTCTCAACTGACGGGAAAGATCGCAGACCGTGTTTGAAGTTTCCGCTGTTCAGTGGAGCGCTCAATTGTTGGCGTGGTATCTGCGTGGAAGCGCCTCCGCGGTAGCGGCAACCACTATGGCCTCAGCTCGGCGCGCTTTTGCGTCATCACGACGGTGAATAACGACTCGAACTGTACCGCCGCAGTCGCACGTGGGCCACTGCAATGGGAATTGGTTCTTTCTAATAAGAGCCAATCCTGCTACATTGACGTTTCATGTCGCTTGATTCCGTTCAAATTTCCGACCTTCTCGATTGGTGGGAGCAGGAAAAGGGGCCGCTCTCGCATCGACTGGTGAACGGACTGCGCCGGCTGGTCGAAGAGGGATTCCTCGTCAACGGCGCGCTGTTGCCACCCGAGCGGCAGTTGGCCCAGGAGTTGGCCGTGAGTCGCAACACCGTGGCCCTCGCGTACGCCACGTTGCGCGACGAGGGTTGGATCGAGTCGAGGCAAGGCTCGGGTACCAGAGTAACGACGTCGCGGACGTCGGAGGCGGCAGTCCACCGGGCCGACGGGGTGATGGCCACTCTGTTGCGTGAACTGGGGAACTCGACAATCGACCTGACCGTCGCCGCGCCCGCGGCCGCGCCGGTTGTGGCGCGGGCCTTCGCCGATCCCAGTTCATTGTCGATCCCGCCCGGTGCCCTGACGCAAGGTCACGGCTACTATGCCGCGGGCCATCCGAACCTACGCACGGCGGTCGCCGATCGCCTCAGCGCTCAAGGTCTCGCGACGGACGCCAGTCAGGTCATGATCACCAACGGCGCCCAGCAGGCACTCGCTCTGCTCGTAAACGAATTGGTTCGACCGGGAATGGAGATAGCGATCGAAGAGGTGAGCTACCCCGGATTGATCGACCTGGCGCTGCGCTCTGGTGCTCGCACGCACTACCTACCCGTGGGCGACGACGGCGCTCAACTGGCGGCGTTGCAAGCGGCGTGCCGCGCCGGCCGGATCGGGGCGGCGTTCCTGGTGACGAACTTTCAGAACCCGACCGGCACGGTGATGCCGGTCGCGTCGCGGCGATTGCTCGTGGAGATGGCCGGCGAGGAAGACTTTGTGATCGTCGATGACCGCACGCAGGCCGATCTCGATCACGGGACGGCCCCGCCGCCGCCGGTCGGTTCGTTCGACCAACATTCGAGAGTGGTCACTGTCGGAGCCATGTCGAAGATGTACTGGGGCGGTCTGCGAATTGGATGGATCCGGGCTCGTTCGTCATTGATAGACCGCCTACTCGAGCAGAAGTCGTGCAGCGATCTCGGCACGTCCATGCCGGTGCAGGTGATTGCCGCTGAACTTCTGAACAAACACTACGAGGCGACGCACCAGTGGCGGAACCGTCAGTTGCGTCGCTCGCTGGACGCTCTCGAATCGGCGCTGGCGACTTTGATGCCGATGGCGGAGTGGGTCAGACCCACTGGCGGTCCTAATCTGTGGATTCGTCTTCCCGGCACGGACGCCCTCGAGTTCAGCCGCCGAGCGCTGCGAAAGGGCGTGGCGGTAATTCCCGGACCACTCCTGAGCGCCCGTCCTGGTAGGGCCACTGATCATATTCGCGTTCCGTTCTTCGCCGACCCGAAAGTCCTCGCCGAAGCCGTGACCCGTCTGGCTGAATGTTGGGCCAATCCGAACTGATCTCGATTGACCGCCAAAGAGTCATCGAGGTTGTGCGGCGTCACCACTTTGTCAAAGCTTCAGTTCTAGCGCAGAGAAGAGCCACTTTTCCGCGAATTGGCTCTTGTAAAGGAAAGCCAATTTTGCCTACGGTGGCCTAATCCCGTCAGGTGGGACAAAACGAGAAGGGGCACCGGAGTGAGGTTTATGAGGGGCTCGCAAGCCCAAAGAGTCTTCGATCGGTGTCGGCCCGCCAAGAGGGCCTGGGCCGTACGGGACAAGCCAGTCGGTTCCTGTGAGGGGAACGGGAGCCTCGATTGCATGAAACAACCCCGAGTGCGAGGGATGTTATGAGCGACGAGTGCCGGTGTCCCAGCACCGTGTGCTGTCGACCAGTGCGTGCCGCGAGGTTCCCGCGGCGCTATTGGATCCACCGTGAAACGTGGGGAGTTGTCACTCTGTTTCGAGCGGCGGGCCCCGAACTCAACCGATGCCACACGCTGGCGCCGCGCACCACACTTTGCACGAATTCGCGTCCGCGTCGATTCGGCCAATGCCGCGAACCGGACGGGTCCGAACCGGTTGCCGCGAGTAGCCATGCCCCAGTGGTCGGAGCGTCCCCGGAGGCCACGCCACGACCTTTTACCCAGCGACCCGGGGACGTCGTGTTGGTTCGATTGATGTCCATCCCCTGGAGGATTCGATGATCGAATCATTGGTCCATGCGTCATGTGGGTCACGTGCGTCACGTTGAGTATCCGCCCTCCCCCGTTGGAGCGTGTGACGAAGGCCCGCGCGTCCCTTGAGCGCCCTCATTCGTAATCCAGGGGCCTTCGTAGTGTTCGTACTGATCTTTTCGATATCTCCCGGGCCCAACAACCTGATGGTGACGACCGTTGGAGTGGCCAGGGGACGACTCGCCGCGCTAAAGACGGCCGCTGGGGTGAGCGTCGGTTGGGCGATTCAATTGGTCGTATTCGGCCTGGGTGCGATAGCGGTGATGCGCGCGATCCCCTGGCTCGCCACGTTCATCGAGATCTTCGCTGTGACGTACCTACTTTGGCTGGCGCAGAAACTCTGGCGGACGGACACCATTGGTTCGGCGACTCCAGGGCTTAGTTTTCGCGGAACCCTCCTGTTTCAGTGGATAAACCCCAAGGCGTTAACCATTTCTCTGAGCATTTCGGGACTTTTTGTCGTGCGCTCTGGGGGAGGAATCCACCTGTGGTCGGCACTCGCGGTGGCGGTCGTTGCGGCGCTGTTCAACTACCCGTGCGTGTGTCTTTGGGGCTTGGCCGGTTCGACGTTGACCAGGAGGCTCGCGCGACCGGGCGCCGAACTCAGGTTCAACCGACTCGCCGCGGCACTGCTCGTCGCATTGGTCATCCGGCTGGTGGCGAGCTGATCAACACCGCAATGATGCTGGCAACTCCGTGAGGCACCAGGTCGGTGGCCGGTGCGTCATCCTGGGAATGACTGTATGTGGGCCGACCGGGTTTCGAGCACTCCGCCCCGGGACTCGAAGGAGTGCAGTGACGGTTGGGCGATGATGGACAGGTTGCGAAATGCCCGTGAGACGTTTACTGGCGTCTGCGTAGCCACGCACCCTCGTTGACGCGGATGACGCGCCCCTCGCTCGTCGGCGAAGTTGAAGCCAACACTTCGTGATTATCGGGAATAGGCCAGAGGTCGCCTGAGAAATTCACGACGCAGCGGAAGTCGGGACCGCGCCGCAGGATGAGCACACCCGTTGGGCTGGGTTCCCACGTGATGGCCCACTCGTCGTCGGCGAACATCGTCGATCGCAACGCCAGCACAGACCTAAAGAAGTTCAGCGTTGACGATGCATCGTCGAGCTGGGTGGCCACGCTCACGTTGGCCCAACCTTTCGGCTGGGGCAGCCAGGTATCTGGACTCGTGCTGAAGCCGAGAGAGGGACCGTCCTTCTCCCACGGTAGGGGTACGCGGCAACCATCACGACCGAGTTCCCGCCTGCCGGTGCGGAAATATATGGGATCTTGGAGCTTGTCCTCGGGGATGTCGGTGACCTCCCAGAGTCCGAGCTCCTCGCCTTGGTAGATGCACGCCGAGCCCGGCAGGGCCAACGCCAGCAGGTATGCCGCCCGAGCGCGCTCGCGCCCAATCGCGGTCACGTCGGCCAGGGGGCCTTCGGCGGGACCGTCCTGTGAGTAGCGCGACACCGTTCGCTTCTCGTCGTGACTCGAAAGCGTCCACGTTATCCACGATCGGCGCTCGAGGCAGGCGCTATGGAGCGTGTTGATCATCCGACGAAAGGCGTCGGCGTTCCAGACGATCTTGCAGAGGTCGAAGGACAACGTGGATTGCAACTCGTCGCGGCGCATATAGCGGGCCAGTCGGTCCACGTCGCGCACGACAACCTCGCCCACCAAGAACTTTTCAGTCGGGTACTCCTGAGCCACGCGTCGAAAACGTCGAAGCACGTCGTGCACTCCGTCGGCGTCGAAGAACGGCACGGGGCCCCAAATGTCAGGTCGGTAGAGTTCGTCGGGCTTAAAGCCCATGTCGCGGTAATCATCGTCCTTGCCGATTGCCGACACGGCGTCGAGGCGCAGGCCGTCAACGCCAAGAGCGAACCAGAACCGGAAGATCTCGTCAAAACTCTTTCGCACTTCTTCGTTCTTCCAGTTGAGATCGGGCTGACTGGAGTCGAAGAGGTGGAAATACCACTGGCCGGGCGTACCGTCTGGATTCGTGGCGCGGGTCCACGTCGGCCCGCCGAAGATGCTCTTCCAGTCGTTGGGCGGTTCGTCTCCATCCTCCCCCTTGCCGTCCTTGAAGTAGAACCAGTCGCGCTCGGGCGAACCCGCGGGGGAGGTCAGCGCCGCCTGAAACCAGGGGTGCTGGCTGGAGCAGTGATTCGCGACCATGTCGAGGACGACTCGAAGCCCGAGTTCGTGGCTGGCGTCAATGAGGCGCTTGACGTCCTGGAGCGAACCAAAGAGGGGATCGGTATCGAGATAGTTGGTGACGTCGTAACCGCTGTCGAGCATCGGTGAGACGTACCAGGGGGAGACCCATAAGGCCTCGACGCCGAGTTCCTTCAGATACGGCAATCGATCGATCAGACCGGCGATGTCACCCACTCCGTCACCATTGGCGTCGGCGAAACTTCTCAGATAGACCTCGTACAGCACCGCTCGGTGCCACCACTGCAGCGACGCCTCGGTGCCGGCACCGCTTGATGCGACATGGTTCGATACGTCGTTCGACTCGAGAGTGTCTCTCTGCTCATCTTCAAGGACAATCATGAAACTTCCTTTTGACCTGAATATCCTCACGTCACTGTTTGCAACGACACCGAATTCAGTGCACCCAACGACGTGATGAACTTCGCCCTACGTTGAAACTTTGATAATGCTGCACTTCTCACTGCACGACCGAATCTCCTGGCCCCGTCATCAGAACGTGGCCTGAAGAAAAAACTTCTGCTGCACTTGACACCGATGTTAGTGCTCGGTAGCATCCTTTGGAACCGGTTCCGAATTGGGGAAAATAGTACCGGATTTTTTGGGTTGGGGGAAGTCGTAGTGAGCAAGCGTCCGATCAGCATTGCCACCGTTGCCGCTGAGGCCGGGGTCGGTGTGGGCACTGTGTCGCGCGTCCTCAACGGGAGCGATCAGGTGAGCGAGGCCACCCGCAAGCGGGTGCTGGGCACCATGGAGCGCCTGGACTACCGCCCCCTGCGCAGCGCGTCGTCGCTCTCGAAGGGCCGTACCGATGCGGTCGGCATTCTCGTCTCGGTGATCACCCGACCATCGGTCATGGCGCGCCTGGTTGGGGTGATTGACGTCTTGAGTGACGCCGGCCTCGATGCGGTGGTCTTCAACGTCGAGAATCGGGCGCAGCTCGACCGCCACCTTTCGTCCATCATCGATCAGCGCCGTGTCGACGGCATCATCTCAATCTCGCTGACCATCCCCAAGGAGCGGCTCACGCGCATCAGGAAGCTGGCCATTCCCCTGGTGCTCGTTGACAACAGCCTGCCGCATCTTTCCTGTGTCTACATCGACGACGTGGCGGGCGGCCGGTTGGCGACGGAGCACCTGCTCTCGCTGGGCCATCGGCGGATCGGTTTCGTGGGCGACAACGCGCACACTGACTTGGGCATGACCTCCTCGGAGGATCGCTACGCGGGGTATCTGATGGCGCTCGACGCGTCCGGTATTGAGCCTGATTTTGACCTCGTGGCGCGCGGCCCCCACTCTTCGGAAGCGGCCGCCGTTCTCACCAGCGCACTGTTCGAACTTGGCAAGCATCGACCGACCGCGATATTTGCGAGTTCCGACACGCTGGCCGTCGGCGCGGTCAAAGCGACGCAGCAACATGGGCTCACGCTTCCCGATGACTGTGCCGTCATCGGATTTGACAACCTAGAAATATCCTCCATTCTCGACATCTCTACCGTGAATCAGCCGTTGCTGGAGTCCGGGATCAAGGGAGCGTCAAAGATGGTCTCGTTGCTCAACGGCGAGATCGCAAAGCCTCATCGAGAGGAACTTCCTCTTGAAGTGGTCCCCCGCGGAAGTTCGCTGGGGAACCAGAGGAACAGTTACCCCAAGCCCTACGGCGTCGTGGAAGGGCCCAACGGCCTCCAGATTCTCCAAGGGGGAGAGGAGTTGGTCTCATGAAGGACATAACTACAACGAAAAGAGGAGTAATGAGTAAAAGTTTGATTGGCCGGGTGGGGAGGTCCCGCAGCGTTCTCGTGGCTGCGGTCACCTTGACCACCATCGTCGGAATGTCGATCGTCGTGGCGAATGGATCCGCTCTGGCGTCGACGTCGAAGAAGATCGGCGGGACCGTATCGGTCTGGAACGAATTCTCCGGCGCCGAGGCGACCGGTTTTGCCACAGCGTTGAAGCCCTTCGAAAGCAAGACCGGGGTGAAGGTCACCGTTCGTGACGTTGGCTCGTCGGGACCAACGTTGATCGAGGCCGCAGTGGCGGGAGGAAAGCCGCCGGACATCGCGGCAGTCCCGACGCCCGGATCGTTCGACTTGTTGGCCGCGGGGAAGCGGTTGACTCCGCTGAAGCCAATATTGGGTAGTGAAGTGAAGAACTTCTCCGCCGGGTGGAATGCGGCTGCCACGTATGACGGAAAGTTGTACGGCCTCTGGCTCGATTCTTCGTCGAAGAACACCGTCTTCTACAACCCAGCCGTGTTCGCGGCCGCGGGAATCACCTCACCCCCGACGACCTTCCAGGAGTTGCTCACCGACGCCTCGACGATCGCCCAGTCCGGTTACACGCCGATCTCCTACTGCAGTGGGACCTCCGGCGCGGGCTGGTCGGCAACGGACCTCTTTCAAAACGTCTTCGTGAAGGTGAACGGTGCAGCGGCCTACAACGATCTCGTGAGCGGGAAGTTGAGTTGGACCAGTTCTGACGTGACTCAGGCGTTCGCCGATTACTCCTCGCTTCTCGGTACCAACGGAGCGAACGTGGGCGGCATTAGCAACGCGTTGGGCACGGACCAGCTGTGGCCCACCTGCGTCAACCCCGTATTCCCCACGTCGGGACCGCCGACGGCCGCCATGGTGATTGAGGCCTCCTTCGTGGAGCAGACTCTTCCATCGAATTACTCGCCGTCCGATTCATCAACGTGCACCTTGACGCAGACCAATCCCTGCTACGACTACTTCCCGTTCCCGGCGCCCGCTGGTAGCAAGTACGCCACGAACGACCAGTCGTCGGGAGACGTGGCCATGCTGCTGACGTCGACGAAGGCCTCGCGCGCGTTGATCCAGTACCTGGGTTCGAAGCAGTTCGCGACGCTGTGGGAAGAGGCCCCCGGTGGGACGATCACTCCTAACCTGGCCGTGCCGGCGAGCGCCCTCAAGAATCCCGTGACGTTGAGCATCGTGAAGAACCTCAATAGTGCGTCGGCGACGGTATTCAGCATGGACGACGAATACGGTGGCACGCTGGAGCCCCAGATGTGGTCGAACATGCTCGCCTGGGTCGGCGGCACGGACACCACGGCTGAATTCCAGTCGACGATGCAGAGCGAAACGAAGGCCTACTTGGCCTCAAACGGTTAGTCGTACGTAGCGTCATCGGCGTGCGGGTAGTTCCTCAGTGAGCTACCCGCACGCCGATGGATACGGTGGTTGTCGTTGTTGGGCGCAGCCGTATTTTTTGAGTGGTGGGGTCCGTGAGCGCTAGCACAATCAATGTGAAGACACGAACAGGCGGGCACCGCCCGTGGATTCGCGAGCACGCCGTATCGCTCGCCTTCTTGGCTCCCGCCGCGGTCTGGATGCTGTTCATCGTGATCTGGCCCACGATCGACACCTTCCGCCTGAGCCTCTTCAACGAATCGGCCACGAAGTTTCTCGGGCTCACCAACTACAAGACGGTTTTTTCGACGGACACCATCCTCACCGCCTTTCGCAACAACGTCATCTGGGTACTGATTTTCCCGTTTTTCGTCACCATTTTTGGTCTCATCTTCGCCGTGCTCTCCGAACGAATTCGCTGGGCCACCGCGTTCAAGGCGTTGATCGTGATGCCGATCGTGTTCAGTACGACGGCGTCGGCCCTGGTGTGGGCGACCATCTTCGACAACAGCCCGCAGATTGGCGCGGTGAACGCCGCGCTGTTGACGGTGAGCGATTGGTTTAACGCGCCTGGCGCGTATCCCGTGAGTGCCGCAGCCGGTCAATCAGTCGCGAATCTCGTGGGGAGCGACGCCCACGCCAAGAAGGGCAACAGCATCGTCAGTAACTCTTCGGCTCGAGCCGGAGGAACGATCAACATAGGCCTGGAGGACGTCAGTCCCGCGACACTGACCATTCTCAAGGCCCAAGACGCTGTGAAGCCGCGGCCGATGTCGGGCGCCATCACCGGGGTCGTCTGGCGCGCCTTTTCGCCGACCGATCCGTCGAATAGGACTGCGGTTCTGCCCGGAGAGCTGGGTCTGCCGATCATGCGCCTCTCGTTGGTGAACTCGCAGGGCGTGTCCGTGGCGTCGACCACGACTACCTCGAGTGGCCAGTACATATTTTCGAACGTCGGAAAGGGTAAATACTTCGTCGAAATCCAATCCTCCAATTTCAGTTCCGGCTTCACGGGCATTTCGTGGCTAGGCGGTACTTCGCTGACGCCGGTTTCTGGGTTGGGCCAGACCGCGCAGGCACTTCTCTCAGTCCCGCTGGCCGACCTGGCGATGATCATCACCTACCTGTGGATCTGGGCCGGGTTCGCGATGGTGCTTATCGGGGCCGGGCTCGCGTCGCTCAACCGCGAGGTCCTAGAGGCCGCTCGAATAGATGGAGCGAAGGAGTGGCAGGTCTTTCGCAGGGTCACCGTCCCGATGCTGGCCCCCGTCCTCGCCGTCGTGTTCGTGACCATGATCATCAACGTCCTGAAGGTCTTCGACATTGTCTTGAATATGGCGTCCGGCGCTTCCGTCAACGCGACCCCCACTCTGGCGGTGGAGATCTATAACGACGGCTTCACCGGTGGCGTTCACTCGGGCGTGTCGAGCGCCATCGCGGTCATACTCTTCCTGCTCGTTCTACCGGCCATGGTCATGAACCTGAAGCGGATCAAGGGAGTGTGATGACGACGACGGCTCCGACAACTGCTCCCACGAAGCGCCGTCACCTCCTGCGGCGAATGTTGCCGGCCCGGGGGCCATCGAACATAGTGCTCGCGATCATCGCCATCATCTGGCTGGTGCCGACCGTGTCGCTGCTGGTCATCTCCCTGCGCCCCGAGGCCGATTTCGGTGTCAGCGGCTGGTGGAAGGCCCTTCTGGCTCCGGCCACCCTCACCTTTTCGAACTATCACGTCCTCTTGGGCCAGGGGTTCGTCGCCGGAGGACTGCTGGACTCGTTGATGACGTCGATAGAAATTACGGTGCCGGCCACGTTGCTGGTGGTCTTCTTCGCGTGCTTCGCCGGGCACAGCCTGGTCTTTGGCAAATGGCGCGGGCGCGACGTCGTTTTCCTGACCGTCGTGGGTCTCATGGTGGTGCCCGTTCAAGTTGCCCTCATCCCGGTCGTGCAGTTCTATCGCGAGATGGGGCGGCTCTTCGGCTTGAACCCGTACGGGACGATTCCCGGTGTGATCATCTTTCACGTGGCGTTCGGCCTACCGTTCGGGATCTTCCTGATGCGCAATTTCATGAGCGGTATACCGAAGGACCTGCTGGAGGCAGCTCGCATGGAGGGTGCCGGTGAGTGGAAGGTGTTCTATCAAATAGTGCTGCCACTGGCCCTACCGGCCCTGGCCTCGCTCGCGATTTTCCAGTTCATCTGGGTGTGGAACGACCTGCTCGTGGCTCTCGTCTTCTTGGGCGGCAACGCCCACACCCCGCTCACGGTCTTCCTCTACGACCAGAACCGCGAACTCCAAGCGAACTACTGGATCATTTCGACGGGCGCCATCGTTTCGGTGATCGTGCCGCTCATCGTGTTCTTCTCCTTTCAGCGATACTTTGTCCGAGGCGTCCTCGCGGGCGCCGTTAAATAGAAGGTTTTCATGGCAAGCGTAACTTTGAGGAATCTTTCCAAGCAGTATCCGGGCAACAGCGCGCCGTCTCTCGACATGCTCAACCTGGAGATCGCGGACGGCGAGTTCGTGTGCCTGGTCGGTCCATCGGGCTGTGGCAAGACCACGGCGCTACGCATGATCGCTGGACTCGAAGACGTCACGAGTGGCGAAATCGAAATTGGTGATCGCGTGGTGAACGAGCTTCCGTCGAGGGATCGAGACATCGCGCTGGTCTTTCAGAGCTACGCGCTCTACCCGCATTTGACGGTCGCCGACAACATGAGCTTCGGCCTGAAGTTGCGCAAGGTGCCCAAGGACGAGATCCAAGAAGCCGTGCAGAAAGCGGCCAAGATACTGGATTTGGAGCAACTGCTGGACCGTAAGCCGGCCCAACTTTCCGGTGGCCAACGTCAACGGGTGGCCCTGGGCCGCGCGCTGGTTCGCAATCCGGCCGTGTTCTTGATGGACGAACCCCTGTCGAACCTCGACGCGAAACTTCGCGTACAGACGCGAGCCGAAATCGCTCAGCTGCATCATCGGCTCCAGGCGACCATGTTGTACGTGACGCACGACCAGGTAGAGGCGATGACCATGGCCGACCGCATCGCGGTGATGAATCTCGGCGTTTTGGAGCAGTACGGGACACCCCGCGAGCTCTACAACTTCCCCAAGAACCAGTTCGTCGCCGGCTTCATTGGATCGCCGTCAATGAACTTCGTGTCAATGCAGGTCAATCGAGACGCTGAGCTCGTCTATCTCACGGGGATGAGCGCAGACTCGACTATCAAGGTCTCGCTGACCGATGAACAGTCGGACATTCTGCGCAACAGCGACGTGAGCGACGTCGTGGTCGGCGTTCGTCCGGAACACTTGGTGGAAGGGACACTGGACCAAGCCGGATTCAGCGCGGCGGTGAAGGTGGACGTGATCGAGTTCCTCGGGAACGACGAGCATATTCACGCCTCGAGCGATGGCACTGACCTTGTCGCGATCCTGAACGCCCATTCCAGCGTGGGACGGGGAGACGCGATCACGTTGAGCGCGCCGCATGACACCGTCCATCTGTTTCACCCGACGTCCGGTCTCCGGCTGAACTAGTTGGGCTAACGACCTCGCTCGAGCGCAACATCGGATGGTGGTGGCGAGGCCAGCAGACCCAAGTCGGGCGCCTGGTTCGAGCGCACCGACGCGGTTCCTTCACGGTCTCGGATCCCCCGTTATGACGGACCAACGACGTGATCGACGTCCCAGTTGTTTCGCATCGGAGCCGTTGCGCTCGTCGATGGATCTGATGAACACGTGCCGTCTACCGTTGGTTTGGTTCTGCGGCGTTGCAGAAAACTCAGGGGCGACGAGACGCCGTGGTCGCTGGCGTTCCTCAAGTGGCGGGCCATCTCCAGTTGCGGATCGCTCGAGTGGCGTTCGCGACGCCGTAGAGCCCTTGACCCGGTACCTCGGGTTCACGCCCATTGCGCGGTCCACTCCCCAGCGACCTGCCCCGTGACGATGTTCAGTCGATTCCAGAGGTTGATCGCGGCGATCGTCACGACGAGTGCCGCCAGTGCCGGTTCATCGAAGTACTTCGCCGCGTCGCTCCATACATCGTCAGGAACGGGGTTCGATCGGTCGCTGAGTCGGGTCGCGGCTTCGGTGAGGGCGAGGGCGGCGCGCTCCGCGTCGCTGAAGTATGGCGTATCCCTCCACGCCGCCAGGGTGAAGAGTCGCTCGTCACTGAGCCCGTTCTTCTTGGCGCCACGGGTGTGCATGTCGAGACAGACGCTGCATCCGTTGATCTGACTGGCCCTCAGAGCCACCAGTTCGCGAATTTCCTCGGACAGACCTTCAGCGTTGGACGCCGCCCCGAGCGCCTGGAGGGCGTCAAAGAGCCCCGGAATTGTTATGGCGGGGTTTTGAATTCGTGCTTCCATGGTTGTCTCCTTGTCACATCGACGTAGGTTGGGGTGTCACTACGTATGACACCTGAAATCGGGGGAATGTGACGCATGGACGATCAGGACTGGCTGGCTCGCCAATTTGAGGACCACCGGGCCCACCTGCGCGCCGTGGCCTACCGAATGCTCGGCTCGTACGCCGAAGCCGAAGATGCCGTCCAGGACGCCTGGCTCCGAGTCAGCCGGTCCGGGGTCGACGGAGTGGAAAATCTTGGCGGATGGTTGACGACGGTGGTGTCGAGGGTGTGCCTTAACTGCCCGCGGGCCCGTAACGCGAAGCGAGAAGACGTGCTCGACGACGCCGCGCCGCTGACGAACCGCGACTTCAGACCCGGTCCCGAGGATGAGGCCGTGCTCGCGGATTCGGTCGGCCTCGCCCTGTTGGTGGTGCTCGACACGCTCAGCCCCCCCGAACGGCTTGCGTTTGTGCTGCACGACATGTTCGGTGTGCCGTTCGACGAGCTCGCGGCCATTGTGGATCGTTCTCCTGAGGCCACTCGACAGCTGGCCAGTCGCGCGCGGCGCCGTGTCCAAGGTCAGCCGGTCAGGTCGAGCACGGAGCTCGCGGGGCAGAGAGCGATCGTCGACGCCTTCCTCGCCGCCTCGCGAAACGGGGACTTCGAATCTCTCCTGAAGGTCCTCGATCCGGAGATCATCTTTCGCATCGACCCGGTGCTCGTGACGCCCGGCGAGCCTACGGAGATCCGTGGTGCGCGAACCGTGGCCTCGAACGCGCTCGCGTTCGCGAGTCGAACACGTGTCGCTCGCGTGGCGCTCGTGAACGGGGAGGTGGGGATGATCCTGGCGCCGAGGGGAACGCTTCGTACGGCCGGTCTGTTTGTCTTCGATCTTGATCGGCGGGTGATCGTCGCCGTCGAACTGATCGCCGAGCCGCGAAGGCTTCGTGCCCTCGATGTTGCCGTCCTCGGCGACTGAGCCTCAGGTCGAACCGGGCCCTGACTGAATCGAGCACCCGTTCACCACGTCGTTGCGGACTCGGGCTCGCTACCCGATGATCTGGCTCCAGAGGATGGGCAGGGGTGAAGTCCAATGAGAGGCCTGTTCGAGTCAAGTGGCTCACGACATGCCCGGAGGGCGTCAGGATCGGATTGCGGCGGATCGTGAGGGTCCCTCGGGTGACACCCCATGGTCAACGGCCACTGGTCTTTGGTGAGAGAATTGCGGGCGTGCACGCCGTCGAACTCATCTTCGCGATTGGATGGGCGTTGTTCTGGCTCTATTGGCTGGTGGCAGCCTTCTCCATGAAAAGGGGCCACGTGACTTGGTCCCGTAATTTGCGCATCAGGGCGGTCTTGTTGATTGGTGTAATCGTCTTGTCTCGCGTGGGGGCGTTTCGAAACGGGGGAATCCACTCGGATCCGTGGCGCGCGGGCCTCGGGCTCCTGCTCTTCGGCCTGGGCTTGGCGTTCGCGATATGGGCCCGCGTCCACATTGGGCGCAACTGGGGCATGCCGATGTCACGAAAGGACGAACCGGAACTGGTGACCAGCGGCCCCTACCATCGGGTCCGCCACCCCATCTATTCGGGCATCTTGCTCGCGGGTGTCGGCACGGCGGTGGCGCTCAGTTGGCTGTGGCTCCTGGCTGTGGTCCTGACCGGAATCTATTTCGTCTACAGCGCCACGGTCGAGGAGCGCTACATGGGCGAACAGTTCCCCGATTCCTATCCGACGTACTGGCGCTCGACCAAGATGCTCGTGCCCTTCATCTTCTGAGTGCACGGCGTCTGACCCAACCAGCAACCACGGGGTCAGCCAGGGAGGTCATCAGACCGGTTTTTATGAGAATTGGCGGGCCGGTTACACTCACGGGGTCCCCCCAAGCGAAAGTGAGTACGTGCCCTACGTAGTTCAAGGTCAGTCGCTCAGCAAACGCTACGGTGGCGTGCTCGCGGTCGACGACCTCACCTTCGCCATCGAGGCGGGAACCATCACGGGCTTCCTCGGGCCCAACGGCGCGGGCAAATCTACGACGTTGAGGATGCTGCTCGGGCTCGCCAAGCCCACCAGCGGCCACGCCAAGGTCTTTGGAAGTCCCTACGACCAACTGGAAACGCCCGCGCTGCGCATCGGCGCCGTTCTCGAGGCGACCGATTTTCATCCCGGCCGATCAGGACGCGACCATCTTCGAACGCTCAGTCGGGCCGTCGGACTCCCCGACGCCAGGGTGGACGAAGTCCTCTCCCTCGTCGAGTTGCAGGATGCCTCGAGGCGCCGGGTGAAGGGGTATTCGCTCGGGATGCGCCAGCGCCTGGGCCTGGCCGCCGCGCTGCTCGGTAATCCGGACCTGCTGGTCCTGGACGAACCGGCCAACGGGCTGGATCCCGAAGGTGTGCGGTGGCTGCGCGACTTTCTTCGAGACTTTGCCTCCGGCGGGCGCACGGTGCTCATTTCGAGCCACGTCCTCGCCGAGGTCGCCCAGACGGTCGATCAAGTGCTGATCATCAATCACGGTCGGCTGGTCGCGGAATCCACGCTGGAAGAGTTGACCGCTCGCGTGGGTGCAGTCGTACGCGTGCAAAGTCCGGAGCTGGACCAACTGGCCGACGCGCTTCAGCGAGCAGGAATCGTCGCCACGAGGACCAATGACCACGCACTTCTGGCCCAGGGAACGACGAGAGAGCGTGTTGGCGACGTCGCCCATGCGGCGGGCCTCGCGATCTACGAACTCCTGACCGAAGGCTCGTCCTTGGAAGAGGTCTTCCTCGACTTGACGTCAGGGGAGGCACCATAGTGAATCAGTTGCGAGCCGAGCTCCTCAAGATTCGTTCGACGCGCACGACCATCGGCCTCCTGGTCGGACTCATCGCCCTGGCGCTGCTCTTTACGATCTTGACGTGCACGCTCACGCCGGTGTCCCAGTTGACCACCGAGCAGGATCAGATAAGCCTGCTGAGCTTCGGTAGCATCGCGGGCGTCTTCGCGGCTCTCGCAGGGATCATGCTGTTCACCAGTGAGTACCGATTCGGGACGATTCGCCCGACGTCGTTGTTCAACCCGAATCGAAATCGGCTCTTTACTTCGAAGATCACCGCGGGCGTCCTCTCCGGTCTGGTCTTTGGCGTCATCGGTGAGGGTCTGGTCTTTTCGATCGGCTTGATGATCTTGAAGATTCGAGGGATTCCCACCCTGATGACCGGGGCCAACATGACCGAATTGATCGTCGGCGCCATCATCGGGACCGCGCTTTGGGGCGCAATTGGCGTCGCCGTGGGGGCGATCGTCCCCAATCAAGTGGGTGCGGTGATCTCTCTGCTGGCGTGGGGCTTCGTCGTCGAGAACTTGGTCTTCGGGTTTCTGCCCAAGGTCGGGCGCTTCTTGCCCGTGCACGCGTCCGATTCGATGATGGGCCCCGTTGAAAACAAATTGCTGTCAGGTGTGGCGGGCACCGCCGCCGTCGTCGCGTGGGCCCTAGTTCTCGCCATCGCCGGCCTAGCCCTGCTGAAGAGGCGCGACGTCAGTTAGGTCGTGAAACCGACCGACGGTGACGGGCGAGGGTGACACCGGATTCGAGCTCGGATACCGTGACCGGGCCCACACCGTACTGGCGCATGATGCGTTGGCTCGAGCATGCGCTCCACGGCGAACCCGTGACGCGTGTGATCGGTCCCGGCGAACGGCCCCGGCTCTTTCAGATGCACCAACTAGTCAGGTGATCGTGGACCTTGCGGGTGGACAGTCTCGCCCCGGGCCAGCATCTCCACAAACTGTTCGATGCGTTTCGCTCGGGTCTCGCTCTTCTTGGCGCTTGCGATTCGATAGAGGATGGAGTACCTGTTCGCACTGGAGAGAGTGTGAAACGTCGCGCGAGCTCGGGGATTGGCGGCTAGGGCGTTGGCCAGGTCCTCTGGAACTGTCATGCTGGCCTGTCCGGCGTAGGCGGAATCCCATCGCCCATCGGCTTTTGCCCGGCGCACCTCGTCCTCCCCTGATCGATGCATTCGGCCCGAGGCGTTCAACCTTTCTGCGATGGTGACGTTGCGTTGAGACCAAGGGCTCCGAGCGCTTCTGGGCGTGAATCGCCTCCGGAAGGTTGCGCCGTCGCGACGCTCGAGCCGCCCATCGATCCAACCGAAGCAGATCGCCTCGTCGAGTGCGTCGACGTAGGAGAGGGCCGTTGGGTGTGTGGTGCCCTTCTTGGCCAGGACGAGCCACACTCCTTGTGACGTGGAATGGTTCCCCTTCAACCAGGTCCGCCACTTCGCAGCATCGGCGACCAACAGCTCTGGAAGCTCCACGACGTCACGGTACCCCAGCAGTCTTGTGTGAGGCAGGTTAGCCAGCGGCCAAGACGGTCCCGTGTGCCGGTGCACACATGGCGGGCGACCTCACAGCCGTCCGCAGTCAAATCCCTTCGGGTCGCCAGGGCATCGCACCGCGCGGCTTTGGGACAGACTCTGGCGATGGTCCCCAAGTGCGACGAATGCCGTTCAAGACTTGATAGTGAAGATCAACCCAAAATGCTTGGAGTTCTCTCCCTTTACGACCTCGAGGGTGAGTTCGTAGAAGCCCGTGCCCGCACTGGGGGGAACGTGAAGCAGCGACACTGGTTTCTCAGGCTTTTGATCTGAGACGTGCAGCGAGGGTGCAGAAAAAATCGTTCGCCCCACATCCTTTTGGGAACTCGCAAGCGCTTTCTTGGCGGCTGCGATGGATGGGAACGGACCGGAGGCGTTCGCCGAGAGAACGACCGTCACCGCGGCTGCTGCGCTGGAGCGCAGCGCGGTGCTGATCCAATCGACGTGGAGGGTCTCGCCAGGGTGGTAGTTGACGGTACCGAAGCCGCCGCTACAGCACGAGAAGCCATAGATCTCCTTCAGGCCCGACGCGGACCCTACCGACGGGGTGAAGATGCCTATTAGAGCGAGATTAGCCACGAGAACCGCGCTCAGCGTCATCACGCGGAAACCTCGCACACTTCGACGGGTCGTCCTGGGCATTGAGACCTCCTTGATGCAGAAGCGTAGACGAACGAAGTGGTCCGAATTGGAGCGGTCTAGATTCGCAAGATTGATGAAAATGAAGTGACAAAGTGAGGCCGGTGGAGTCCTTTTAGTCCTCAAGACGTCCGGTCATCTTCAGTTTCAGATCGCTGCGGTTCGCGTGCGGGTTCGCGTTTGTTTTCCAGTGTCAGGTGTCTCTCGATTGGGTTCCAAAAAGAAAAGAATCGAGAATTGATTGATGCTCCGAGCGGCAAGCGGCTCAAGTAGTGGAGTTGACGACCGAGATGCTAATCAACGCGTTGCCGTCATAGGGAGCGTTCAGACTGGCTGCGCCCTGTGGCCACGTTCGGACACCGAGCAAGTCGTACGTCGTAGAATTGAAGATGAGGGCTCCGGACCCTCCCGCAAAGGTCCATTCGACTCCTACCCCCATCCGTCCGATCGCGTCGGCCATGGCGGGCACGATAGTGAAACCCGGCGTTGCGGCCATGAGGTTGAATAGCGCCGCACGTTGTGCTGGCAACAGGTAGGCGGTCTCTAACAGGTACATCACACCCTTCGCGAGATCGTTCGCCGCGTCGCCGGGTGAGCTTGTGTCGGCGAATCCGGATGAGTCCACGAACCCGATTGTGTTCAGATACGCCAGCAGGGAACTGGGATTGGTCGGCATGGTCGGAAAGTAACCCACTTCAGGTAGACAGGATCCTGCTTGGGCCAATGTGCACGGGGTCAACGAATTACCGCCGGTTGCGGGAACCTCTCCTGCTATCCCCGAGATCCACTCGGTACGTCCCGGATTGGCACCGTTGACCGAGATCCACGTCTTGACCAGGGTGCCGTTCGGATCTTCGTTCACGGAGTACACGTACTGGTTGGGCTGGGGAATGATGGCGCTCTGATCGCTGGCGGTGGCCTTTGACAACACCGTCGTTGCGGCCCTCCTCAAGAACTGGGCGGCTGATGCTGAAGGAGTCTTGTTCAGCGTGCCCGGGAGTACCTGGAGTAATACCGCGGCGACCACCGCAGCGGCAACACTCGATATGGCGACAGTCCGGTAGCGGCGTCGACGTGGTGAACTCGTGGTCACGGATCTGGTCATCTCGGCCTGTATGGCGAGGAGTTCATCGAGCAAGCGGCCCTCGAATGATCCCCTGGCGTTTGATGCGGTGAGCGTATTCATGATTCCTCCGGTGGTGACGAGTTGCTTCGGGCAGGATTTGGTGTCATTGATTCGGTGTCGTCATTGAAAACGCGGCCGCGCAGGCGCTCCAAGCGCTTGCGCCCCGTGGCGGCGCTGATCCCTAGTGAGCGAGAAGCCTCGGCGACATTGGCGTCATTGGTGATCATCGAGTGGAGAAGCCGACGTTCGCCAGTCGGTGCACTACGCAACGCATGCTCGAGTTGCGAGACGGCTCGCTCAGCATCGATGAGTTCGGCGAGCCGATCGGAGTCATCTTGAGAAAGCAGTGCACTGCCCCGAATTCGAAGAAGTAGACCCTCGCGCTTGCCTTGTGACCGTCCTTGCCCCCGGGCCTCGTTGATGGCAATAGAGAAGAGCCATGCCCTCGGTGAGCCGAGGTCTGAATTGAACGTCCTGGCCGACATCAGTACCGCCAAGAAGGTGGCCGATACCGCGTCGGCCAGATCTTCCGGGG
The DNA here is from genome assembly GCA_050010495.1 of Acidimicrobiales bacterium. Lineage (GTDB taxonomy): Bacteria > Actinomycetota > Acidimicrobiia > Acidimicrobiales > RAAP-2 > RAAP-2. Next base: position 58,322 of record JBEKKW010000003.1, read on the forward strand.
TCCGGCACCGACTCGCAAGGAGCCTCGTGACTTCTGCCAGGTGGCGACGGTAGAAGGCCTCTAATGCTGATGGGCTCGATTCTAAATTCTGAAGCAACTCGATATCGTCGGACTGCTCTGAGTAGCTCATACCTACTTCTAGTTCATTGGCGTGAAAAGCGTGACACGAAGACGCCCGGAGAAGCAGCCCTGTCGACCTGCCGGCAAGCCTAGATAGGAGATACTGTTCGCCGTCAAATCCCGCGGAAAACGCTGGCGTCGTGCTAGTGATACCGGCTGGCATCGCGATCATCGCATTGCTCTACCGAAACTTCTATGGCAGAGGGGCGTGCCGAAGTTGACGTCAACTTACGGGGACTGACCTCGGCGAGAGCGGGACTCACTGTGACTGTGAAGGCGGCGGAAACGACCGATTGGCGTCGTCGGGTGACGCGTCTCGCAAGTCGACATTACGGTTCGGAACATGTTTCGCGCCAGGTGTTCTGCTCGCAGTTTACGAAGTTTTCCTGCTCGTATTCGAAAGTACGACGACCGTTGGAACTCACGAACACTTAAACGAACAATTAAAAAATTTGGAGTAGTGGGCCGCCCGGGTCTCGATCCCGGCACCTTGGGATTAAAAGGCCACCGAATTCATTATTCTCTATTCATTAGATTCAGAGAACCCCACATTCATAGAGTTTTGCGTTCAGTGTGTTCAGTGCGTTCAGTGGCTATCGAGAAATGTTAGGGATGAAATTAGGGATTTTTTCTACCCGATTCTGGCGTCCGCGATTCAACAACGGCCAGAGCGTGACCAGGGGATTTATTTATCCGCCGCAGTAAGAAATCGCCTGGCGCAACATTACGCTCGATGAACTTCGAGCGATGCGTTCCCGATCCCGTGATGTTGGCGCCCTTAATGGCTGATCTCGACACGCCAATGGACGAGCACAGAATTAAAATAAGCTTTGTATCAATTGTCTTCGGCTCACACGACAAGAAGAGAACTCTTAAATATTGACCTTGTGCAACTGACGAACACCGATCACACTCGGTTCGTCACTTTCTGTTTTAGTCGTTCGTAGGGGGTCTGTCCACCGAGTCCTCCGTGGGGGCGATTGAAATTATAGAAGTCTTCCCATTCGCGGAGCTTCTCGTTGAAAAGTCCAGTGTCGTCAATCACGACTCCTTCGAGCTGGCGATAGAACTCCTCGTTGTCGATGCGATGACTTCTCTCGACCTTCCCGTTTAGTCGCGGCGTCGCCGGCTTGATGTAAACGTGGCCGATGCCCTTGTCGAGCACGTGGTAGTGGAAGGCGCCTCGGAACTCGGCCCCGTTATCAGTCTGGATCACCTCGACCTTGAAGGGCAGTCGCTCCAAGAAGTAGTCCAGGAACTGGATCGCGGTCTTCTGGTCGTTCTTTGGGTAGATGCGAAGGACCCGGATCCTCGTGCAGTCGTCGATGGCCGTGTATTGGTAGTGACGCTTCTTAAGGCCCGCAATGGGCTCAATGAACTTGACGTCGACCTGGACCCGGTGGCCCGGCAGGGGCTTCTCGTAGCGCTTCCAGCGCTTGGCGTGGCGCTGGTAGCGCTGGGAGGTGGGCAGGCGGCTCATGTCGAGCTTCTTCAATATCCGCCAGACTCCGGACGGGCTGATGTCGACGTCGTGGTAGCGCTTCAAGTACATCGAGATCTTCTGGGGCCCTTGGTGATAGTGCGTGCGCAGGTAGATGATCTTGCCCACGACCTCGCTTTGCGTGGCGTTGGGCGAGGTCAGTGGGCGGCGCGATCGCTCTCTCAGCCCCTCCTCGCCCTCTTCTTCGTAGCGACGCAGCCACCCGTAAAAGCACTGTCGGCTTATGCCGAAGTAGCGGCAGGTCGCCGACACATTTCCCGTCACTTCGTCCACGTGACGGATCACCGCTAATCGGTGATTCATCACGCGCTGCTGTTCCTTCTCGGTCATGGATTCCTCCTCTTGAGGAACCTAGAGTGTCACCGATGTCCGTCAGTTTTAGACTCTCGGTGGCGACTTGGTCGTCACCGGGATGTCCAAGCGGTTTGGTGGGGTACCCGCGCTCATCGACGTCTCGCTGACTATCGAATTGGGAAAGGTCCATGCGCTGATCGGCGAGAACGGCGCCGGCAAGTCGACGCTCGGCAAGATCATCTCCGGTGTCATTGGGCCCGACGAAGGTGACATGACCTTCGCCGGTCGACCACTCGTGCTTCGCTCGCCACGCGAAGCGCTGGCCCAGGGCATCATCGCCATCGCCCAGGACCCTTCCATCGTTCCCGGCCTTACGGTCGCGGAGAACGTCTACCTGGGTTCCGAGGTCGCCACTGCGGGTTTCGTTCGCCGACGTGAGGCGAGGCGCCGTTTCCGTGAGCTGGCCAATCGAGTTGGCTTCGACCTCTCTCCGGACGTGCGCGCCGGGAGCCTGTCCACCGCCGAGCGTCAGAAGGTGGAGATCATGCGCGCGCTGTCGCGCAACGCATCGATTGTCGTCATGGACGAGCCGTCGGCGGCCCTGTCGAGCAATGAGTCGGCGGCGTTGCACGAGATCATCCGCTCCCTGAGTCGCCGGGGTAGCGCTGTGGTGCTCATCTCGCACTTCCTGCCGGAAGTGTTGTCCCTGTCCGACACGATCACGACCCTGCGCGACGGTCGCCTCGTGAGGACGGTCGAGGCCGCCGGGGCAACGGAAGAGTCGCTCATCGAGGGAATGCTCGGACGCTCGCTGTCCTCGGCCTTCCCGGAAAAGGTACCCGTCGATTCGAACGTCCCCGTTCTGCTCGAAGTCGAGCACGTGAGCGCCCCCGGCGTGTCGGACTGTTCCTTCGTGCTTCGCCAAGGCGAGATCCTCGGGATCTCGGGACTGGTCGGCGCGGGCCGATCGGAGCTCGCCCGAGCCATCTTCCGCGACGCGAAGGTCTCGGCGGGCACCGTTCGCTTGGACGGCACCGAGCTCGCTGGGCGGCACCCCCACCGTTCGATCTACCGCGGCCTCGTCCTCATCCCCGAGTCGCGCAAGGACATGGGCCTGATGATGGGCCGCTCGGTGAAGGAGAACATCTCTCTGTCGCGCCTCGATCTCGTGAGCCGGCTCGGATGGATCGCCGGGATCCGCGAGCGTCGAGCGGTCACCCAACTGATGACGAAGACCAACGTCCGGGCCGCCAGCATGGCCATGCCCGCGATGATGCTCTCGGGGGGCAATCAGCAGAAACTCCTCTTCGCCCGCTCCATGATGTGCTCGCCCTCCGTGCTCATCGCCGACGAGCCGACGCGCGGCGTCGACGTCGGATCGAAACGAGCGATTTACGACCTGCTGGTGCAGATGGCCCGAGAGGGAATGGGGATCATCCTGATCTCATCGGAACTCGACGAGGTCCTCGGCTTGGCCCACCGCACCCTGGTCATGCGCCACGGACGCTTCACGGCCGAACTCACGGGTGAGGCGATGAATGAACAAGCCGTGCTCGCCGCCGCGTTCACCGATACCGGCGTCACCTGAGGAGACCTGATGACGAACCAGATCCCTGAACCGACCGACACCCTCGAGGACCTGGAGGACGCGCCCTGGCGACTGCGCACCGGCACCCTGTCGCTGCTCGGTTCGTGGCGTACCGCCGGCATCGCCATCCCCTTCCTCATCCTGTTCGTGGTCCTCTCGATCACGAGTGGGCCGTTCCTGCACACCACGAACCTGATCAACATCCTCGACCAGCAGGCCTCGACGCTCTGCATCGCCGCCGCGGGGACGCTGGTCCTCGTCGCCGGCGGGATCGACCTCTCGGTTGGGGCGACCTACGGGCTCGCCACCGTCGTGGCCGGTGAGATCGCCGCGCATCATTCGCCCGTGCTGGCTATCGTTGGCGCCATCGCCGTCGGTTTGTTGGTGGGACTGGTCAACGGTCTCATCGTGACCGTATTCAAGATCAACGCGCTGATCACCACGTTGGCGATGTCCTTCGTGGTCGGCGGGATCGCGTTGCGCGTCTCGAGCGGGAACCTCATCGTGCTCTCGGCCAGCTCGGGCTTCTACCGGTTCGCCAACGCGCAGTGGCTCACCGTCCCCAGCGCGGTGTGGATGACACTCGTCTTCGTCGTCGTGCTGGGGCTGCTGCTCTCGCGCACGACGTTCGGGCGCTACATGGTCGCCTCGGGAGGCAACGCCGAGGCGGCGCGACTGGCCGGCGTGCGGGTGAACCGCATTCGCGTCATTACCTTTGTCCTGAGCGGTGGTGCGGCCGGCCTCGGCGGGGTGATCGACATCTCGCGACTGCTGAGCGCCCAGGCGGCCAGTGGCGGCACCACCCTCGCCTTTACGGTGCTCGCGGGTATCGTCGTAGGTGGCACTTCGATCGCCGGCGGCGAAGGGTCGGTCTGGCGCACGGGTATCGGCGTGCTCTTCATCGCGCTCATCGGCAACGGCTTCAACCTGCTCGCTGTGAACCCGCTCTACCAGCAGATCGTCCTCGGGATCATTCTGCTCATCGCGGTGGGGCTGGACTCGTGGGCCCGCCAGCGACGCCGCTAGGGCCCGGGACAACTGAATGCAGTACTAGGAGGAACGATGGGAATTCATACCTACGGCAGTAACTCGGTCGACTGGGAGAGCCGCGTCGACATGCCGCGCCTGCGCGAGGACCGCCTGGCCAAGCTCCAGGGTGAACTCGAGCGCTCCGACCTCGGCGCGCTGCTCACGTTCGACTTCCACAACATCCGTTACATGACCGGTACCCACATCGGCACGTGGGCCATGGACAAGCTGATTCGCTTCGCGCTGCTGCCACGCGGGGGCAAGCCCATCGTGTGGGACTTCGGCTCGGCAGCCCGGCACCACCAGCTCTACAACCCGTGGTTGAGCGGCGTCCAGGTGCTGCCCGACGGGACCCAGGTGCCCTACGACGGCGCCCGCGCCGGCATCTCGACGCTACGCGGCGCGATCCCTCCCGGGGCGGATCGCGCTGGTTCGGTCGCGGAGAAGGTCAAGGAAGTGTTGCTCCAGTTCGGCCTGGAGAAGGAGGCGGTCGGCGTCGACGTCATCGAGATGCCCGTGCTGGCCGCCTTCGCCAAGGAGAGCATCACGCTGGTCGACGGCCAGCAGGTCTTCCTCGAGGCCCGCCGGATCAAGACCTCCGACGAGATCTCCCTGCTCACCTACGCGGCGTCGATGGTCGACGCGGCGTACGAGGACCTCTACTCGTTCTTGCGTCCGGGCGTCAAGGAGAACGAGTGCGTGGCGCTGGTGAACAAGACGCTCTACGACCTCGGATCCGAGCACGTCGAGGGCGTCAACGCCATCTCGGGCGAGCGCTGCTCGCCGCACCCCCACGTCTACAGCGACCGTCTCATCCGCCCCGGTGACCCGGCCTTCTTCGATATCCTGCACAGCTTCAACGGCTACCGGACCTGTTACTACCGCACCTTCGCCGTCGGCAGCGCCTCGGTCGCCCAGCGCGACGCCTACACCAGGTGCCGCGAATTGGTCGACACCGCCATCGCCATGGTCAAACCGGGCGCGTCGACGGCCGACATCGTCTCGATCTGGCCCCGGGCCGAGGACTTCGGATTCGAGAACGAGGAGGCGGCCTTCGGCCTGCAGTACGGACACGGCATCGGACTGTCCATCTGGGAGCGGCCGATCTTCAGCCGGATGATCTCGCTCGATCACCCCGAGGTGCTCGAAGAGGGCATGGTCTTCGCCCTCGAGACCTACTGGCCGGCGAAGGACGGCTGGTCGGCGGCGCGCATCGAGGAGGAGGTCGTGGTGACCGCGAGCGGCTGTGAGGTGATCACGAAGTTCCCCGCCGAGGAGCTGCTCGTCGCGGGCAAGCGGTACTACGCGGCGGGGGGATCGTCCTTGGATCTTCGAGAGTCCCAGTCGAACCTGAACACGTCGCAGGGACGGGGTGAATCGCAGTGATCGGATCACGTCGCCCGCGAGACTCGTCACGTTTTCTTGCTCCACCGCTATGGACGTCGATGTTGACGTTGAAAATGCAGTTCACTCGCAGTTCACGCCCACCACAATCAACCACAAAGAACGGATAGGACCTCATGAATCAAACAGCCACCAAGATCATCGCCGTCACCGGCGCCACCGGAGCTCAGGGGGGCGGCCTCATTCGGGCGATCCTCGCCCATCCTGACGGTGGATTCAGCGCGCGCGCGATCACCCGTGACCCCAACTCGGACAAGGCCAAGGCGCTCGCCGCCCTCGGCGTCGAGGTGGTCCAGGCCGACCTCGACGATGAGGCGAGCCTCGCCGCAGCCTTCGCGGGCGCCTACGGTGCGTACTGCGTCACGAACTTCTGGGAGCACTTCTCACCCGCGAAGGAGAACGCCCAGGCCGCCAACATGGCCCGGGCCGCCAAGGCGGCCGGTGTCTCGCACGTGATCTGGTCGACGCTCGAAGACGTGCGCAACTGGGTGCCACTGAACGACGACCGCATGCCTACGCTCAACGGCGAGTACAAGGTCCCGCACTTCGACGGCAAGGGTGAGTCAAACCACTACTTCAGCGACGAAGGAGTGCCCACGACGTTCCTCAACACGTCCTTCTACTGGGAGAACATGATCTACTTCGGCATGGGTCCCCAGCGCGGCGAGGACGGCGTGCTGGCCATCACGTTCCCGATCGGCGACGCGAAGCTCGCGGGCATCGCGGCCGCTGACATCGGCGGCTGCGCGTACGGCATTTTCGCCGCGAGCGACACGATCGGTAAGACGATCGGCATCGCCGGCGGTCACCTGACGGGCCAGGACATGGCGGCAGGACTCAGCAAGGCGCTCGGTGAGAAGGTCAACTACAACGCCGTGAGTCCTGAGCTGTACCGTTCCTTCGGGTTTCCGGGAGCGGAGGACCTCGGCAACATGTTCCAGTTCAACGCCGAGTTCTCCGACTCCTACTGCGCCGCGCGCCCGATTGAGGGCACGCGCCAGCTCAACCCCGACCTGCATACGTACGAGGAGTGGCTGAAGGAGAACGTCGGCCAGATCCCCGTCGAACCGGGCTCAATGTAACCAGGGGCAACTGCCTCGAAGGCGTTTCGCACGACCTCTATCGTTGACCGACGAGATCGTGCGTGACGACGTCGTCCGTGGTGGACCGGGTCACGTCCCGTCGATGTCGTTTCACTCCGCGACGGTTCACGACGACGTGAGGGCTGATCATGTGACTTACTGCTCTACTGCTCTTTTCCACTATTTGTATACGTTGGAATTACGGAATGTATTCGCGCCACGTGAAATGAAGTGAGGTACACAATGCCGGTCTCACTAACACCGTTGAAGGAACGCTCAACCGCCCAGAAGTCGTGGCCCAGGACGTCTTCCGGGTCGTCTTCGGACTCATCTGGGGGATCGACGCCGCCCTCAAGTGGTTGCCAGGATTTCGCAGCACGTACGTGGCCGCCATCTCGGGTGTGGCCAAGGGTCAACCCACGTGGCTCGCGTGGTGGTTCGACTTCTGGGTCAAATTGCAGACTCCGCGTCCCGACTTCTTCGCGTACCTCGTCGCCATCCTCGAGACGCTCGTGGCCGTTGCCATCATCCTGGGCTTCGCTCGCAAGTTCACCTATATCTCGTCCGCCGTCCTCGGCGTCGTGATCTGGTCGGTGGCCGAGGGATTCGGTGGCCCCTACATGAGTGGGTCGTCGGACATTGGAACGGCGATCATCTACGCCCTCGTCTCGATGGGCCTGCTGACGCTCTGCTACTACGTCGGCACGAGCCGCTACAGCGTGGACTACTACCTCGAGCGCCGCATCTCGTGGTGGTGGAAGGTGGCCGAAGTACGTCACCCGCTCGCTGAGGTTCAGCCGACTCACGAAACGGAGATCACCGAGATCACCTTCGGTGAGCCAGAACTTCAAATGACCAACAGTAGCTAGCGGGCCGTCGGGACCCAATCCCGGTCGCGCCGGATTCACCGCATAGGGAGTGGCGCCGACGTCTCGCGGCCATCGGAGAGATTCTTCGTCGTCGCGCTTCGAGTGAACTGCACGTCGAGAACGGCCATGATGTTGCTGAACCAGTGGTTGGAGGTTGTCGTTCCAACGACCTGCACCGCACGCAAGAGGAGAGGAGAACCCGTATGCAGAAGCGACTGGTAACGCGCTACGCCACTCGGAGCGCCGAGGATGCCGATGAGAACCAGCGACGGATCGAGGCCGTCTTCGAGGAGTTGGCGAGTGCCAAACCCGACAACGTGAGTTACCTGGTCTTTCGCCTCGCCGACGACTCTTTCGTCCACGTCTCCTTTCACGACCACGGTGACGCGGAGGTGAATCCCATCTCCTCGACGACGGCGTTCGCGCACTTCCAAGAGGACCACGCTGATCGGCGCGCGGGCGACGTGGTCCAGCAGACTGCTCAGCTGGTCGGCAAGTACGTCACCGTCATCGACTGATCGACGTTACTGGCCGTTCTGCCCTACGGTGAGGTTCGTCATCGATTGCAGCAGCCCGGCGATCCGGCTGGCGTCACTCGTCGCCAAACCCAGGGTGTCGGCCAGTCCGGAAGCGAGGTCGCGGTTCACGCGCGAACGAGTCGATCGGCCCTTGGCCGTCAGCGTGAGCATCCGGACTCGGCGATCGAACGGGTCGGGCAGGCGTTCCACCAGGCCCAGGCGTTCGGCGCGGTCGATGAGCCCCGTCACGTTGGAAGGGTCGCAGGACAGGTCCTCGGCGTAGGCCCCCATCGACATCGGCTCGTCGAGCATCCGCAGCAGAGCGACCTGCTGAGGGGTGAGGTCGTAGCGCTCGGCGACGTCGGAGACGACCTGCTGGACCCGGTGCGTGACGTCGAGCAGTCGGTCGACGAGCAGGTCCGCCTCCTCGGGAGCCGGTCGTTTCGTCACGTCATCAGTCTGGCAGGAGATTCTTGACCACATCAAGCATTTGTGGAACACTTGCATTGTCAATGGTCGAGTAGCCCAACTAAAGGAGTCGAGCAATGCTGAACCTCAAGATCATTATCGGCAGTACGAGGCCCACCAGGATGGGCGACTCGGTGGCCCCGTGGGTCGTCGCGCGCACGACGGCCCACGGGGCCTTCGACGTGGAGGTCCTGGACCTGCGCGATTGGCCGCTGCCCTTCTTCCAGGAGCACATGGGTACCATCGGCGACTTTGCCGATCCGACCTACTCCGAGCCCATCGTGCGTAAGTGGAACCAGACACTGAAGGCGGCCGACGCACTCTTGGTGGTGACGCCTGAGTACCTGCACTCGATACCCGGCACCTTGAAGAACGCCCTGGACTCGGTGTTCGTCAGTTGGGCACTTCGCAACAAGCCGCTGGCCATGGTCGGCTACAGCATCGGCATCTCGGCGGGCGTGCGTGCCGTGGAGCATCTCACGGACGTGGCGATCGAGTCCGAGATGGTGCCCCTACGCGACACGGTGTTGATTCCCAAGGTGCAGGACGCCTTCGACGGGTCGGGCGTGCCCGTGGACCCGATGACGGACATTGCGATGACGATCATGCTCGACGACCTCGCGTGGTGGGGCACGCTGCTCGCCGGGGCACGCAGCGAAGGCGAGTTGTCGCCCGGCAGTCTGCGCGTGCGCGCCGCGCTGGCCCAACTCGAAGGTTCGTGACGAGACGCACGGGCACGCGGGCCGTCCTCTAACTCGTGCGACGGAGGAACTAACTCGGGACGCCCTCGATTGCCGTGTTGCTCGGTTGCCCTACTTTGAGGTGACCCACAGCCAGATGGCGAGTCCGAATCCCGCGCCCGCCACCAGTACGCGCAGCAGCGTGCCCGGCATCCGCCGCGTCACGGAGGGCCCGACGAAGCTGCCGGCGAAGAGACCGATCGCCAAGAAGACCGCCGCCAACCAGTGAACGGGTCCGAAGAGGACGAAGCCGACGGCGGCGACCACCGTAGCGACGCCCAGGATCATGTTCTTCAGCGCGTTGGCCCGCGGCAGGTCCTGATCCACGGTGAGCAACAGCAACACCAGGACCATGACGCCCGACCCCGCGCCGAAGTAGCCGGTGTAGACACACATGAGAAACAGTCCGCCGGGCAGCAGGAGACGATTGCTCTCGCGTTGGCGACGCTCGCGCCACCGCGAGATCCGTGGCTGCAGGAGCATGAGCAGGGCGCCCGACGCCAACAGGAACGGCACGATCCGCGTGAAGACGTGGTTGGGCGTGAGCAGGAGCAGGGCGACGCCCGACGCGCCACCCAACGCGGCGAGCAGTGCCCAACGTCGCAGCCACTCGCGCCGGCCCCGGAGTTCGGGACGAGAGCCGAGGGCGGAACCGGGGAAGGCAGCCACGAGGGCCACGACATTCGTGACGTTGGCCGGCAGCGCCGGGATTCCCACCGCCAGCAGCGCCGGGTACGAGATCAGCGACGTGATGCCACCGGCCGAACCCACGACACCGGCCAAGAATCCTGCCACGATGAGCAGGAGTACGTTCGCCGGTGAGTTGTCGATGGTATCGATGCTAAATCTCGAATGACATCCGATGCCGAGATAGCGAGAGCGCGCACGGCGAGGCGACTCTCTCAGTCCGATGCGTTCGAAGCCGCGCCGGTGGCCACCGTCCACTCGAGGCGTGCACGTGCCGCTTGGTGCGGTTCGTGCACGCCTCGTGCGGTACGTCGACGTTCTGCTCGCTGACCTATTCGTTAATCGAAAGTTTCGTGTAGGCACGGCAATGCCCATCGGGGCCCGTCGACGTGGCTTGACGTACTCGCCCTCAAGCAGCCCGAAGAAGGTCAATAGGATGAACAGGCATGGCCGGGGGCACTTCTGAACTGTTAATGCGTGTTCGAATGCTGCTGGCGGCGTTCAAGGCGCGACGTTCGGCCGCCGCGGTGATGTTCGTCGTTGCCGTTCTCGCGATAGCGGCCGCGGCCATCGGACCCATGTTCTTGAAGAGCGCCGATACTTCGGTGCTGACGAGCGCCGTGCGAGCCGCAGCACCCGGTCAGACGGACTTGACGTTCATCGACAACGGCGGTGCGACGCAGATGAGCAAGCTCTCCACCGCGGCCAAGACGGTCGAGGTTCAATCGGGCGGACTCCTGTCCCCTCCGCTGTTCACCATCGACGTTGGTTCTCACTTCCTCCTCCGGACCCAGGAATACGCCGCTGACATCCTGGCCCGCAGCGATATCTGCGCTCACCTCACGTTCGTCGAAGGGACCTGTCCCCGGCGGGCGGACGACGTGGCGATCAGCGAACGAAGTGCCGCCGCGTCGGACCTTGGCGTCGGTGCTCGCTTGCAGATCTCCGACTCCCACACCTCGATCACGACCGGCATGACGATAACTGGCGTTTACGTGTCGCCCGCCAAGGTCGATAACAACTATTGGAAGGATGAAAACTACTTCGACTACGGGACCGGCGGACCACCAGTGGTGGAACTTGATCCGCTCGTCGCCACCTTCGCCACGGTGCTCGCCACGAGCCCCGTGGCCGAGCCCCAGCTCAGCGTGGACCTCGCGTGGCGTGCGGACGCGACGCTCTCGGGCGCCTCGGTCCTCGATTCCACGGTCGTCAAGGTCAAGTCGACCCTCTTCTCCCACTACGGGTTGGCCGCGTCGACGGGACTGACGTCGCTCATCAGTGCGACGCGGCTCGACGACGACCTGATGAGCACCGTGGTGCTGGCCATCGTGCTGCAGTTGATACTGCTCTCCCTGCTGATTCTCTACACCTTGGGCCGTTCGACGTTGCTCGGGCGTCGCCAGGAGTCGGAGTTCGCGCGGCGACACGGCTTTCCCCGATCCGCGTTGATCGCCCTCGCCATCGGCGAACCCGCCACGCTCATCGTCGCCGCACTCCCCGTGGGCGTCCTGGTGGCCTGGGGGGCGCTCGCGCTGTTGACGAAGACGCTGTTCATCGCGGGCACGCCGGTCTCGTTTCCGGCAACCGCCGTCGCCTTCGCCGTTGGCACGTGCGTCGCCGGCGTGGCCGCGATGACGGTCGCCTCCTCCGAGCTCTGGCGATCACGGTCGTTGAGCAAGCTCCAGGCGACGCTCGTCAGCATCGCCGTCGACGCGTTCGCGGTCGCGCTCGCCCTCACGGGCCTGCTCTCGCTGGCGACCAAGGGATCGTTGAGCGGCTCGCACGCCGATCCGCTGGCCGCGCTCGCTCCCGGACTGCTGGCCCTCGGAGCGGGAGTGATCGGTCTTCGTCTCGCGGCCGTGGTGATCCGCGCCGTCATCGCCCGTAACGGTGAGACGAGTCGTGTCGCCTGGTTCCTCGCGCTGCGACAGATCGGCCGTCGTCCCTCAGTCCTGCGACAGCTCCTCCCGCTGACCGCCGCGACCGCCGTACTGCTCTTCGCCGTGGGCAGCTTCTTCCTCGCTTCGTCGAATCGGTCCCTCGTCGCGCACTTCGACGTCGGTGCGGCCCGGGTCGTCGACGTCACGGCGCCCCCGCTGTTCAACCTCGAAGCGGCGGTGCGCCGAGCCGACCCTTCCGGGCGTGAGGCGATGGCCGTCGCGTACTACTCGTCGCCGACCGGTGAGCTGCTCGGCGTCGACACGTCGCGGCTGGCGGCGGTGGGCGTCTGGCCCTCGGCCCTCGCTCCAGAATCACTCGCCGACCTGGCGCACGAACTCTCGCCACGGGTGCCGCCCGGCGTGAGTTTCTCGGGCGACGCGCTGCGTTTGACGCTCGGCGTCGCCGAGGGAACGCCGCGGATCGAACTCGGCGTGAGCATCTTTGGCGAGACCTATCAAAACAGCAAGACGATCTTCGTGGGCCCGATCGTGGCGGGTCTGCACAACTACACGATCCCGCTGGCCGGCCTGTGCACCGGGACCTGCCGCCTCACCGGGCTGGCTCCGAACTGGGTGAATCCGTTCAATCCCTACTCGAAGAAGGTCGCGTTCGTCCTGCACGGCGTTGCCGAGCGCCAGGGCGGGCAGTGGCGCGACGTCAGGTTCGGGGCGGGTCACCCAGGGACGTGGGACGCACAACCCTCGTCCATCCACGTCACGTCGACGGGTCGCCCGTGCTGCCAGGTCGCTTTTTCGATCCCCGGCGTGCAGCTCCAGTCCAGCGGCTTGATCCTGAGCCCGGTCAACCTGCCCGCGGCGACACCCGCCATCGTGTCGACCAGGATCGAGATCACGGACCCTCCGGTCCCGCCTCGGGGCAATCTCACCCTCAACCTGGACGGGAGTCTGTTGACGGTGCACCCGTTGGCCTTCGTCTCGACGCTGCCGCTACTGGGCGACCACGGTGCGCTGGTCGACTACGTCTTCGCGCAACGGGCCATCATCAGAAGGGGAAACGATACGACGTACCAGGTATGGCTGGCGCCGTCGGCGAGTCCCGCGATCCTCCAGCGACTGCGGACGGACGGCGTCGTGATCGGTCCGATCGCGCTGGCCTCGACCCGCCTGGGCGAGCTCGATCACAGTGGCGTGGCGTTGGCCTACACGGTCGCGTTGTTCGTCGCGCCGATCGCCGCGTTGCTGGCTATCGGCACCGTCTCCTTCGTCATCGTCCTCGACGGTCGCCGGCGGCGGCGTGAGTTCACGTCGCTCTCCTTGGACGGCGTCCCCACGGCAACGGTGCGCCGGGCGCTGCTCGTCGAAAACGCGATGGTGCTCGGTGTCGCCCTCGTCGTCGGCGCGGCCATCGGCTTCGCGACGGACTCCCTCGCCTTCACGTCACTGCCCGAGTTCGCGGCGGGCACCGGCGGTCTGCCGATCTCGAGGGCGGTGCCGATCACGCCCTTTCTGGGCGCCGTGGCGATTCTCGCCCTGCTCCTGGCGGGCGCCGTCGAGTTGACGACCCGAACGGTGATGCGCGGGAACCGAGCGCGCCATGACGGTGGGTCGATGGAATGAGCACGCTCGAATCCCCGACGCACGCCCCCGAGGCGGGAACCGACGTGCACCTCTCCGGCGTCGTCCACCTCTACTCGTCGCTCGAGGGCGAGGTCGTCGCCCTTCGCGGGATCGACCTCGACATCAGGGCGGGTGAGTCAATCGCGCTGCTGGGCCCCTCGGGCGCCGGCAAGTCGACGGTGCTCGGACTGCTCGCGGGTGAGTTCGCGCCGTCGGCCGGGTCGGTGCGTATCGGCGAGCACGACGTCGGCAAGCTGAGCGCCGACGTGCTCTCTCGTCTGCGGGCCCGTGACATCTCACTGGTGGTCCAGGGCGCGTCGGCGAACCTGCTGTCGTACGCGACGGCGCTCGAAAACGTGTGGTTCGCCCAGCACGGCGCGCGGCGTCGAGGGGACCCCCCATCGCGCAGCGCGGCGGAGTTGCTCGAGCTCTTCGGTCTGTCGGCGCTCGCCGATCGGCGGATCGACGAGATGTCCATCGGCGAGCGCCAGCGCGTCGCGCTCGTCGCGGGGGTGGCCGTGCTGCCGCGCCTCCTGCTCGTCGATGAACCGACGAGCCAGCTCGCCAGCGAGGAGCGCGACCAGGTGATCGAAAGCATCCTGGCGATCCATCGAGAGATCGGCCTGACCGTCATCGTGGTCACCCACGACGCGGAGGTCGCCAGTCGATTTGAACGCACCGTGACGATCCGCGACGGTCGGGTCGGAGCGGAGGGGCGCTACGGCGTCGAGTACGCCGTGGTCGGTCGCGATGGCAGCTTGCACCTGCCCCTCCAGGTTCTTGACCTCCTGCCACCGGACAGCCTGGTGCGGGTCATTCGACTTGCCAACGGCGTCGAACTGCGCCGCGCCGACGAGCAGGATCTGGCGCCGTGAGCGGAGCGCAACTGCGAGCCGCCGCGGTCGGCATGGACGTGGACGGACGTCGACTCTTCGACGACGTCAGCTTCCGCGTCGCGTCCGCAGAGTTGCTCGTGATCACCGGCGCCTCAGGATCGGGCAAGACGACCCTCGCTCACGCGCTCGCCGGGATCGTCGAGCCAGATCGAGGCGAGATCACCATCGCGGGCGCGCCAGTGAGGACGCTGCACGGTTCCACCGACCGGCCCGCACTGGTGACGCAGGACTTCGGCCTCGTGCCGGTACTCACGGCCGCCGAATCGGTCTCGCTTCCGCTGCAGGTGCGTGCGCTTGCCAAGGACGAGATTCGTGAACGCGTGTCGATCTGGCTTGACGCGCTGGGCCTTCAATCGTGCGCGAGCCGCACCGTCGCCGAGCTGTCGGGTGGTCAGCGACAGCGCGTCGCGATCGCGCGGGCGCTGGTGAAGGGGGCCGACGTGATCGTCATGGACGAGCCCACCGCCGAGCTCGACGCGGTGAACCGCGCCATTGTCTTGTCGCTCATCGCCATCGAGCTCGCCCGAGGCGCGGCGATCGTCGTCGTGTCCCACGAAGCCGAAGTCATCGCCCGCGCCAACGTCGTCTACGAACTGCCGGCACCTCAGTGACGCGACCGCGACGTTGCCAGCTCGAGAGACACGGTCGTCTGGTCGGCGGCGACGGGACTGGTAACGGCCAATGCGTCCGGCGTCAATCGTCGAAGTCACCACGTGGCGCGGAACCGAGCATGACCTCGTGTCGTACGGGGTCGCCCCAGAGCGCCGGGATCGCCATCAGGAGCGCTACCGCGACCGCGCTGACCAGCATGAGCAGGGCGAGACCGTGCGCGTGCAGACGCCCGGTGGTCATGAAGAGCGTGACGAGCGCGACGCCCGACCACGGCACGAAGGCGTAGAGGGACCGCTGGGCGACGTGGTAGTAGGTGAAGAGGCCGACGACGCCCATCGCGGCCCCTTCGGGCGCCAGGATCCGCAGCAGCATCGGCGCCGCGACGTAGCGGTGGCCGAACAGGACGGCGATCACGAGATGCGGGACGAGCGCCATCACGGCTCCGGCCAGGACGCCGAGGCCAATCACGAGGGCCAGCGCCTGGCGAAGCTCGTGGCGGGCGCTCGTGCCGTCGGCGTGGTGCGCCGTGAAGCGGGGGTAGGCGACGATGGGCACGGCGACCGAGAGGAACAGGGCGATCTTGCCCGCGGTCGAGGCGACCGCGTAGTTGCCCGCCGCAGCGGCGCCGAGCAGGTGGCGCGCGAGTATGACGTCGATCGCCACGAACGTCGCGAAACCGGCCAGTGAGATGAAGGCCCAGAACGTCTGCGTCAGGTGGAGTTCCAGGATCGTGGGCGATCGCCACGACGGTTCGCGCCGCACCGCAACGAGTATCCACAACGACGTGACCGTGACCCCCGTGCTCGTCGCCAGGACCGGACCGGCCAGGCCGAAGAGATGGCCCGACAGGGCGAACACCAGCACCAGGACGATGCGCGCGAGGGCGCCCACCACGTTCGCCACGGCGATGACGCGGAACTTGTAGTGGCCCATGAGCGAGCCGCACAGCGCCGAGCTGACGACGGACGGGGCGAACCACAAGGCGAGCATGAGCACCGGCACGAAGCTGGTGAGGCTGAAGTAGCGGTCGATGGCGCCCGAGGCGCCGGCCACGAGCAGCGTCAGGGCGAGCCCGCAGACCGCGAACCAGCCGATGATCCGACGCGGCGAGGGTTCGCCCATCGCGCGGCGCGCGAGCACCGTGGCGTTCACGACGCCGGCCTGGATCGCGTTGAGCGGGGTGTTGGCGACGGTGACGATGCTCAGCAGCGCCGAGATCGCCCCGTAGGACGACGGCGTGAAGAGGCGCCCGACGACGACGAAGAAGCCGAAGTTGGCGACGTTGACGATGGCGTTGGAGACGATGAAGGCGGCCTCCTCACCCCTGCCGCGCCGTCCCTTCCACACCACGAACGGAAAGCGCCGAGCGAGCAAGCGACGCAGCGCCGGGCCCTTAACCGATTTCGTGGTGGTCACGGGTCATCGCGTGCAGGCGAAGAGGGTGCGTCCGTACTGGTGCGCGAAGGGGGCGACGTCGTCATGATCGGCGCCGAGCGCACGAACGGACGTGAAGCTCGTGTTCTCGAGGATCCAGTGCTGGATGTACTGGGTGGTCCACTCGGGCAGCACGAGGCGGAACCACGCCTCGTGGGACTGGCCGGTGTCGAGGAAGAGCACGTCGCCCGTCACCTTGTCGAGCAGCGCGATCAGCTCCTGCGCGGAGCAGCTGCCTCGGCCCAGTACGAAGTGGTGCAGCATCGAAAAGCACGAGACGACGTCCACGGTGCTGTTCTGTGCGCGCAGCAACGCAGCGGCGTCGCCGATGGCGAGGCGCGCGGGGTCGAGCTGATAGATCAGTGGGGCCAGGGTCCGTGACAGCGGGTCCTGATCGATGCCTCTCGCGTCGTAGCCACGCTCGTGCATCGCCGAGACGAACCACCCGTAACAGGCGCCGACGTCCAGGTAGGTCCGTCTGATCGAGGAGTCCGTCGACGACGGATCGCCGAGGAAGTCGAGCATCATCGAGAGTCGGTCGTTGCAACGTCGCATCAGCGGCCAAGTCGCGACCTCGGGCAGCGCCACGGGCTGATAGAGCCGCTCCTGGCCGTCGAGCCACGACATGCGCCGAAGCAGTCGCTGCGCCGGCGTCACCGACGTGGGCCGCTCGACTACAACCTCGACCTCGCGGGCCCCTCGGGCCGCCTCGATGGCGAGGCGATGATGACCGTCTCGTATCTCGAAGCACTCGGATCGGTCGATCCGGCGCACCCGTGGCAACACGTTGGCGCTGGAGCGGCCGGGCCGGTAGGGAATCGTGCGGCCCTGGTAGCGGTCGAGGAACTCTCGCGCCAGTTGGATCAACTCCTCGTCGCTGCGCGCACCGCGGTGGTGGCCCGAGATCGAGGCCGCGGCCCGTACGCGCTTGAAGTAGGCCGTTTCGATCAGCACTTCGTCGTTGTAGACGGTCGTGCCGATGGTGTCGTGGCGACGTAGCAGGTCGACTTGCGCCGACTCCGTCAGTCGGGTCGAGGGATCGAGCAGCAGGCCCGTCGTCTCGGCGAAGCGCCGCGCCGACATGCCGTTCCACCCGCCGACGAGCAGACGGTCCGTCGCGACGAACTGGCGTCGATGACGGCTCAGGCGGTCGCGCAGTCGGAACTGGAGTTGGCGCAGCCACCCCACGGTGCTCAGCGAGAAAGCGAACCGGTAGAGCGCCCAACTGATTCGCTGCACGCTGGGCCGGTCCCCCAGCGTGGCGGGTGACAGGGACCGGACCAGGGCTCGGGCGCGTCGACGCGCGTCGAGGATCGTTCGAAAGCCGAGCCGCAAGAGGGCGCGAACGCTCGGCGATCGACGGCTCAGCGCGGCCAGGACGTTCACGGCCCCGCTCGGCGGCGGTGTGGTGCGGGAATCTCGCTCGATCAGCCCGGGGACGTCGCGCCCGGTCCCCGAGACGCCGTCGAGGATCTTGGACTGCCGCGGCTCCACGCCGTGGTGCCCAGATTCGTGGTACTCGGCTTCCACGTTGACCGTCCAGACGTCGTGGGTCGCGCCGAAGATGTTCTCCACCGCCAGCATCGCGGTCAGCATCGAGTGGTCCTGATTGTTGTAGCGGTGCATGCCGTTGCGTCCGACCGGGTGGACGTTGGGTGTCTCGCGGGCCAGCCACGCGCGGATCACCTCGATGTGCTCGCTGTAGCCCGCGTCGTAGATCGGGTAGGCCTGGGGGACGCGCACGACGAATCCCTTGTCGACGACGTCGGCGGGGATGAGGCCGATTCGCGTGATCTCCTCCGTCGCGAACGCCACCAGGTCGTCGTCGGACATGCCCCAGAGCTCGTCGCCCTCGAACACGAAGTACTCGAGGCCGAGGCACGTGCGGCCGGGCTTGACCATGTCGGGAGACCAGGATCGAAAGTTCTGGACGCGACCGAGCTTCACGGTGGGGTCGTGGACGTAGATCCAGTTGTCGGGGAAGGAGTTGGCCTCCGGCACGACCAGCGCGACGGTCAGGAAGTCGCGGTGGGTCAACGACTTGGCGGCGCAGACGACCGCCTCGGGCGGCAGGGGATTCATCGCCAACGCCAATTCGCCGAGCGGCATCGACGACACCACGTGGTCCACGCTCACTTCTGCGCGCCCCTGCTCTCCTTCCGTCACGACGCTCACGACGCCGTGGTCGCCGCGCACGAGCGAGACGATCCTCGTGTTGAGCTGGACGTCGCCGCGGGCCTGAACAATGAGTTCGCTGGTGCGCTCCCACATCATTCCCGGACCGAGCCGGGGATACTCGAAGCGGTCGATGAGACTCGTGTGCTTCGTCTGGGCGTACGAGGTGCGAAAGGCGTTGAAGACGGCGCTGGGCAGCGACAGGCCCTTGATGCGCTGGGCCGCCCAGTCCGAACGGATCTCGGTGGCGGGCACGCCCCACACCTTCTCGGTGTAGGTCTTGAAGAAGATGCGGTAGAGGCGCCAGCCGAACCGGGCGGCGACCCACGATTCGAAGTCCGATTGGTCCTTGGGCGGTCGCAACTTCGTCGTCACGTACGAAGCGACGCACCGCACCGACTCGAGCGGGCCGAGATTGGTCAGGGCGTTGAGTGGCTTGATGGGATAGTCGAAGAACCGTCCGTCGTAGAAGATCCGGCTCAATCGATTCCTCGTCAGGAAGTCGTCCGGCCCGAGGATCTCGTGCCAGAACGCCTGGACCCTCGCGACCTTGGTGAAGAATCGATGGCCGCCGATGTCGAATCGCCAGCCTTCGCGTTCAACGGTTCGACTGATGCCACCCACTTGGGTGTCGGCCTCGATCACGGTGGGCGTCACGCCTCGCTTGACGAGCTCCCACGCCGCGGTCAAACCGGCGGGACCGGCACCGATGATGACGACCTTCGACGTGTCGGGATCGATGTGGTCCGTTAACTTATGCATCGTGACGCACCTGATTGTCGGCGCCGTCGACGTGACTCGTGCGCTGAGTGGCTGTCGCTGTGGTCGGTGCCGCCGGGGACGCGTCCCGGCGCACTCGTTGGATCGGGGTCTCTGGCACTAGCACGTCACTTTCCTGTCACTTTGCGGTCAAATCCTAGTATTTCTATTAAAATAGTAGAGATAGGGCACCGGATGCCGTCTTTGGCTCGAAAACCCATGGTGGGCGCAGGGTTTGCACGGGACCATCAAGCGAGCCTCAGTGGCCTTCCGACACGCGACGGCGCCGGGAGCGCACCTCGAAGAGGAACGAGCCGACAAGGAACAGCCCGGCGAGCAGTCCGACGATGAGGGCCTCGTCCTCGTGGGGCGGCAGGAACTGGTACGTCACCGTTGAC